>JAICHQ010000008.1 GCA_025924815.1 Nocardioides sp.
CACAGCCTCATGCTCGGCGAGCGCACCGCCGAGGAGGTCAAGATGACCCTCGGCTCGGCGTTCCCGACCCACGACGAGCCCGAGGCCGAGATCCGCGGCCGCGACATGATCAGCGGCCTGCCTCGCTCGGTGCTGGTCTCCAGCGCGGAGGTCCGCAAGGCGCTCGAGGAGCCCCTGCACGCGATCCTCGACGCCGTCCGGACCACGCTCGACCAGACCCCGCCCGAGCTGGCCGGCGACATCATGGACCGGGGCATCGTGCTGACCGGGGGCGGTGCCCTGCTGCGCGGCCTCGACGAACGGCTGCGACACGAGACCGGGATGCCGGTCCACGTCGCCGAGGACCCGCTGTCGAGCGTGGCGAGGGGTGCCGGGAAGTGCGTGGAGGAGTTCGAGGGCCTCCAGCAGGTCCTGGTCTCGGAGCGCCGGCGATACTGATGCGGCTCCCACGACCGTCCCGCCGCCCCGTCTCCCGCCTGCTGCGCGGATATCGTCCCCTGCGCCCGGGGCCCGACTCGTCCGACCAGCGGGCCGACCGCTCCCGCCTGCGTTCACGGATGTTCGCGCTGGTCCTGGCCTGCCTGACCCTGATGACACTGGACCATCACCCCGGGGCGGGGTCGCCACTCGAGCCCGCGCGCGAGGCGATGGGGTCGGTGTTCGGCCCGGTGGAGGCCGGTACGTCGTCGGTCGTGCGGCCGGTCACCGCCCTCGGCGCCTGGTTCACCTCCACGCGTGACCTGCACCGCGACGTCGCCGCCCTCCGGTCGGAGAACTCCCGGCTGAGGGCGCAGCAGGCGGCCTCGCAGTACCAGCGCAACCAACTCGCGGAGTTCCAGGGCCTCACCTCCGCCGCCGACACCCTCGGCCGGGCGCTGGTGCCGGCCCGCGTGGTGGCCTACGGCCCGGCGCAGTCGTTCTCCCGGACCGTCACCATCGACGCCGGGTCTCGTGCCGGGGTCCAGCCCGACCAGACCGTCCTCGACGACGACGGCCTCGTCGGCCGGGTGCTGCGGGTGACGCCGACCACCGCCACCGTCCTGCTCATCGTCGACACCGAGTCGGTCGTCGGCGGCCGCGTCGGCGCCTCCATGAAGGTCGGCTTCCTCGAGGGCCGCGGCGGCCTCGGCGACCACGGCACCCTCGACCTCCAGCTGGTCGACCAGTCCGAGGCTCCCGCCAAGGGCGACACGATCGTGACCTGGGGCAGCCAGGGCGGCGCGCCGTACGTCTCCGGTGTGCCGATCGGCCGGGTCACCGCCGTCTACGCCAGCCTGCGCGAGTCGTCCCAGCGTGCGGTCATCTCGCCGTTCGTCGACTTCGCCGCCCTCGACCTGGTCGGCGTCGTCGTGCCGTCGGGGACGCACAGCGACCGCGGCGTGATCGAGGCCGACGGGAGGCTGCAGTGAGCGAAGCGAGAGCGCGCGTCGGTCTGACCGTCCGCGGTCGCCGTGAGGCTGCGGGCGAACTGCGAGCTCACCGGAGGGCACAGTGAGGTCGGTCCGGGTCGCCGTCGCCGCCGCGCTGGTCGTGGTGGCGCTCGTGCTGCAGGTCGCGGTGTTCCCGCACGTGGCGTGGGAGGGGATCGTCCCGGACTTCTGCCTGCTCGTGGTCGTCGCCGCGGCCCTGGTCCGCGGCCCGGCGTTCGCAGCCACCCTGGGGTTCGGTGCGGGGCTGCTGCTGGACCTCGCACCGCCGGCCGACCACGTGGTCGGCCGCTGGGCGCTCGCCCTGGTCGTGGTCGGGTACGTCGCCGGGCTGATGCGCCAGGACACCCGTACCCCGGTGACCACCGTGATCGCGACCGTCGCGGCCTCCTCCTTCGTCGGGACGTCGGTCTACGCCCTGACGGGGCTGGTGCTCGGTGACGCTGTGGCCGGCTCGGGCGACCTCGTGCGCGTGCTCCTGGTGTCGCTGCTGTGGAACGTGCTGCTGACGCCGCTCGTGCTGCCGGGCGTGATGCGCCTGCTCACGCGGCTGGAGCCCGCGGGCGCGCGATGAGGCAGACCACCGATCGCTCCCGGCTGCGCCTGATCGTCGTCCGGGTCCTGGTCTTCTCGCTGTTCGCGACGCTGTTCGCGCGGCTGTACTACCTCCAGGTCGTCTCCGGCAACTCCTACCGCCAGGCCGCGGCCTCCCAGTCGCTCCGCGAGGTCGTGGTCCAGCCGCAGCGCGGGCTGATCGTCGACGACCAGGGCCGACCGCTGGTCGCCAACCGCACCGCGTGGGTGGTCTCGGTCGACCGCACCGTGCTCGGCAAGCTCACCCCCCATGCCCGCCACGTCGCACTGCGCCGGCTCTCCGACGCGGTCTCCACGTCGCCCAGGCGCATCGAGCAGGCACTGGTGACCTGCGGCGACCCCGGCAGCGTGCGCGGTCGCTGCTGGAACGGCTCGCCCTACCAGCCCGTCCCGATCGCGACCGACGTCCGCCAGTCCGTCGCGCTGCGGATCCTCGAGCAGCAGGAGGACTACCCCGCCGTGCTGGCCCGGCAGCAGAGCGTGCGGTCCTACCCGAGCCCGTACGGCGTGAACCTCGCCGACATCGTCGGCTACCTCAGCCCGATCACTGCCGGTGAGCTGAAGCAGGCCACCCAGGACCACGACACGTCGGTCAACGGCGCCAGCACCGTCGGCCGGGCCGGGATCGAGCAGGAGTACGATCGCTACCTGCGCGGCCGCCCCGGCTACCAGAAGGTCGCCGTCGACTCGATGGGCCGCGTGCTCGGCGACGAGGGCGAGGTGCAGGGACACCCGGGCGACACGCTCGTGACCTCGATCGACGCGCGCGTGCAGAGCGCGACCGAGCGCGCGCTGCACGACGCCATCACGACCGCGCGCGCGACGTACGACCCGGTGACGCACCGCAACTACCGCGCCGACTCCGGGGCCGCCATCGTGCTGCAGGCCAAGACCGGACGCGTCGTCGCGATGGCCAGCCAGCCGACGTACGACCCGAGCCAGTGGGTGGGCGGGATCAGCCCCACGCAGCTGGCCCGGCTGTACTCGCCGAAGGCCGGCGACCCTCTGCTGGCGCGCGCCTACCAGGGACAGTTCGCGCCGGGCTCGACGTGGAAGCCGATCATGACCGTCGGCGCGCTCAACAACGGCCTCGGACCGAACACCCGGCTCGACTGCTCGTCGGGCTTCCAGGTCGGCAACCGGCTCTTCCACAACTACGAGTCGGCCTCCTACGGGATGATCGACTTCGCCAAGGCGCTGCAGATCTCGTGCGACACCTTCTTCTACCGCGTCGGCTACCACTTCTGGCAGAAGTACGGCAGCGACCCGACCGATGTGCACGCCCGCGACCCGCTGGTCGGCGAGGCCGAGGCCTTCGGCTTCGGCCGGCCGACCGGGATCGACGTGCCCGGCGAGGCCCCCGGCCGGATCGCCGACCGGAAGTGGAAGCTCGCGTACTGGAAGTCCATGAAGAGCTACTACTGCGGCATCGACAAGAAGCCGCCGGCCGGCACGAGCGGCTTCCTGAAGCTGTTCGCTCACGAGTTCTGCCTCGAGGGCAACTACTACCGCGCCGGCGACGCGGTGAACTTCGCGATCGGCCAGGGCGACACCCTGGTCACCCCCCTCCAGCTCGCGCGCGCGTACGCCGCGCTCGCCAACGGCGGCACCCTCTACGAGCCCCGGATCGCCAAGGCGATCGTGAGCCCGAGCGGCCAGGTCGTGAGGCGGATCAAGCCTGCGGTGCAGGGTCACGTGAAGGACCCCGCGCACGCGATCCCGTACGTCACCAACGCGCTGCTGGGCACGGCCAAGACCGGCACGATGGCCTGGAAGATGACCGGCTTCCCGCTCGACCGGATCCACATCCGCTCCAAGACCGGGTCCGCGGAGGTCTACGGCAAGCAGTCGACCTCGTGGGTGGCCTCCTACGACGACGACTACGTCGTGCTGATGATGGTGACCCAGGCCGGCACCGGGTCGGGCACGTCCGGTCCCTGGGTCCGCAAGATCTGGGAGTCGCTGTACGGCGTGCACGGCTCGGCGGTGGACACCCGGGACGCGCTGATCCCGGGGGTCGTCGCCCCCGATGCGCTGCCCTCGTTCCAGCCGGACGGCTCGATCCTGCCGCCGAAGCCACGGGCGACAGGCCCCCGATCGACAGGGAGCACCCCGTGAACGGACGCCTGCGCCACCCCGGCATCGACCGGATCCTGATGCTGGCCGTGCTCGGCCTGCTCGTCCTCGGCACCCTGCTGGTCTGGTCGGCCACGTCGCACCGCGACGACCTCACCGGCGGCGACCCCACGGCGTACCTCCGCAAGCAGCTGGTCAACGTCTGCATCGGGCTGGTGCTGATGGTGGTGGTGATGGCCACCGACCACCGGTGGGTGCGGATCGTCGCGCCGCTGGTGTACGTCGCCGCCCTCGGCGGGCTGGTGCTCGTGCTGACGATGGGGACGACGGTCAACGGCTCGCGGTCGTGGATCGACCTGGCCGGGATGTCGATCCAGCCGTCGGAGCTGGCCAAGCTCGCCGTGGTGATCGGGATGGCGCTGCTCGTCGCCGAGCGCAACGAGGGCCGGCGTACGCGCGTCGGCGCCGTGGAGGTGGTCGGGATGCTGCTGGTCGCCGGGGTGCCGGCGTCGCTGATCATGCTGCAGCCGGACCTGGGCACCTTGCTGGTGCTGTCGGCCACGGTCTTCGGGGTGCTGGCCGTCGCGGGGGCGCCGCGACGGTGGCTGGCCCTCCTCGCCCTGGGTGGCGGCGCGGCCGCCGTGACGGCGTTCGCCGGACACCTGCTCAAGCCCTACCAGGTCGACCGCTTCCTGGCGTTCACCAACCCCGACCTCGATCCGCGGGGTGCTGGCTACAACACCGAGCAGGCGCGGATCGCCGTCGGCAACGGCGGGTGGTTCGGGCAGGGGCTCTTCCACGGCTCCCAGACCCGCTCCGGGTTCGTCCCCGAGCAGCACACCGACTTCATCTTCACCGTCGCCGGCGAGGAGCTCGGCCTGGTGGGCGCCGGAATCCTGATCGCGCTGCTCGGCGTCGTCATCTGGCGGGCGCTGGCCATCTCGGCGATGTCGACCGATCTCTTCGGCCGCGTCGCGGCGGCCGGCATCGCCTGCTGGCTGGGCTTCCAGGCGTTCCAGAACATAGGGATGTGCCTGGGGATCATGCCGGTCACCGGTGTCCCCCTGCCCTTCGTCTCGTACGGCGGCTCCTCGATGTTCGCGGGGATGCTCGCCGTCGGGCTCCTGCAGAACCTCCACCTCCGCGCGACGGCCTCCCTGCCGACCCGCTACGCACGACCGGTCCGCGAGACCCATCTCATCCCGCGCTGACCGCCATCAATCCGCTATCGGTTGCTCCAGGCAACCGATAGGATCGATCCCGATGTCGACCCCAGCCGAGCCCCCTTCCCCGGGCGCGTCGTTCGCGCCGTCCGAGACCGGGGAGTACACCCACCGCCAGATCCTGACCATCATCACCGGGCTGATGATGGGCATGTTCCTCGGCGCCCTCGACCAGACCATCGTCTCGACCGCGATCCGCACCATCTCCGACGACCTGCACGGGCTCTCGATCCAGGCGTGGGTGACCACGGCGTACCTGATCACCTCGACGATCGCGACGCCCATCTACGGCAAGCTCGGCGACCTCTACGGTCGCAAGAAGCTGTTCATGTTCGCGATCTCGCTGTTCATCGCCGGCTCGGCGCTGTGCTCCTTCGCGACGTCGATGTACATGCTCGCGGCGTTCCGGGCTGTCCAGGGCATCGGGGCAGGCGGCCTGTTCACGCTGGTGCTCGCCATCATCGGCGACATCGTCTCCCCGCGTGAGCGGGCCCGCTACACCGGCTACTTCATGGCGACCTTCGGCACCTCGAGCGTCCTCGGCCCGGTGATCGGCGGCTTCTTCGCCTCCCACGCGGTGATCCTCGGCCTGACCGGCTGGCGTTGGGTCTTCCTGGTCAACGTGCCGATCGGCATCGCCGCGCTGTACGTCGTCTACCGCACCCTCCACGTCCGGCACGAGCGCCGCGACACGCGCATCGACTGGTGGGGGGCGGCGTCGCTGATCGTCACCCTGGTGCCCCTGCTCACCGTGCTCGAGCAGGGCCGGGTCTGGGGCTGGACGTCGGGCCGGTCGCTGGCCTGCTTCGTCGTCGCGGTCGCCGGGCTGGCGGCGTTCGTGGCGGTCGAGCTCCGGATGCACGACGCGGCGCTGCTCCCGCTCCGGATGTTCCGGGTCCGCTCGATCTCGGTGGGCATCGGTGCCAGCCTGGTCGTCGGCATCGCGATGTTCGGCGGCATCATGATCCTGCCCCTGTACATGCAGATCGTCCACGGCGCCTCGCCCATGGAGTCCGGCTTCCTGATGCTGCCGATGGTGGTCGGGATGATGAGCGCGTCCATCATCAGCGGCCAGGTGATCTCACGCACGGGCCACATCCGCGGCTTCCCGATCTTCGGCTCCGGACTGGCGGCTGCGGCTCTGCTGCTCCTCAGCCGGATCACCGCCGACACCGATCTGGTCCTGGTGATGGCCGTGATGCTGCTCCTGGGCTACGGGCTCGGCAACTGCATGCAGCCGCTGCTGCTGATCCTCCAGTCGGCCGTGCCGCCCCGTGACATCGGCGTCGCCACCGCGTCGGCCACGTTCTTCCGGCAGATCGGCGGCACCATCGGCGTGGCGGTCTTCATCACGCTCCTGTTCGCCACGGTGGGCGACCACATCCACCAGGCCATCGGGAACGAGTCGCACGACCCGGTGTTCCGCTCCGCCGTCGCCCAGGCCTCGACCGGCCACGACCCGGTCGCGCGGGGCGTCGCGGAGTCGATCCTCCATCCCGGACACCACGGAGCCGTGGCCCAGGTGCAGGACGACTCCTCGTTCATCCAGAAGCTCCCCGACGCCCTGGCCCATCCGTTCAAGGCGGGGTTCGCCGACTCGATGGACGGCGTGTTCCTGCTGGCCGGGCTGCTGATGGCCCTCGGCTTCCTGGTGCTCTGGCTGATGCCGCACGTCGAGCTGCGCGCGACCTCGGCGGCCGCCGCCGTACGCTCCGAGGCCGCTCCGACGGCGCCGGTCACCGAGCAGCTGTAGCACGGGCGCCGTCACACATCCGTCATCCGTGGTCGTTCCCACCCGGGCCCGCGAGTGCCAGCATGGTCGTGGCCCCGATCGAGCGTCTCGGGCCGGGGGCTGCCGACAGGGCGGGAGACGCTGATGGACCTCAACACCCTCTACCACCGGACCGTCGAGACCTGGGCCGACCGCGTGAACGCCGTGGCGCCCGACCAGTGGGAGGCGCCGACGCCCTGTCGGGGGTGGGCCGTGCGTGACCTGGTCAACCACGTCGTCGGGGAGGACCTCTGGACGTTGCGGCTCGTGGGCGGCGCCACCCTCGCCGAGGTCGGCGACGGACTGGACGGCGACCTTCTCGGCGACGACCCGGTCGGGTCGGCTCTCGCAGCGGCCCGGGAGGCGAGCACCCGGGTCGCGGAGAGACTGCCGGAGGCCGGCGTCGTCCACGTGTCGTACGGCGACATCCCGGTCGTCGACTACGTCCACGAGCTCGCGGCCGACCATCTGGTGCACAGCTGGGACCTCGCCGCCGCCTGCGGCGGGGACACCCGGCTCGACCCGCACCTGGTCACCGAGCTTGCCGAGTTCTTCGCCGGGCGAGAGGACTTCTATCGCGCGGCCGGCGTGATCGGCCCGCGCGCGGTCTCCCACGGGGGGCAGCAGTCCGAGCTGCTCGCGGCCACCGGCCGGGACTCGCACTGGGGACCGACCCATGCCGGGCTCGCGCGGTTCTCCGCTGCCTTCGGCCGTGGCGACGTCGACGCGATCATGGCGTCGATGACCGACGACTGCGTCTTCGAGGCGACCGGGCCGGCTCCCGACGGGGTACGCCATGCCGGCGCGGAGGCGGTGCGCGGGGTCTGGGACGAGCTGTTCGAGCAGACCCGCGGTGCGGCGTTCACCGAGGAGGAGTCCTACGCCGCCGGTGATCGCGGCTCGCTCCGCTGGCGGTTCGACTGGATCGGCGACGACGGGACGCCGGGACACGTCCGGGGGGTCGACGTGCTCCGGTTCCGCGGCGGACTGGTCTGCGAGAAGCTCTCCTACGTCAAGGGCTGAGGGGCGGGCCCGAGCGCCTGCTGTGTTTGGATGGGCGCCATGAGCAGCTCGGACTCGACAGACACACCGGACCGGCCGGATCCATCCGCATCGGAGGTCGACCCGGCCATCGCCGAGGCCGTCGACGGCGTCACGAACCGCTTCGGCGCGGAGGGTCTGGAGTCGATGATCGCCTATGCCGAGACGTCCCTGACGCAGGCCCGGGCGGCCCTCGACGAGCTCGCCGACACGGTGGACTGAAGTCCCCCTGCAGGGTCAACCCAGCACGGCGGTGCCGCGGACCCGGACGGCGGTGGGGGCGCCGAGTGTCGTGAGGTCCTGCCGGAGGTCGCCGTCGACGACCAGCAGGTCGGCCGCGAGACCCGGCACCAACCGCCCCGTCGTACCACCGATCCCGAGGTCGTCGGCGGCGACGGACGTCGACGTGGAGAGCGCCTCGTCCGCGCCGTATCCCGCGTCGAGGAGCTGGACGATCGCGCGCCAGAGCCCGCCGTGGGGCTTCGGGGGAGCGGCGCCGGCGTCGAGGCCGCTGACCAGACGGATGCCGTGCTCGCGCAGTCGCGCGATCTGCTCGGCGCGGCGTACGGCGACCTCTGCCGGCGTCATCCCGACCCGGGCGACCACCTCCCGCACGTGAGGGGGTGCCTGGTCGAGCGGGACGACCCCCGCCGGGTCGAAGCCGAGCGTGGGGTCGACGGTCAGCCCCCGCCGGGCGATCTCGGCGATCAGGTCGCCGGGGACGGCGATTCCGTCACGGGTCAGCATCGTGGCGTGCTCGAGGCCGTCGACGCCGGCCGCGACCGCGTGCCGTGCCCCCGCCTCGGAGTGGCAGTGGGCGACCACCCGGAGACCGGCGGCGTGCGCCTCCTCGACCGCCGTCCGCAGCTCCTCTGCGGTGAACTGCACCCCGAGCAGGTCGGAGCCCAAGGTCAGCATCCCGCCGCTCGCCATGACCTTCACCAGGTCGACGCCGCGCTCGGAATGGTCTCTGACGGCGGCCCTGACCTCGTCCGTGCCACTGACCACGCCTCCGAGGTAGTGGCAGTGGCCGTCGGGCACGGTGAGCGGGGGACCGGCCGCCAGCACCCGCGGCTCACCAGGAGTCCGGCGGTCCCGGGCGACCAGCGTGCGGAAGCGGCGGTCGCCGAGGTCACGCACCGTGGTGACGCCGGCGGCCGCCTGCGCGGCCAGCATGCGCGCGATCGTCCCGTCGAGCTCGTCGTCGCCGGCGGAGCCGGCGCGCTCCAGGCTGCCCGGCGTGGCATCGGAGACCAGGTGGACGTGGGCGTCGATCAGGCCCGGAAGCAGCGTCCCGTCGTACGACGTGACCCTCACGCCGTCGGGGACGTCGTGGGCGAGCGGCTCGACGCCGACGATCTGCTCGGACTCGACCAGCACCGTGACGCCGTCGGGTCGGAACCGGACGCCGTCGAAGCAGCGCTCGGCCTTGAACGCCTCCATCCGGCGATTGTCGTCCTTCGGCGGCCTCCGGCGTACCCTGAGGCGTTCGTCCACCCCGCGAGCACCCAGTGAGGTCCGGTCCTTGTCCGTCAGCGTCTTCCCCCTGCTCGAGCCCCGGCTCCCGTCGGTGTCCAAGCCGATCCAGTACGTCGGCGGAGAGCTCAACTCCACCGTCAAGGAGTGGGACTGCGGCGGCGACGGGCCGACCGTCCGGTGGGCGTTGATGTATCCCGACGCCTACGAGGTCGGGCTGCCCAACCAGGGCATCCAGATCCTCTACGAGGTGCTCAACGAGCGCGACTGGATCATCGCCGAGCGCTCCTACGCCGTGTGGCCCGACATGGAGCAGGTGATGCGGGAGGACTCCATCCCGCAGTTCACCGTCGACGCCCACCGGCCGGTGCGCGACTTCGACCTCCTCGGCATCAGCTTCTCCACCGAGCTGGGCTACACCAACCTGCTCAACGCACTCGACCTGGCCGGCATCCCGCTGCACGCGACCGACCGCGGTGACCACGACCCGGTCGTATTGGCCGGTGGTCACGCGGCGTTCAACCCCGAGCCGATCGCCGACTTCGTCGACGCGGCGGTGCTGGGCGACGGCGAGGAGGTCGTGCTGGCGATCTCCGAGGTCGTGCGCGAGTGGAAGGGCGAGGGCCGGCCCGGCGGGCGCGACGAGCTGCTGCGGCGACTGGCCGTCTCGGAGAACGTCTACGTGCCGAGGTTCTACGACGTCGTCTACGCCGCCGACCACACCATCGAGGCCGTGGTGCCCAACCGCCCCGGCATCCCGTTCCGGGTGCGCAAGCACACCCTGATGGACCTCGATCAGTGGCCCTACCCGGCCAAGCCGCTGGTACCGCTGGCCGAGACCGTGCACGAGCGGTTCAGCGTCGAGATCTTCCGCGGGTGCACCCGCGGGTGCCGCTTCTGCCAGGCCGGGATGATCACCCGGCCGGTGCGCGAGCGCTCGATCGAGACGATCGGCTCGATGGTCGAGAACGGCATCCGGCGCTCAGGCTTCGAGGAGGTCGGACTGCTCTCGCTGTCGAGCGCCGACCACACCGAGATCGCCGAGGTGGCGCAGGACCTGGCCGACCGGTACGACGGGACCAACGTCTCGCTGTCGCTGCCCTCGACCCGCGTCGACGCCTTCAACATCACCCTGGCCGACGAGCTCTCCCGCAACGGCCGTCGCTCCGGGCTGACCTTCGCCCCCGAGGGCGGCAGCGAGCGGATGCGCAAGGTGATCAACAAGGCGGTGGACGAGGAGGACCTGATCCGCACCGTCGCCACGGCGTACTCCCACGGCTGGCGGCAGGTGAAGCTCTACTTCATGTGCGGCCTCCCGACCGAGACCGACGAGGACGTCCTCGAGATCGCCGACCTCGCCACCAAGGTGATCGCCAAGGGCCGCGAGGTGACCGGCCACAACGACATCCGCTGCACGGTCTCGATCGGCGGCTTCGTGCCCAAGGCGCACACGCCGTTCCAGTGGGCGGCCCAGCTAGACCACGAGACCACCGACGAGCGGCTGAAGAAGCTGCGCGACCTGGTGCGCGCGGACAAGCGCTACGGCCGCGCCATCGGGTTCCGCTACCACGACGGCAAGCCCGGAACCATCGAGGGACTCCTCTCGCGCGGCGACCGCCGCGTGGGCCGGGTGATCGAGGAGACCTGGCGCGACGGCGGGCGGTTCGACGGCTGGAGCGAGCACTTCTCCTACGAGCGCTGGGTCGCGGCCGCCGAGCGCGCGCTGGCCGGCACCGGCGTCGACCTCGACTGGTACACGACGCGCGAGCGCGACTACGACGAGGTCCTGCCCTGGGACCACCTCGACTCCGGACTCGACAAGGACTGGCTGTGGTCGGACTGGGAGGACGCCCTCGCCGTCGCCGCCGACCCCGATGCCCTCCCCGACGTCGACGACTGCCGCTGGACCCCCTGCTACGACTGCGGGGTGTGCCCCGAGATGGGCACCGAGATCCAGATCGGGCCCACCGGCCGCCGGCTGCTCCCGATCAGCGCCGTCCAGGTCTAGGCCGTCGGCCACCTCCACCGTCCGGGCCGGGCCTTGTGCGCGACCAGGTGCGGGATCCAGACTGAGGCCCTCTCGCGTCGAGTCAGGAATCTCGATGGACAGCTCGAACACGCACCTGCCCGACTTCGAACCGCCGGGTCCCGGTCCGTGGGATCTCGACCCGCTGCACTTCCCGCGCCCGGTCACCGCCTACTGGGCCGACATGCACCCGGAGCCGTTCAGCCTGGGTTACGCCGACATGACCGCCTTCTACGGGCTTCCGCTCCTGACCAGACGGACAAGGTACGTCAACGGGTTCTCCTACGGCCAGGGAGAGCCCGTCCCGGACGAGGCGTTTCCCGACCGCGTCCGGCGTGCGGCGGAGACGTTCGAGCGCAAGCTGTGGCGGGAGAGTGCCGAGGAGTGGCAGACGGTCCGCAAGCCGGCCTCGGAGAAGGCCAACCGCGAGCTCCAGGCCGTCGACCCCGACCAGCTGACCGATGAGGAGCTGGTCGAGCACCTGGGCCGCTGCCGCGCCAACCACAGCGCGATGATCCGGCAGCACATGGCCTTCACCGGCACCGCCGTGATCTCCCCGGGGGACTTCCTGGTGCACGCAATGGGGTGGACCGGGTTGTCGCCCGTGAAGCTCCTCGGCCTGATGCGCGGCGCGTCGAAGGTCTCCGGTGGGGACTCCCCCCAGCACGCCGCACTGGTGGCGGCCTACCGTGCCGACCCGGAGGCCCGCGCGGCCCTCGACGCCGACGAGGACCCCGGGCAGCTCCTCGAGCGGCTCCGCGGCGAGCCCGGCGCCGCTGGTGCGGCCCTGGACGACTACCTCGATCTCGTCGGCTACCGGCTGCTCGACGGGTTCGACATCTCCAACCAGTGCGCGCTCGAGCTTCCCGACGTCCTGCTGCGATCGATCAAGATCGCGATCGACGAGCCCACCGCGGCGTCCGACGTCGACGAGCAGATCGCGGAGGTCCGCAGCCGCGTCCCCGAGGAGCACCGGGACGAGTACGACCTACTGCTCGAGGAGGCCCGGGTCGGCTACGGGGTGCGCGACGAGCGCGGTGTCTACGGCGACATCTGGGCCTCCGGCCTGATGCGACGGGCTGCCATGGCCGCCGGTCGTCGGCTCGCCGGGCGTGGCCGGCTGCACGACCCCCAGGACTTCGTCTTCGCCGACATCGACGAGATGTGCGCCCTGCTCGCAGGGGCGACCGCGCCGGCGGCCGAGGAACTGGCCGGCCGCCACACCTACCACCGGACCTACACCGCGAAGGACGCCCCGGCGCACCTGGGCGACGAGACGCCGCCGATGCCCGACCCGTCGGCGCTTCCGCCGCCGATGGCCCGGCTCCTGGCCGCCATCGGCACGGCGATGGGCGAGATGTTCGCCGTCTCGCAGGAGGAGCACGAGGAGACCGTGATCCGCGGCCTGGGCGCCAGCGCGGGCCGACGGGAGGGGATCGTCCGGCGGGTCGCCGGTGCCTCGGACTTCGACCGCATCCAACGCGGCGACGTACTCCTCACCGAAGCGACCACCGAGGCGTTCAACATCCTGCTGCCGTTGCTCAGCGCGATCGTCACCGACACCGGTGGTGCGCTGTCGCACGCGGCGATCATCTCGCGTGAGTACGGCATCCCCGGCGTCGTCGGCACGCGCGATGCCACCGTCCGGATCCCCGACGGCACCCGAGTCCTGGTGGACGGCGACGCGGGGACCGTCACGGTGCTGGAGTGACCGGCATCGTCCCGCTGGTCGAGGCGCACGAGGAGACGCTGTACGGCGCGAAGGCGCTGGGTCTGGGCGACGCACTGAGGGCCGGCCTGCCGGTACCCCCGGGGATCGCCCTGTCCGGACCGGAGGTCGACCTGATCGCGGCCGGTGACGACGTCGCCACGGCCGCACTGCGTGACGCCCTGGTGGGAGTGCCGATGCCGGTGGCCGTGCGGTCGTCAGCCGTCGGCGAGGACAGCGCCGGGGCCAGCTTCGCGGGGCAGCACATCACCGTCTTGAACGTCCCGTCGGCCGACGACGTGGAGACGGCGGTGCGTGAAGTGTGGTGGTCGGCCAACTCCGACTCGGCCATCACCTATCGCAAGCGCCTCGGCGTCTTCGAGAGGCCGAGCGTCGGCGTGGTGGTGCAGGCGCTGCTCCAGCCGGAGACAGCCGGGGTGATGTTCACCCGCAACCCGATCACCGGCGCCGACGAACGGATGATCGAGGCCAGCTGGGGCCTGGGCGAAGCGGTGGTGTCCGGCCGAGTCATCCCCGACTCGTTCACGCTGGCCCGCGGAGGCTCCGTGCTCGACCGCCGCGCCGGCGTCAAGGAGTTCGCGATCCGCGGCGTGGCGGGCGGTGGGACCGTGGACGAGAAGGTCTCCGCCGAGCTGGTGGAGTCGCTGTGCCTGGACGACGAGCAGCTGAGTGCCCTGTCGGCTCTGGCCGACGACTGCGAGCGGGTGTACGGGACGGAGCGTGACATCGAATGGGCGTTCGCAGACGGCCGGCTGTACCTGCTGCAGTGCCGGGCTGTGACGGTGTCGGCCGGCGTCCCATCGACGGCCGCACCGGTCGTTCCCCAGGTCTCGACCGAGGCGCTCGAGCGCGTCCCGCTGTTCTCCGAGCTCTCCGCGTCCGATCGTGACGCCATCGCGCGGCTGTTCACCCGGCGCGTGTTCGCAGCCGGGGAGACCGTCATCAAGGAGGGGGCGGAGGCCGCAGCCTTCTACCTCATCGAGTCGGGCACCGCGTCGGTGTCCGTGGGCGGCGAGCCCCGGCCCGCGCTGGGTCCCGGCGACCACTTCGGTGAGATCTCGCTCATCGACGGGCGTCCTCGGTCGGCGACGGTCACGGCCGACGGTGAGCTCGTGTGTCAGGGCATCACTCTGTGGGACTTCCAGCCGCTGGTGCACCGCAGCCCGACCATGGCCTGGGCCCTGCTGCAGACACTCGCCGGCATGCTGCGCACGCGACCTGCGGACGCGGCCGCGGGCGGTGCGGAAGGGCGAGGCTGACAGCCCGGAGGCTCAGGTGCGGCCGTCGGCGACCGCGTCGACGATCTCGGCCGTGGGCGACGTCTGGGGCCGACCGCCGCGGTTGACCAGGAACGAGCCGCTCACGACCAGCGCGAACCCGAGGACCGTCCAGACCGTGACCGGCTCGTCGAGCACGAGCGCGCCCGCGACGACCGCCACCGCCGGGTTGACGTAGGTGATCGTGGTCGCGCGGACCGGCCCGACCTCCTGCACCAGCGCGAAAAGCAGCATGAAGGCCGCGGCCGTGCAGACGACGGCCAGGGCGACGATCGACCAGACGACCTGGGCCGACGGCAGCGGCCCGGGAACGCCGTCGGTGAGGAGCACGATCGGGACGTAGGCCAGGGCCGTCAAGGCCAGCGCGGAGGCCATGATCCCGATGCCGGGCAGGCCGGCGAGCGGCCGGCTGAGGATGGCCGGCCCGGCGGCGTACCCCACGACGACGACGCCGACCTCGGCGACCGCGCCGAGGTCGGAGCCGCCGACGTCGAGGCCGACCAGCGCCGCGACTCCGACGATCCCCAGCGCCAGTCCGGCCCAGGCCTGCGGCGCGAGTCGTTCGGCGCGGCCGGTGATGAACGCGATCGCGAGGCCGGCGAGGGGTACGGCGGCGATGAGCAGGCCGGTCGTCGAGCTCGGCAGGCGGGTCTCGGCGCTGCCGAGGAGCACCCACGGGACCGCGATCTCGACGACGACGAACACCAGCAGCCACCGCCAATGCGGGACGAGGGGCCGGAGAGCGTCCTTCGCGATCGCGATCGGGAGCAGGATCAGCGCGGCCAGGCCCGTGCGCGCGAGGACGAGCTGCGCCGGTGACACCTCGCCGACCGCGACCTTGATCAGGAGGTAGGGGATGCCCCACGCCACGCCGAGGGCGAGGAAGAGCACGAGGGCGCGACGGGACACGAGGTCATGGTGCCGGATTCTCCGAGCGCCGGCGGCGGCGTATCAGCACTGGCCCTTCGGGCGCAGGACGAGCTCGGTCCAGACCGAGCGGTGGTCGCTCGAGCCGGAGGCGAGGACCCGGGTGCTGCCGGGCAGCACGGCGAAGTCGTTGTCGTACAGGATGTAGTCGATCCGGCTGCGCGGGTCGGCCTCGGGGACGGTGAGCCCGGCGCCGGAGCCGCCCTGCTCCTGGGCGTCGAGCAGGTACTGCCGCAGGATCCGCACGGGCAGGTCGCCAGGGCGCGAGTTCAGGTCGCCGGACACGATCGTCGGATGTCCGGTGGAGCGGATGACGCGAGTGACGGCGTCGGCCTGCCGCACCCGCTGCGCCGCGCCCCGTGCGCCCTGGCTCAGGTGGACCGAGAAGAAGGACACCGTCCGGTGGCCGACCCGCACCGAGGCCTCGAGCAGGCCGCGCGGCTCGGCGTGCGGACGCCGGGGCAACCGGGTGTTGTGAGTCGCGCGGACCGGGAACCTGCTCAGGATCGCGTTGCCGAACCGGCCGTCGTCGTACCCGAAGAGGTTGGGGCCGTAGACCGCGTGCAGTCCGGTGACACGGCCGAGATAGCCGGCCTCGTCGACGCCGCCGCTGCGGAGCGTGCCGCTGTCGACCTCGTTGAGGCTGACCAGGTCGGGCCGCGCGGCCGAGATCTCGGCGGCGATCCGGGCCAGGCCGACGCCGCCGTACCGGCTCACGCCGGCGTGGATGTTGAACTGCATCACGCGCACGATCTCCGGTGGGCGCACCGGACAGTTCGGGTCTCGGTGGATCCGGACCGGCTGGAGGGGGTCGCGCAGCCGGGAGTGCGCCGAGCGCCGGAGCGGCTCGAGCGTGGGTGCGGTCGAGGCCGGAGCGGTGACGACAGGGGAGTCACCGGTCGCCGGGGCGCTCGACGGCGAGCCCGCGGAGGAGCCGAGCCCCCAGACCGCCACCGCGACCACGCCGACGAGAGCCACGACCGTCGTGCCGGCGCCCCAGGCCGCACGCCGCGACACCGCGAGGCGCGGCTCCTGGTCGTCGTGGTCGCTCGGCACGCGACCACTCTGCCCGAATCCCGGTCATCCCTGGCGCAGCTGGTCCTCCAGGTACGCCGGCCGGCCCACGTAGGCGCCGATGGCCAGGAGCGGGACCACCAGGGCCAGGAGCAGCCACAGCGGTCCGGTCCAGTGCCCGGTACGGCCGTAGATCGTCCCGATCAGGAACGGGCCGAGCGCGGCCATCAGGTAGCCCAGCGACTGGGTGAACCCCGACAGAGCGGCGGTCCCGTCGGGAGTGTGGGCGCGCAGCCCGATCAGCGTCAGGACCACCGGGAACACGCAACACCCGACGCCCACCAGCACGGCCGCCGGGACAGCCAGCGCGTGAGCGTCGATCAGGAGCAGGCCGTAGCCGACGAGGTAGCACGAGAGTACCGCCAGGATCAGCCCGGTCTGGTTCTCGAGCCGGGCGCAGAGTGCTGGCAGCCACAGCGAGAGCGGGATGCTGACGCCGGCGACGATCCCGACCAGCAGACCTGCCTGCTCGGCGCTGTAGCCGCTGTCGCGCCAGAGCTGGGCGAACCAGCCGAAGATCGAGTAGGCCTGGAGTGACTGCAGGCCGAACACCACCGCCATCGCCCAGCCGATCCGGGTGCGGGCGACCGCGCCGAAGGAGATGGAGCGCCGGTCGCGTTCCAGGTTGCGGTCGTGCGCGGCCAGCGCGACCCACGGGATGAGGGCCAACACGGCCGTCAGCGACCAGATGCCGAGGCCGCCACGCCAGCTGCCGGTGCCATGCGCGACCGGCACGGTCAGCAGGAACGCCGCGGTCAGGCCGGTGGCCAGCGCGGTCGTGTAGACGGCGGTCGCCCGGCCGACGTGGTCGGGGAAGTGCAGCTTGACCAGCGACGGGATCAGGACGTTGGCGGTCGCCATCCCGGCCAGAGCCACCGCCGACAGGAACAGGAACGACACGTCGTCGTGCACCGAGGCCCGTCCGGCGAGCCCGATCACGACCGCGACCAGCGAGGACGCTGCGGCCCGGTGGAGCCCCGCGACCCGGGCGAACCACGGCGCCAGGGCGCCGAACACGGCGAACGCGAGCACGGGCAGTGACGTCAGCAGCCCGGCCTCCGGCCCGGACAGGGCCAGCCCGCTGCGCACCTCCTCGAGCACCGGCCCGACACTCACTGCCGCCGGGCGCAGGTTGAACGAGAGGAGGACCAGTCCGACCAGCACGAGGGCGGTGCGACGAGCGGCGGACACCGCCGGATCCTCGCACCAGGCTCGCACGCCCGTCACATCGCCGGGCGGTATGTCGGTGTCGGTGCCTTCGGGCAGGATGACGGCGTGCGTGAGGTGGTCAGGCACATCGACGACCAGGAGCGGCGAGCTCGCCTCGGCGTGCGGCACGCGCTCGCGATGCCGGTGCGCGACACGCTCGCGGCGGCCCGCGCCATGACCTGCCTCCACGCCACCGAGCCGGCGTCGGTGCACCTCGCCGCGTGGGCCCGCGCCGCGGCGACCCGGGGCGAGGTCGACCGGGCGCTGTACGCCGACCGCTCGCTCGTCAAGCAGCTGGCGATGCGCCGCACCGTGTTCGCCTTCCCCCGCGAGCTGCTGCCCGCCGTCTGGGGCAGCGCGAGCGCCCGGGTGGCCGGCCAGCAGCGGCGGCGGATGGCCACGGAGCTGGAGTCGAGTGGCCTCGCCGACGACGGCGACGACTGGGTCGAGGAGCACCTCGTCCTGGTCCGCCGGATGATCGAGGAGGACGGGCCGCTCAGCACCGCTGAGGTGCGCCGGGCGCTGCCCGGCCTCGACGCCCGGGTCACCCGGGGCAAGGGGCACTACCAGGCCGAGGTCGCGGTCGCCTCTTCGGTCCTGGTCACCCTGGCCGCCTCCGGAGCCGTCCTGCGCGGCGCCAACGACGGCGGCTGGAAGCTCTCCCGCCCACGGTGGACCGCCGCCGAGCAGTGGCTGGGAGAGGCGCCCGTCCCGCTCCCCGAGGCCGAGGGGTACGCCGCGCTGGTGGCGGCCTGGCTCCGCACGTTCGGCCCCGGCACCGAGACAGACCTGGTCTGGTGGCTGGGCTCCACGAAGGCGGCCGTCCGTCGTGCCCTGACCGACGTCGAGGCGGTGCCCGTCTCGCTCGACGGCGGTGGTCTCGGCTGGGTCCTGCCCGACGACCTCGAGCCGGTGCCGGATCCCGGTCCGTGGGCGGCCCTGCTGCCCTCGCTCGACCCGACGACCATGGGCTGGGAGGAGCGCGCCTTCCACCTCGGCGCCCACGCCGAGAAGGTCTTCGACCGCAACGGGAACGGCGGCCCGACCGCGTGGTACGCCGGTCGCATCGTCGGGGTCTGGTGCCAGCAGGAGGACGGCACGGTGGACGTCGTCCTCGTCGAGGACCTCCCGAGCGCGGCCCGTGAGGCCCTCGACGCGAAGGCCGCCGAGCTCACCGCCTGGCTGGACGGAGACGTCGTGCGCTCGATCTACCTCTCGCCCTTGGCCCGCGAGCACCTCGCGACACTTGCCTGACCGGTGCCCCCACTAGCCTGGGCCGGTGCGAGACCAGCCCGAGCAGCAGGCGCCGCCGGTCCAGCGACTGCGGGTCCGCTACGCCAAGCGCGGCCGGCTCCGCTTCACCAGCCACCGCGACTTCAGCCGCGCCTTCGAGCGCGCACTGGTGCGGGCGCGGATCCCCATGGCCTACTCGTCGGGCTTCAACCCGCACCCGCGCATCTCCTACGCCGGCGCCTCGCCGACGGGTGCGGCGAGTGAGGCGGAGTACCTCGAGATCGGTCTGGCCGAGCACGCCGATCCCGCCCGGATCGCCCGCGACCTCGACGACGCCCTGCCCGACGGGCTGGACGTGCTCGAGGTCGTCGAGGCCTCCGCCGGAAGCCTGGCGGACCGCCTGGAGGTCAGCCGGTGGCAGATCGACCTGACGATGGCCGTCGCCGCCGTGACCGGCGCCCTCGAGGCGTTCCTGGCTCGCGAGACCGTCAGCGTCGAGCGGATGACCAAGAAGGGGCTGCGCACGTTCGACAGCCGAGCAGCCGTCCTCGAGCTCGAGGTCACCGGTCTCGACACGGCGTACGGCGCGGGGTCGCGGCTGACGGTCGTGCTGCGGCACACGGTGCCCGCCGTCCGGCCCGACGACGTGCTGGCCGGCCTGCGGCAGGTGGGGGGTCTGGAGGAGGGCGGCGCGCCGCTCGTGACCCGGCTCGAGCAGGGGCCGTGGTCGGCGGCGGACGGGGCGATCGGCGATCCGTTATCCGGTTGACAGTGCGAGGTTCTCGTCTGCGGTGTGCGATACTCGACGTGATCGATCGTGCGGCGTGCCGCAGCGTGAGATCCGACGACACCTCAATCCGGCCCTCCTCCTCCAGAGGCGGCTCGGCATGCTGAGTCCAGGTCGTCACCCGACCGCGACGCGGCCGGTCCGGTCGGTGACAGCGATCAGGCCAGCAAGGCCCGGCGACCGCGGTTGGTGATGACTCCCGGACGACTGCGACGCACCGGCGGAGGGTGTCGCCGCCACGAAGGCTTTGCGCCTCGGCCCTGTCCACGCGGGCCGACGGTGTCGAACACGTCCGGGGCTGCACGCGGCGTCCGGGCCGAGGAGCGACATGCTCGACGATCACGCGGACGGCTCAGCGACCCCCGAGACCACCGACACCGCGGGACCACCCGCCGCACCGGTGGCGAAGAAGGCCACGCGCAAGCGCACCACGAAGAAGGCGTCCCCCGCCACCGACGCCGGTGCTCCGGCGGGCGACCCGTCCGAGGGCGAGGCGTCCACGGAGCAGCCGAAGAAGAAGGCGGCACCCCGGAAGCGGGCCGCCGCCAAGACCGCTGCCGCTCCGGACCCGGGGGAGGCGGGCGACTCGGGCCCGTCCGGCGACGCCGCGGAGCAGCCGAAGAAGAAGGCCGCGGCCCGGAAGCGGGCCACCAAGACGGCCGAGGCCGGTGCCGAGACGCCCGACGGGTCCGGCTCCGTCACGGCGCCCCTGTTCCAGGCACCGGACACCGCGACGGCCCCGACGGCCGGTTCGAACCAGGGCTCAGACCCGGGCTCCGACCAGGGCGGGGACGACGAGAACGGCGACAGCCCGGCGCGACGCAAGCGCCGCCGCGGCGGCCGCCGGCGCCGCAAGCCCGGGGGCGAGGGCGAGTCCCACGATGCCGACGACTCGGGCGACGACGCGGCTGCCTCCGGTGACTTTGCGGTGTCCGGCAGCGCCTCGTCGCGTCGCCGGCGTCGCCGGCGACGTGCGGGCGAGGACGACGGCAACGGCTCCGACGACCCCGCCAACACCGTGACCCGGGTCCGTAGCGGCCGCAACGCCGCCGACGAGATCACCGCGGTGAGTGGCTCCACCAGGCTGGAGGCCAAGAAGCAGCGTCGCCGCGAGGGTCGCGAGGCCGGTCGCCGTCGCGCTCCCATCGTCAGCGAGGCCGAGTTCCTGGCGCGGCGTGAGTCGGTCAACCGGGTGATGGTGATCCGCCAGCGCGACGACATCACCCAGATCGGGGTGCTCGAGGACAACGTCCTGGTGGAGCACTACGTCGCCCGCGAGTCGCAGACCTCTCTGATCGGCAACGTCTACCTCGGGCGCGTGCAGAACGTCCTGCCTTCGATGGAGGCGGCGTTCATCGACATCGGCAAGGGCCGCAACGCCGTGCTGTACGCCGGCGAGGTGAACTGGTCTGCGCTGGGCCACAAGGACGGCCAGCCGCGCAAGATCGAGTCCGTGCTGTCGTCCGGCCAGACCGTGCTGGTGCAGGTCACCAAGGACCCGATCGGGCACAAGGGTGCCCGGCTGACCAGCCAGATCAGCCTGGCCGGGCGGTTCCTGGTCTACGTGCCAGACGGCACGACCAGCGGCATCTCCCGCAAGCTGCCCGACACCGAGCGCAACCGGCTCAAGAACCTGCTCAAGGAGATCGTCCCCGAGCACGCGGGCGTGATCGTGCGTACCGCCGCCGAGGGCGCCTCGGAGGAGGAGCTGACCCGCGACGTCGAGCGGCTGACGGCGCGCTGGGACGACATCGAGAAGAAGGCGTCCAACAAGAGCGCGGGTGCCCAGCTGCTGTACGGCGAGCCCGACCTGACCCTCAAGGTCGTCCGCGACCTGTTCACCGAGGACTTCGCCAAGCTCGTGATCGAGGGTGACGACGCGTGGGAGACCGTCCAGGGGTACGTGGCGCACGTCGCGCCCGACCTCGAGGACCGGCTCGAACGCTACGAACCGAAGAAGGACCAGGACGTGTTCGCGGCGTACCGCCTCGACGAGCAGATCAAGAAGGGCCTCGACCGGAAGGTCTGGCTGCCGTCCGGGGGCTCGCTGGTCATCGACCGCACCGAGGCCATGACCGTCGTCGACGTCAACACCGGCAAGTTCACCGGCTCCGGGGGGAACCTGGAGGAGACGGTCACCAAGAACAACCTCGAGGCCGCCGAGGAGATCGTGCGTCAGCTCCGGCTTCGCGACATCGGCGGCATCATCGTCGTCGACTTCATCGACATGGTCCTGGAGTCCAACCGCGACCTGGTCCTGAGGCGGCTGGTCGAGTGCCTGGGGCGGGACCGCACGCGCCACCAGGTGGCCGAGGTGACGTCCCTGGGGCTGGTCCAGATGACCCGCAAGCGGATCGGTACCGGCCTGCTGGAGTCCTTCTCCCACGACTGTCCGCACTGCCACGGGCGCGGGGTCGTGATCGAGGACGCGCCGGTCGAGGCCAAGCAGAGCGAGGAGGAGCCCCGACGGGGCCGCAGCCGTCGCAGCCGGGGCGGCCGCGCGCAGGAGACCGAGACGGCCAAGCCGAGCACGCCCTCGCCCAAGGACATCGCCGCGATGGCCCGCCACCACGAGGAGGTCGACCACGAGGAGGTCGACCACGAGGAGGTCGACTACGAGGAGGTCGACCACGAGGAGGTCGACTACGAGGAGGTCGACCACGAGGAGGTCGACCGCGAGGAGATCGTCCTGCTCGACGATCCCGAGGTCGAGACCGTCGCGTTCCCGGAGCCCGATCCCGAGTCCGAGCCGGAGTCCGAGTCCGAGCCGGAGCCGGAGCCGGAGAAGCCCCGCGTCGTGACCCGCACCCGCCGCCGTTCGGCGAGCCGGCCGGCCGGGCCGCCGGCGTCGGCGAGCGCCGAGGCCGCGGCCGGCGCGGACGGCGACGGCGGGGGTGCGGCCGAGGGGGACGACGCCGGAGGGGAGCCCACCGATGAGGCCCCGGCCCTGCACGTCCCGGTCAAGCGGAAGGGCGCGCGCAAGCGGTAGGTGTGCCGACCCGGCTCAGGGCCGTCGGTAGGGCTTCTGGAACAGCAGGTGCACGTGGTGGTTGCGGCAGCCGACGGTGGGGTGCACGACGTACTGCGACGCCGTGGCGTTCGGGACGTAGACCCGGAAGCCGTCCACGTGCGCGGGCCGGCAGGTGTGGCGCGGGTAGTTGCGGGCCGTGACCTCGTCGAGGGGGCTGCGCAGCCGCCCGCCGGCCTTGACGGTGAATGACCGCACCGCGCTGCGGTCGAGGCGCACCGCCGGATGGCCGATCTGGGTGCCGTCGCCCTCGCCGACGTAGGAGACACCGCCGTACCCGCCGGTGCGGCACGCGTGGCCGGAGGTGTTCCTCAGCACGATCCAGCCGTAGGAATGACCCATGCCGGAGTCGGAGTGGTGGTAGGACGCCGTCAGGTCGGCGTTGGTGCACGCGGGCACGGAGGCCGCGGCGGCGAGCGGTGCGGGCGCCAGCAGGCCGGCCGCCGCGAGGGCGAGCCCGGCGGCGGAGGCCAGCGCGCGGGTGGGCAGGTGCATGGGAACCCCCTGGTGAGCTTGGTGGAATCTCTCGACACTGAGATGCTGGGGGCGGTCCTCCGGTTGCCGTCGGGTCGGCGGTCGCGTTTTGCGGTGCCGACCGCGTACGCCGTAGCATGGCCCCTCGGTGCCCGCTCGCCGGTCGAGCGGTGTGCGCTCAGGTGGGCGCACCAGGACGTCGGACCAGATCTATGAAGGAGACCGCGGTGTACGCGATCGTGCGCGCTGGCAGCAAGCAGCAGAAGGTTGCCGTGGGCGACGTCATCGAGATCGACCGGACCGACGCGGCCGTGGGCGAGACGCTCACGCTGCCCGTCCTGATGACCGTCGACGGTGACCAGGTCACCGCCACCGGGCTCGCCGAGGCCGGCGTCACCGTCGAGGTGCTCGGCGCGACCAAGGGCCCCAAGATCGTGATCCAGAAGTACAAGAACAAGACCGGGTACAAGAAGCGTCAGGGCCACCGCCAGAAGTACCTCCAGGTCAAGGTCACCGACATCTCGGCCTGACGGCACCCGAGCTCACCCGACGTCTCAGACAGGACGAAACCCATGGCACACAAGAAGGGCGCGGCCTCGACCAAGAACGGTCGCGACTCCAACTCACAGCGCCTCGGCGTGAAGCGCTACGGCGGGCAGCTGGTCAACGCCGGCGAGATCATCGTGCGTCAGCGCGGCACCCACTTCCACCCCGGCGACGGTGTGGGGCGCGGCGGCGACGACACGCTCTTCGCGCTGGTCGAGGGCAACGTCCAGTTCGGCACCAAGCGCGGGCGCCGGGTCGTCAACATCGTGCCGGCCGGCCAGTAGCGCCCGCACCGACCACCGAGCGAAGGGCGTTCCCCCCGGGGGTTCGCCCTTCGTCCATTTCAGGAGCACCGATGCCATTGCCGTCGTTCGTCGACCGGGTGACGCTGCACGTCGCCGCGGGGCGCGGGGGCAACGGCGTCGCCTCGGTCCACCGCGAGAAGTTCAAGCCGTTGGGGGGTCCCGACGGCGGCAACGGCGGCCCCGGTGGCTCGGTGATCCTCCGTGTCGACCCGGGGGTGACCACCCTCCTGGACTACCACCACAGCCCGCGTCGTCGTGCCGAGCACGGCGGACACGGGGCCGGCAGTCACCGCAGCGGGTCCCACGGCGCCGACCTGGTGCTGCCGGTCCCCGACGGCACGGTGGTCAGCCGGACCGACGGCGAGGTGCTCGCCGACCTGGTCGGTCCGGGCACCGAGCTGGTCGTCGCCGCGGGCGGTCGCGGCGGCCTGGGCAACGCCGCCCTGGCCAGTGCCAAGCGGAAGGCGCCCGGGTTCGCCCTGCTCGGCGAGCCCGGCGACGAGCTGGAGATCAGCCTCGAGCTGAAGGTCGTGGCGGACGTCGGGCTGGTGGGCTTCCCGAGCGCCGGCAAGTCGAGCCTGATCGCGGCGATCTCCCGGGCCCGGCCCAAGATCGCCGACTACCCGTTCACCACGCTGGTCCCCAATCTGGGCGTGGTCAGCGCCGGTGACACGACGTACACAGTCGCCGACGTGCCCGGCCTGATCGAGGGGGCCAGCGAGGGCCGCGGCCTGGGCCACGAGTTCCTGCGTCACGTGGAGCGCTGTGCGGCGATCGTCCACGTCGTCGACACGGTCACCATCGAGCCCGGCCGCAACCCGGTCGACGACCTCGAGGTGATCGAGCACGAGCTCACGTCGTACGGCGGCCTCGACGACCGTCCCCGGCTGGTCGCCCTCAACAAGGTCGACGTCCCCGACGGCCGCGAGATGGCCGAGCTCGTGCACTCCGACCTCGAGGCTCGCGGGCTCCCGGTGTTCGCGGTGAGCGCCGCCTCGGGGGAGGGGCTGCGCGAGCTGACGTTCGCCATGGCCGAGATCGTGCGGGCGGCCCGGGCCCGGCGGCCCGAGGCCCCGCGGGAGCGCATCGTGATCCGGCCCGCCTCGGTCGACGGCGGCGACGACTTCACGGTGACCGAGACGGCCGACCCCACGCCGGACCCGGGCCGACGCGCCTGGCGCGTGCGGGGCCTCAAGCCGGAGCGCTGGGTGCGGCAGACCGACTTCAGCAACGACGAGGCGGTCGGCTTCCTGGCCGACCGGCTCAACCGGCTCGGCGTCGAGGCCCGGCTGGTCCAGCTCGGCGCGGTCGAGGGCGACGCCGTGTTGATCGGGCACCCCGACGACGCCGTGGTCTTCGACTTCAAGCCCGGCATCGACGCCGGCGTCGAGATGCTCGGCCGCCGGGGCGAGGACCAGCGCTTCGAGGAGTCGAGGCCCGCAGCCCGGCGCCGTCGGGAGATCGATGCCGCGATGCCCGGGCGCAGCGAGAGCGAGGCGCGCGCCGACGTGGCGCGGCGCATCGACCGCGGCGACGAGAACGACGCGTGAACGCGGTCGCGCGCGCCGACCAGGTCGGCGCGGCCCGCCGGGTCGTGGTGAAGGTCGGCTCGTCGTCGCTGACGACCGCTGCGGGCGGGATCGACCCCGACCGCCTCCGCCGCTTGGTCGCCGTCCTCGCGGCCGCCCGGGCGCGCAGGGTCGAGATCGTGCTCGTCTCGTCCGGCGCGATCGCCGCGGGCCTGTCGCCGCTGGGGCTGCCGAGGCGCCCGCGCGCCCTGCCGATCCAGCAGGCCGCCGCCGCCGTCGGTCAGGGGCTGCTCGTCCACCACTACACCGAGGAGCTGGCGCGACACGGGGTGGTGGCCGGGCAGGTGCTGCTGACCGCCGACGACGTGACCCGGCGCAGCCACTACCGCAACGCGCACCAGACGTTCGCCAAGCTCCTCGAGCTCGGCGTGCTGCCGATCGTCAACGAGAACGACACGGTCGCGACCAGCGAGATCCGGTTCGGTGACAACGACCGACTCGCCGCCCTGGTCGCCCATCTCGTGCACGCCGACCTGCTGGTGATGCTCAGCGACATCGACGGTCTGTACGACGGGCCGCCGGCGGCCGTCGGCAGCCGCCTCGTGGCCGAGGTGGCCCTGGCCGACGACCTCAGGCGGGTCAGGCTCGGCCGGGCTGGGGCCGCCGGCATCGGCACCGGCGGGATGCGGACCAAGCTGGATGCCGCCCGGATCGCGACCGGCGCCGGGATCCCGGTCGTGCTGACCTCGGCCGCCCACGCGGAGCGGGCGCTGATCGGGGAGCCCGTCGGCACGTTCTTCCACGCCGCGACCCGGAGGCGTCCGACCCGCCAGCTGTGGCTGGCACACGCCACCGAGCCCAAGGGCGTGCTGCTGCTGGACGAGGGAGCCGTCCGAGCGGTCACCGAACGCCGTGCGTCGTTGCTCGCCGCGGGCCTGACCGGAGCGACGGGCTCGTTCGCTGCCGGGGAGCCGGTCGACCTGGCCGGCCCCGACGGGGTGCCGGTGGCCCGAGGGCTGGTCAACTTCGACGCCGCGGAGATCCCGGCGCTGGTCGGCAAGACCTCGGCGGTGCTGCGGCGCGAGCTCGGGGCGGCGTACGAGCGCGAGGTGGTGCACCGAGACGACCTCGTGCTGCTGCCGGCCAGGTTCTGATCGCTCTGGTGTGAGCGTGACGGCCCGCGGCAGGATCGGACGCATGACCGCCCGACGAGCTCTCGCCCTGGCAGCCTCCCTGACCACCGTCGCCCTGGTAGGGGCCACCACATCCGCGCCGGCCCCCGCCCGCACCGCCTCCGACCAGTCCGGCAGCCGGTGCCCGGCCACGGGCACGATCCGGGTCTCGACCCTGCCGGCGCTCTCGGCCGCCGGGTGCGCCCTGGCCGGACGCACAGTCACCGACGGCCGGGCCTCGGTCGTCGTGCCGCCCGCCGGCATGAGCGTCGCCGGCGACGGCATCGGCGTCCGGGGCGAGGTGCACGGGCTCACGGTGACCAACACGGGGACCTCGGTGCGCGCGGGGAGCACGACCGCCGACCGGTCCGCCGGCCGGGCGACGACCGCTCGCGCGGGATCGCCGGCCGCGTGCCAGGACCGCACGTTCAACCTCGAGCACCACCACTGGAAGTCCGCCCTGCGCTACCGGGCCGACCTCGGCCGGATGCCGGCCCGCTTCCACGCGAAGACGGTGGTCTCGCAGATCCGGATCGCCAACGGCAACATGCGCAAGGGCCGCAACACCTGCGGGAAGCCGCGGTTGAGGACCCCCGCCTCGCACTACCTCGGCCGCACCCGGGTCAAGCCGCACATCAACACGGACGGACCGTCCTGCGGGGCCTACGACACGAAGAACGTCGTCGGCTTCGGCAACCTGCCCGGCGGCCTGCTCGGGTGGACCTGCTACTGGTACGTCGGCCCCCGGATGGCAGCGGCCGACATGATGCTCGACAACGGCTCGAACATGGCGACGACGATCCCGCAGGACTGCAGCGCGACCTACGACTTCGAGGGGATCGTCACCCACGAGTGGGGTCACGTCTACGGGATGGCCCACACCGGCTCGGGCCACCGGAACCTCACCATGCAGCACGTGCTGGCCGCCTGCTCGACGTACGCCCGCACCCTGGGGCTGGGAGACTGGCTCGGGATGAACAAGATGTACGGGCACCGCCGCTGACGATCGGGACCGACAGTCGAGACGTGCTCGGGCCGAGCCCGTCGTAATTCGGGTGCGCGGCGCTCGACACGTCCTTACCGTGAGCGACATGGGTATCACGGAGTGACCTCAGCCAGGCGCCGACCGGCGGCCTGACGACCGCACCCCACCACCCTCTGGCGCAGGGCGGGGACGGCGGTCGGGACGTCACTCCTGCTCGTCGGAGCCCACCATGCCCGCGCACCCCACTTCCCTGCTGCCGTCCGGAGCGGACCCGGTCGTCCTGGCGCGGCTCCGGTCGATCGGCGCGTCGCACGACGACGCACGCCGCTACTCACGGGCCCGTCGCAACCGGCTGCCGCGGTCGGAGCAGGTCACCGCCGTCGCCGGCGGCTGGGCGCACGAGGTGGTGCTCCGCAGCGACGCCGTGATCGAGACCGCCCTGTGGTGCCCGGGCGCGCGGCCCCACCCGGAGCTGACCGCCACGGCGGTGGCGGTCGTGTCGCGCGCCCGTCGGGCGTTCGGGATCTCCGAGCGGGTCCTGGCCGGGCTGCACCCTGAGGCGACGGCCTCTGCCCTGCTGTCGGTGGTGCGGCTCCCGCGGTGGCGGTCCGCAGACGTGCTCACCCACGACGCCCGTCTCGTGCTGGTCGCCGACGGCATCGAGTACGCCGGAAACCTCGGCACGCTGGTGCGCACCGCCGACGCCTGTGCGGCCGATGCCCTCGTGCTCACCCGCGCCACTGCACGCGTCACTCACCCGAAGGTCTTCGACGCCAGCCGCGGCACGGTCCTCACCACGCCGGTGCTGACCTTCGCGAGCGTGCGCGACGCGCGGTACGCCTTGCTGCGCGCGGGGTTCACGGCGTACGTCGCGGACCCGGCCGGTGCGACGCCATACCGCGCCGCCGGGCTCGGCGCCGGCCGGACCGCGGTCGTCGTCGGGTCCGAGGGCGACGGCGTCGGTGACGAGTGGCGGGAGGGCCTGACCAGGGTGGCGATCCCGATGCGGGGACACGCCGACTCGCTCAACGTGGCCGCGTCGGCGGCGGTGCTGCTGTTCGAGGCCAGGGCGGCGCTGGACGAGGGGTGAGACCGGGGACCGCCGAGTCGCTATGCGTCACCGGCGCGCCGTACGCTGGGTAGGCCATGCACGACGCGCCCGACCACACCGTCTACCTCGACCACGCCGCGACCACCCCGATGCTCCCGGCCGCCGTCGAGGCGATGACCGCACACCTCGGCGACGTCGGCAACCCGTCGTCGCTCCACGCGAGCGGCCGCGCAGCCCGGCGCATCGTCGAGGAGTCCCGCGAGACCATCGCCCAGGCGGTCGGCTGCCGGCCGGGCGAGGTGGTGTTCACCTCCGGCGGCACCGAGGCCGACAACCTCGCGCTGAAGGGCCTGTTCTGGGCTCGGCACGACGCCGATCCCGCGCGCCTGCGGATCCTGGTCTCGTCGATCGAGCACCACGCGGTGCTCGACGCGCTCGACTGGCTGGCCGAGGAGGAGCACGCGGAGGTCGAGCTGCTCCCGGTCGACAGCGGCGGCCGACTCGACGTCGACGCCTGTCGTGCGGCCGTCGAGCGTGACCCCGGGTCGGTCGCACTGGTGTCGGTCATGTGGGCCAACAACGAGGTCGGGACGATCCAGCCGATCGACGAGGTCGTGGCCATCGCCACCGCCCACGGCATCCCGGTCCACACCGACGCGGTCCAGGCGGTCGGTGCCGTCCCGGTCGACTTCGCCGCGAGCGGCGTCGACGCCCTCACCCTGACCGGGCACAAGCTGGGTGGCCCCTACGGCGTCGGTGCGCTGGTGCTGCGGCGCGAGCTGTCGCTGACCCCGCTGCTGCACGGCGGCGGCCAGGAGCGCGACATCCGCAGTGGCACCCTCGACATGCCGGCGATCGCCGGCTTCGCCACCGCGGTGGAGCACGCGGTCAAGGTGCAGGCGGAGTACGCCGACCGGGTCGCGGCGCTGCGCGACTCGCTGGTCGCCCGCGTCGTCGCGCAGGTGCCCGACGCTCACCTCCACGGCGACCCGGACCTCCGGCTGCCCGGCAACGCCCACCTCGGCTTCCCCGACTGCGAGGGCGACTCCCTGCTGATGCTGCTCGACGCCCGCGGCATCGAGTGCTCCACCGGCTCCGCCTGCTCGGCCGGCGTGCCGCAGCCGTCCCACGTGCTGCTCGCGATGGGTCTCGACGACGAGGGCGCCCGGCACTCGCTGCGGTTCACGCTCGGCCGCACGTCCACCGAGTCCGACGTCGACGCCCTCGTCGAGGCGATCGGCCCGGCCGTCGAGCGCGCTCGAGGGGCGCGCCTGTCGTGAGGCGCCGGTGAGGATCGTCGCCGCCATGTCCGGCGGCGTCGACTCGGCCGTGGCCGCAGCCCGCGCCGCCGAGGCCGGCCACGACGTCACCGGCATCCACCTCGCCCTCTCGCGCAACCCCGCGTCGTACCGCTCCGGGGCGCGCGGGTGCTGCACGATCGAGGACGCCAACGACGCCCGGCGCGCCGCCGACGTGATCGGCATCCCGTTCTACGTCTGGGACCTGTCCGAGCGCTTCCACGAGGACGTCGTCGAGGACTTCATGGACGAGTACGCCGCGGGGCGCACGCCCAACCCGTGCCTGCGCTGCAACGAGAAGATCAAGTTCGCCGCCGTGCTCGACCGGGCACTGGCCCTGGGCTTCGACGCCGTCGCGACCGGCCACTACGCCCGGCTCCGCACCGCCGGCGACGGGTCGACCGAGCTCCACCGCGCCGTCGACCCCGGCAAGGACCAGTCCTACGTGCTCGGCGTGCTCACCCAGGACCAGCTCGCCCACTCGCTGTTCCCCCTCGGCGACACTCCCAAGCCCGAGGTGCGGGCGGAGGCCGCGGCTCGGGGGCTGCTGGTCGCCGACAAGCCGGACTCCCACGACATCTGCTTCGTCGCCGACGGCGACAACGCCGGCTGGCTCCGCGAGCGGCTCGGCGACCGCGCGACCAACCACGGCGGCCCGATCGTCGACGCCGGTTCCGGCGACGAGCTCGGGCGGCACGACGGCACGTTCGGCTTCACCATCGGTCAGCGCAAGGGTCTGCACCTCGGGACGCCGGCCCCCGACGGTCGGCCACGCTACGTGCTCGACATCGAGCCGGTCTCCGGCACGGTGACCGTCGGACCGCGCGAGGCCCTCACGATCGACCGGATCTCCGCCGACCGGCCGCGCTGGTGCGGTCGGGCGCCTGCCGGTCCGCTCGACGCGACCGTGCAGCTGCGGGCACACGGAGCCGAGCACCGGGCGCGGGTCGGCGTGGTCCCGGGCTCGACCGGCGACCGCGTCGAGATCGAGCTCGTCGACGCGGCGCAGGGCATCGCGCCCGGGCAGGCCGCGGTGATCTACGACGGCACGCGGGTCGTCGGCTCGGCGACGATCGTGTCCACGTCCCGGGTCTGGGCCGTGCAGCGGTGAGCCAGGACCGGTTTCCAGGATCCCGACCGATCCTCGCTCACCGCCCCGAACGGGTGTCGCCCGGTGGCGGTGAGCTCGGATCCGTTACGGCGTACCGAACTGATCCCTGCTCACCGCTCCCCGCAGGGACGTCGCGGTGACGGTCGCCACCGGCATCGGGTCCTGGCCCGGCACCGACGCCGAGGAGTACGCCGAAGCGGTGCGGGTGGTGCTCGGCGAGGCACCCGAGCTGCCCTACCTGCCCGAGCTGCCGGGACGCGGCCCCGCCGCATCCATGACCGGACGCACCCTGGCCGTGATCGACGACCTCGGCTTCGACCTGCAGCCGGCCGGCTGGCGGCTCACCGACGCCTCGGGGATCGACCACCGTCGGGCCCGGTCGCTGCTGGCCCAGGACCTCGACCAGCTCGAGGAGCAGGCCCAGGACTTCCACGGCGTCCTCAAGGTGCAGCTGGCCGGGCCCTGGACCCTCGCCGCCACGGTCGAGAAGCCGCGCGGGGACAAGGTGCTCTCCGACCACGGCGCACGGCGCGAGCTGTCGCAGGCTCTGGCCGAGGGGGTGGCGGCGCACCTGGCCGACGTACGCCGGCGGGTCGACGCCGAGCACGTCGTCGTCCAGCTCGACGAGCCGGCCGTCGCCGCCGTGCTGGCGGGGTCGGTCCCCACCGCGTCCGGGTTCGGCAGGCATCGGGCCGTCCACCCGCCCGAGCTGTCCGAGGGACTGGCTCGCGTGGTGGAGCGCGCGGGCACCGAGCCGTGGGTGCACTCCTGCGCGCCGGGCACGCCGTGGGGGCTGCTGCGCGGCGCGGGGGCACGCGGCCTGTCCGGCGACCTGTCGCTGCTGGACGCCGACGCCCTCGATGTCTTCGCCGAGGCCCTCGAGGCGGGGCAGCGGGTCGCGCTGGGCGTCGTATTGTCCACGGACACCGACCCGGCGCCGAGCGAGACGGTGCTGACCGAGCGGGTGCTCCGCGCGCTCGAGGTCCTCGGTCTGGACCCGGACGCCGTCGCCGGCGACCTCGTCGTCACGCCGGCCTGCGGCCTGGCCGGAGCCTCGCCGGCGTGGGCGCGGCGGGCCACCGAGCAGTGCCGTGCGGTCGCCCGGAACCTGTCCTCGACCGAGAGCGGCGAGCGGTGACGGGCATGACCACGCGGCCGACGCTGCGCGGGACGTTCGGGATGGCGGCGTCCACCCACTGGCTCGCCTCGCAGTCGGCGATGGCCGAGCTCGAGGCGGGTGGCAACGCGTTCGACGCCGCGATCGCCGGAGCCTTCGTGCTGCACGTGGTCGAGCCGCACCTCAACGGTCCCGCGGGTGAGGTGCCCGCCGTGTTCGCCACCGCGAGCGACCCGACGCCGACCGTGCTGTGCGGGCAGGGGACGGCTCCGGCGGGGGCTACGATCGAGCACTTCCGGGGCCTCGGGCTCGACCTCGTGCCCGGCTCGGGCCCGCTGGCCGCCGCCGTCCCGGGCGCGGTCGACGCCTGGCTCATGCTCGGGCGCGACCACGGCACGCGACCGCTGCGTGCGGTGCTTTCCTACGCCTCGGGCTATGCCCGGCACGGGCATCCGCTGCTGCCGCGGGCCGCCGCGACGGTCGCGGACATGGAGCAGATGTTCACCGAGCACTGGCCCACCTCAGCCGCGCGGTGGATCCCGCGCGGCCGGCTGCCGCAGCCTTGGGAGCTCGTGGTCGACCCGGCGTACGCCGACGTCCTCGACCGGCTCGTCGCCGAGGGGGAGGCCGCCGGCCCCGGTCGCGAGGCGCAGTACGACGGCGCCCGCCGGGGGTGGCGCGACGGCTTCGTGGCCGAGGCGATCGACGCGTTCGCCAGGCTGCCGTTCCAGGACTCCAGCGGACAGGCGCACGCCGGCGTCCTCACCGGCGCCGACCTGGCCGGGTGGAGGCCTTCCTACGAGCCCGCGGTCACGCAGTCCTTCCGAGGGTTCGAGGTCGCCAAGACGGAGCTGTGGGGCCAGGGCCCGCTGCTGCTGCAGTCGCTGGCGATGCTCGACCGGCTGCCCGACGAGGCGCTCGACCCGTCCTCGGTCGAGGGCGCCCACCTGACGGCCGAGGTGCTCAAGCTCGCCTTCGCCGACCGCGAGGCGTGGTACGGCGACGGCAGCCCGGTGCGGACCGCCGAGCTCCTGGACCCGGCGTACCTCGGCGAGCGGCTCGCGCTGGTCGGTGACGTCGCCTCGGTCGAGCTGCGGCCCGGGTCCCCGGGTGGGCGCGAGCCTCGCCTCTCCCGCCACGTGCTCCACGGCTCGGCGGCGCCCGAGGCGGCCGGCCTCGGCGAGCCGGCGGTGTCGCCGACCGGCGAGACGAGGGGCGACACCTGTCACCTCGACGTCGTCGACCGCTGGGGGAACATGATCTCCGCGACTCCCAGCGGCGGGTGGCTGCAGAGCTCGCCGACCGTGCCGGAGCTCGGCTTCTGCCTGGGCAGCCGGATGCAGATGTTCTGGCTCGACGAGGGCCTGGCCTCGTCGCTGGCTCCCGGACGGCGCCCGCGGACGACGCTCTCGCCCACCCTGGTGCTCCGCGACGGGCTTCCGGTCCTGGCGACCGGCACTCCGGGCGGTGACCAGCAGGACCAGTGGCAGCTGGTCTTCCTGCTCCGGCACCTCGCCGGTGGGCTCGAGCTCCAGGAGGCGATCGACGCCCCGATGTTCCACACCAACGCGATGCCCAGCTCGTTCTACCCGCGCGGGATGTCGCCGGGCGAGCTGGTCGTGGAGGACCGGCTGGGCGAGGTGGTGATCGACGGGCTGTCCGCGCGCGGCCACGGCGTCGTCCGCGCCGGGCCGTGGACCCTTGGCCGGCTCAGCGCCGTGTCTCGCGACCCCGACACCGCGCTTCTGGCGGCCGGCGCCAACCCGCGCGCGGCCCAGGGTTACGCCGTCGGCCGCTGACTCGGCGTACCGTCCGTGCAACCTCCGGCGGACCCCACCTCGTTCGAGCAGTGAGGTGCCCTCGGGGGTGGCCCGTGACGACAAGGACGGCGATGGCGAGACGTGACGCGGGGGAGTTCACCGCCTTCGTGCTGGCCTCCCAGCCGGCGCTGCGCCGCACGGCGTACCTCATGTGCGGCGACTGGCAGCTCGCCAGCGACTTCGTGCAGGACGCCTGATCCGGGTGTACCGGCACTGGCCCCGGCTGGGCGTCGACAAGGAGGCGCGGGCCTACGCCCGCAAGGCCGTGGTGAGCGTCGTCATCGACGCCAAGCGGCGGCGGTCGAGCACCGAGGTGTCGGTCGAGTCGGTCTCGGACCGGCCCGGGGGTCGTGACGAGGCAACCGTCTCGGTCGACCGAGAGCTGCTCACCCGTTGCCTGGCGCAGGTGCCGGCCCGGCAGCGCGCCTGCCTGGTGCTCCGCTACTACGACGACCTCCCGGTGAGCGAGGTCGCCGCCACCCTCGGGATCTCCGAGGGCACCGTGAAGTCCCAGACGGCGCGCGGGGACCGGAGCACTGGCCGTCACCGGATCCGCGATCGCCCTCGCGGAGAGCTGCGGGGAGGGGAAGAACCAGCGGTTGGAGATGTCGGCGTTCGACCTCTCCGGCCGGCTGCTGGTCCACGTCACCGGGCTGTACGGCTTCGACCCGGTCTTCGGCGACGACGCGCTGGTCTTCGCCGGCCTGCCGCTGCCCGTGAGCAGTGCGTCCGGGGCCGGGAGCTTCCGCTACGACCTCGTGACCGGGGTCCTGGCACGTCTCGACCGTCCCGGACGCTCCCCGATGTTGCAGGCGCCCCACGCCGCCGGTGACTACGTGCTCTGGTACGACGGGAGCGGCGGGCACGTGGGCGAGTTCAGCCACTAGGGGCGGTCGGCCAGACTGGTGCCATGGACATCGTCGCCCCCGAGATCAACGACTACCTGCTCACCCACTCCGAGCCGGCCGACGAGGTGCTGCGCGACCTCGCGGAACAGACCCACCGCGAGCTCGGCGGCCAGGCCGGGATGCAGATCACCCAGGACGAGGGCGAGCTGCTGACGTTGCTGGTGCGGCTGACCGGGGCGCGGCGGGCGGTGGAGGTCGGGACGTTCACCGGCTACTCGTCCATCTGCATCGCCCGTGGCCTGCCCGACGACGGGCACCTGCTGTGCTGCGACGTGAGCGAGGAGTACACCTCGGTCGCCCGTCGCTACTGGGAGCGCGCCGGCCTGACCGACAAGATCACCCTGGAGATCGGCCCCGCGGTCGAGAGCCTCCGGGCACAGCCGGCGGGGGAGACGTGGGACTTCGCGTTCATCGATGCCGATAAGGCCGGCTACCCGGCGTACGTCGAGGAGATCCTGCCGCGGCTGCGGACCGGTGGGCTCATGGTGCTCGACAACATGCTGCGCGACGGCCGGGTGCTCGCCCCCGAGAGCGACGACGACCGCGCCATCCACGCCCTCAACGAGGCACTCGTGGCCGATGACCGCGTCGAGGTGGTGCTCCTCCCCGTGCGCGACGGGGTCACCCTCGCCCGCAAGCGCTGACTCGGCGCCTGCAGGCAACGCACGAACGCCGAGCCGGCACAGGCCGACTCGGCGTTCGTGACGTGCTCAGCCGACGTGGACGCGCTCCTGCTCCGGTGCGTCGGTGGCCAGCTCCTCGTGCTTGACGTCGAGGAAGATCCACACGATCGCCGAGCCGGCCAGCATCAGGAAGACGCCGACCATGAAGGCGTGCGTGGCACCGGTGGGGAAGCTGCCGAGGTAGGCCAGCATCCCGGTCAGCTGCTGCGGCGTGCTCACGTCGAGCCTCGCCATCAGCCCGGAGGTCACCGTCGGGTCGAGCTGCGAGAGGCCGCGCCCGATCGTCGGGGCGATCTGCGAGATGTGGCCGTTGGTGAAGTGGCTGCCGACGGTCGAGAGGACCGCCAGACCCAGCGCGCCACCGACCTGCTGCATCGTGTTCAGCACGCCCGAGCCGACCCCGGAGTCCTCGGCCCGCACGTGGTGGACGGCGGTCAGCGTCAGGGGCACGAAGACCGCGCCCATGCCGAGGGCCATCAGGGACACGTAGGGCAGGATCTGCGTCCAGTAGCTGACGTCCGACCCGAGGTTCTGGCCGGTGCTGACGGCCTGCAGCACGTCGTGGCCGCCGTCCGGCACGCTCAGCCGGGAGAACCCGTACAGCGCCGCTGACGCCATCAGGGTGCCGACGCCGGCGATGTAGCGCGGGTCGATCCGGTTGGCGAGGCTGGACACGATCGTGGCGCTGATGATGATGCAGATGCTGAACGGCAGGAACGCGAAGCCGGCCTTGAGTGGGCTGTAGCCCATCACGTTCTGGATGAACAGGCTGAGGAAGAAGAACATCGAGAACATCGCCGCGGGCAGCAGCATCATCGCCACGAAGCTCGCTGCGCGGGTCCGGTTCATGAAGATCCGGAACGGCAGCAGCGGGTGCTCGACGCGGAACTCCACCATGAAGAACAGCACCAGCAGCATGACCCCGGCCACCAGGCTGGCGATCGTCCACTCGTCGTGCCATCCGTACGACGCGTTGCCGGCGCGGGTCAGGCCGTAGACCAGCGACAGCAGGCCGGCCGTGCCCGCGAGGGCGCCGGGGACGTCGAGCTGGCCCGGGTGCGACTCGGACTCCCGCAGGAACCGCGGGGCGAGGAAGGCCGCGACCAGACCGATCGGGACGTTGATCAGGAAGGTCAGCCGCCAGCCGTCCTGCGGGTTGAACAGGTGCACGTCCAGCCCGGTCAGCCAGCCGCCCAGGATCAGGCCGACGGCCGCTCCGGCGCCCGACATCGCGGCGTACACCGCGAAGGCGCGGTTGCGCGAGGGACCGGCGGGGAACGTCGTGGTGATCAGGGCGAGCGCGGCCGGCGAGGCCAGCGCGGCACCCAGGCCCTGCAGGCCACGGGCGCTGAGCAGGAGTGCTTCGTTCTGCGCCAGCCCGCCGAGCAGCGACGCGACGGCGAACACGGCGAGGCCGGTCATGAAGACCCGACGGCGGCCGTAGAGGTCACCCAGGCGGCCACCGAGGAGCAGCAGGCCGCCGAAGGCGAGGGAGTAGCCGGTGACGATCCAGGTGAGGTTCGTCCCCGACATGTCGAGGTCCTTGCCGATGTAGGGCAGGGCGATGTTGGCGATCGTGGCGTCGAGCACGACCATCAGCTGGGCGATGCAGATCAGCACCAGGGCCCAGCCGAGGTGCTGCACCCGGCCGGAGGTGTCGACCTCGGGCGCGGGGACACCGACGGTGTCGGTCAGGTCGGACATGTGTTTCCTTACTTCTTGTTCTCGGCTTGTTGACTACGTGACGGGTCTGCGGCCTGCGGCCTGACAGCCGGCAGGATGATCTGGTCGATGGCGCGCTCGATCAGCGCCTGCTCGGGCTGCTCACCGAGCACGAACACGCGGTGGAGCACGATGCCGGCGAGGGCGGGTACGGCGATGTCGAGGTCGAGGTCGGCGCGGAGCTCGCCGCGGTCGCGGGCCCGTTCGAAGACGGTGCGCGAGACCAGCGCCTTGGGCGCCACGACCTGCTTGCGGAACTCCGCGGCGAACTCCGGGTCGGTGCTGACCGCGGTCACCACCGCGCCGAACGTCGACGTGGTGTCGTGGTCGGTGAGGCCGCCGTGTCCGCAGAACGCCGCCAGCAGGTCGCTGCGCAGGTCACCGGTGTCGGGGATCGCAGGCGTCGTCTTCATCCGCGCCAGCGACTCCACGACCAGCGTGGCCTTGGAGTTCCACCGGCGGTAGAGGGTCGCCTTCGAGGCCTTCGCGCGGTGGGCGACGGCGTCCATCGTGAGGCGGTCGTAGCCCACCTCGCCGAGAACCTCCAGGGCGGCGTCGAGGATCTCCTGCTCCCGGTCGCCCTCGACTCGGGGGCGGGCGGCGGCGGCTTCGGCGGGGGTCATGCGGTGGTCACCTGGTGTCTTCCGGTGGTCGGGTCGGGCCCGATGGGTCGGACCCGGCAAGGGCCGACGAAACGAAACGGTTTCGTTCCGTAGGAGAACGTAGCGGGTGGCGCGGGATGAAACAACTCGGTTTCATCCGGACTCCGGAGGAAGTCTCCGGATCCGGCCGGCGGCCGGGCGCGATCAGCCGAGGATGCGACGTATCCGGTCGTCGGCGAAGGCGTTCCAGGCGTGGATGCCCGTGAGGAGGTAGTGGCCGCGCTCGCCCATGTCGGTGAACGACGAGGCAGTGGTGACCGCCGCGGCCCGCTCGACGTACGCGCGAGTGTCCGACGCCCGGGTGATCCGGTCGCGCCGGCCGTGCGCGGCATGCAGCTGCTTGCCGGCAAGAGCGCCGACGGGCTCGCCCGGTGGCAGCCACGGGGCGAGGGCCACGACGCCGCGGACGAGGGGGCCATCGGCGGCGTGACACGCCGTACGCCCGCCCAGGGAATGCCCGACCAGGACGATCGGGACCTGGCCCAGGTCGTCTCCGATCCGCTCCAGCGCCCAACGGGCGTCGGCGATCTTGTCGGCGCCGTCGCCGTTCCAGCCGACAGACCGGTAGCGCAGCAGCCGGACCGCGATCCGGTCGTCGTGCAGCCGGCGGCCCAGCGTCCGGGCGAGCGCCGCGGCGCGCTGCCAGGACAGGCTGCGTCCGGTCACGTCGGCGCGCGAGCGGTCCTTGCCGCCGTGCAGCACCAGGACGACCGCGGCGGGCGCGGCCACGGTGTCGTGCGTGGTCAGCTGCGGGCGCGCAGGAGGTACGTCGGTCACGGTCGGCTCCACGGGGCGGATTCGGTACGCCGCGCGAGCCGGATGGGTGGTACGTCGCCCTGGCGTCGTCGGCGGTCGTTGGCAGGATAGGGGGCATGGACGAACCTGCGTCGGCGACCTCCGAGGCCAAGGACCGGCATCGTCAGCTGAGCGAGGAGATCGACGACGCCCGCTGGCGCTACTACGTCCTCGACGACCCCACGCTCTCCGACGCCGACTTCGACGTCCGCATGCGCGAGCTGGAGGGCCTCGAGGAGCAGTTCCCCGAGCTGCGCACGCCCGACTCCCCGACCCAGAAGGTCGGGGGCGCGGTCTCGACCGAGTTCACCGCGGTCGACCATCTCCAGCGGATGGAGAGCCTCGACAACGCGTTCTCCTACGACGAGCTGGCGTCGTGGCACGCCCGGATGGCACGCGACGGGGTCGACGACCCGGCGCTGCTGTGCGAGCTCAAGGTCGACGGCCTGGCGATCAACCTGCTCTACGAGCGGGGTCGCCTCACCCGGGCCCTGACGCGGGGCGACGGCCGCACCGGAGAGGACGTGACGCCGAACGTCCGCACGATCGACTCCGTGCCTGACCGGCTGACCGGCACCGACGAGTTCCCGGTGCCGGACCTGCTCGAGGTGCGCGGCGAGGTCTTCTTGCCGGTCGAGGCCTTCGAGCGACTCAACGAGTCGCTCACCGAGGCCGGCAAGCCGCCGTTCGCCAATCCCCGCAACTCGGCCGCGGGGTCACTGCGCCAGAAGAACCCGCGGGTCACGGCCTCCCGCGCGCTGGGCATGGTCTGCCACGGGATCGGGGCCCGGAAGGGCTTCGAGCCGATGGCGCAGTCGCACGCCTACGAGGCCCTGGCGGCCTGGGGTCTGCCGACGTCGAGCCAGGTGCAGGTCCTCGGCACCCTGCAGGCCGTCGAGGGTTACATCGAGCACGCCGGCGAGCACCGGCACACGATCGTGCCCTACGAGATCGACGGCGTCGTGGTGAAGGTCGACGACGTCGCCCTCCAGCGTCGCCTCGGCTCGACCTCGCGCGCGCCGCGCTGGGCGATCGCGTTCAAGTACCCGCCCGAGGAGGTCAACGCCCGGCTGCTCGACATCCTCGTCAACGTGGGACGCACCGGCCGCGTCACGCCGTACGGCGTCATGGAGCCGGTCAAGGTGGCCGGCTCGACCGTCGAGAACGCGACCCTGCACAACGCCCACGAGGTCGAGCGCAAGGACGTGCGACCGGGCGACACCGTCGTGCTGCGCAAGGCCGGCGACGTGATCCCTGAGATCGTCGGGCCCGTGCTCGGGCTGCGCCCGAAGGGGCTCGAGCCCTGGGTGATGCCGACCAGGTGCCCGTCCTGCGACACCGAGCTGGTCCAGCAGAGGGAAGGTGACAAGGACCTCCGCTGCCCCAACCACCGGTACTGCCCGGCCCAGGTGCGCGAGCGGGTCTTCCACGTCGCCGGCCGCGGCGCCTTCGACATCGAGGGGCTGGGCTACGAGGCCGCGGTGGCGCTTCTGGACGCGGGCGTGATCGACGACGAGGGCGACGTGTTCGACCTGTCCGCCGACCGGCTCCGGCAGACCGCGCTGTTCACCCGTGCCGCGAAGAAGGCCGAGGACGGCGACCGCGTGCTCTCCGCCAACGGGCGGCACCTCCTCGAGCACCTCGACCGGGCCAAGGGCGTGCCGTTGTGGCGGGTCCTGGTGGCGCTGTCCATCCGGCACGTGGGGCCGACCGCGGCGCGCGCACTGGCGACCGAGTTCGGCTCGATGGAGGCGATCCAGGCGGCCGGTCAGGCGGAGCTGGCAGCCGCCGAGGGCGTCGGGCCGACGATCGCCGAAGCGGTCATCGAGTGGTTCAAGGTCGACTGGCACGCCGAGATCGTCGAGAAGTGGCGCCGCGCGGGCGTCGCGATGGCCGACGAGCGCGACGAGTCGGTGGTGCGCACGCTCGAGGGCCTGACCGTGGTGGTCACCGGGTCCCTGATCGACTACTCCCGCGACTCCGCCAAGGAGGCGATCGTGTCGCGTGGCGGCAAGGCCGCGGGGTCGGTGTCGAAGAAGACCGACTACGTCGTCGTCGGCGACAACGCCGGGTCCAAGGCCGACAAGGCCGAGCAGCTCGGCGTGCCGGTCCTCGACGAGGCCGGGTTCACGGTGCTGCTCGAGAGCGGGCCGGGCGGGCTGTAGGACTCTGCTCCGCAGGTACGTGGGGTCGTGATGGAGGGCCACCCCCACGTCGGCCGGGTGGCGGGGTCCGACCTCGGACCGGCGTCAGGTGGTCTCGGCGGGCGTGGGCGGCGCGGGCCGGGCGCCGAGCTGGCCGCCCTCGAGCCGCCACAGCTGGCCGCCCAGCGCCGCCGAGAGCGCGAGGAGGACCAGGCAGAGGGTGCGATGGCCGTGGAGGAGCGACAGGAACGTCAGGAGCAGGGTCAGCGAGATGAAGACGATCAGGCCCGGCTTGGTGTTGGCGAGCCGGCTGAAGCCGATCGCGGCGCGCTCGGCCACGCTCATCCGGCGGAAGGTCACCTCACGGTCCGGCATCGGCAGGTGCAGGTCTTCGGGGACGACCTCGTCGAGCGTGGCCGCGAGCCGCTCGGCGTTCACCCACTGCTGGGCCTCCATCTCGAGGACGGAGCCGTCGCGACCGACGAGCCGGCGGGTGCCGTCGCGCCAGCTGAACATGCCGACGACCTCCGACAGCGGCATCACCCGGGCCCGCGTCTTGTCCGCGACCTCGGCCACGGACGAGTCGGCGCAGAAGGCGGTCATGTCGGCGGGCCAGTTCACGTGGGTGTAGCGCCGCCCGGTCGCGGTCGGCTCGCCGTCGGGGAAGCCGACCCGCTTGAGCCCGCGCGGCAGCCTGGCCTGGTCCGGAACGCCGACCAGGAGGGTGGCCTCCAGCTCGCGGGCCGCCGCGTCGACCAGCTGGACGTCGGTGCCGCGGAGCTCGTCGAGCATCTCCTCGTGGGACCGCGGCACCCGGTCGCTCAGCACGGCGTACGCCGACTCCAGGGCAACGTCGGCCAGGGCTGCGGGTGAGTCCAGGCGCGCGAGACGATGCTGCACCGCCTCGTCGATCCAGGCGTGCGGGACACCCTCGGCGGCCAGCTTGCGCACGATGTCCATGCCCGCGGCCGCCACGACCGGCAGGATCTCTGGGACCACGTCGGAGCCGCCGCCGACCACGAGGTGCTGGTCGTCGACCTCGGTCATGCTCGACCACGGCCCGTACGCGCCACCGGTGCGCTGGCGCAGGCCGTCGTGCACGGCCCGCTCCAGGACGCCGGGGAGGAACGTCGCCTCGTGGGTGCGCGACACGACGCCGGAGAGGGTGAGCCCCTCGTCGTCGTACGCTGCGGGCAGCCTGCGCTGCACCGGGACGGCGGGCGCCGGCGGGAGGTACTCCCCGGCCGGGAGTCCGAGCGCCAGGTCGGCGGGCGGGGGTCCGTCGAGCACCAGAATCGCGTTGGCGGCGTTGAAGACCCGCCAGGCGCGCTCGGCGAGGAGCTCGGGCGTCGCGCGGAGAGAGCCCACCTCGGCGTAGCTGGTGACGCCTGGGCCGGTCGCGCCATAGCGCCAGGTCAGTGACCGCATCAGGGGATCGTGACGGCGGTGGGCCTCGGCCTGCAGGAGGCCGCGCTCGCGGGCGAGCAGGCCGAGGTCGGGGCGGGCGATCCAACGGCACAGACGGCCGAGCTGGGTGCTGAGCTCCTCGGGGTGCCCGAACGCCGCGAAGCGTGTGAGCAGCATCGACACCTGGCCGTTGATCGGGCGGCTGAGCGACTCGCGCTCGAGTAGCGCGAGGTGCTCGAGCAGGCTGAGCCAGCCCGTCTCGTGCAGGGGCTCGTCGGCGAGCCCTTGTCGGAAGATCAGGTGGGCGGCCGAGGCCGGACGGCCCATGTCGATGTAGAAGCAGAGGACGCCGGATACTTCGGTCTCGCGGACCTGTTGCACAGTGATGGTCATAGTCAGCCTGGGGGGTGGCTTGCGTGTGAGGGCAACGACGCTAGCCCGATCGGGTCACCCCGGTGGGTGGTTTCGCGAGACTGTGACGCCACCGAATGGTCAAATTTCGAAACCCGGTCGACCTCGGTGGCGAACCCCTCGGTCGGCCGGAGAACCGCGTGGCTCGGTCCGCACAGCGCTCCCTAGGATGAACGCATGCCCGAGTCTTCCGAGCACACCATCACCCGTGAGCAGGTCGCGCACCTCGCCGACCTGTCGCGGATCGACCTGTCCGACGCCGAGCTCGACGACCTCGCGCCCCAGCTCAGCGTGATCCTCGAGTCGATCGCCTCCATCCAGGGCGTGGCCGGTGACGACGTGCCGCCGACCTCCCACGCCATGCCCTTGACCAACGTCTACCGCGACGACGTGGTGCGGCCGGGCCTGACCGCCGAGGAGGCGCTCAGCGGTGCGCCCGAGGTGGAGCAGCAGCGGTTCAAGGTGCCGCGGATCCTCGGGGACGAGCAGTGAACACCCCGGACAGGCGGACGGCCTCCGCGATCGCGGAGGCACTGGCCGCCGGCGAGACCACCAGCGTCGCCGTCACCCAGGCCCACCTCGACCGGATCGCCGAGGTCGACGGCGCCGTGCGCGCCTTCCTCCACGTCGACGCCGAAGGGGCGCTGCGCGATGCGACGGCCTCCGACGAACGCCGGGCCGCCGGGCACCCGTGGAGCCCGCTCGACGGCGTTCCGATCGCGATCAAGGACGTGTTGGCGACCCGCGGGCTGCCCACGACCTGCGGCTCACGGATCCTCGAGGGCTGGGTGCCGCCGTACGACGCCACCGTGGTCGCCCGACTGCGGGGCGCCGGCCTGCCGATCCTGGGCAAGACCAACATGGACGAGTTCGCCATGGGCTCCTCCACCGAGCACAGCGCCTACGGGCCCACGCACAACCCGTGGGACCTCGACCGCATCCCTGGCGGATCGGGAGGCGGCAGCGCGGCCGCGGTGTCGGCGTACGAGGCGCCGCTCGCGCTCGGCACCGACACCGGCGGGTCCATCCGCCAGCCCGGTGCCGTCACCGGCACGGTCGGGGTGAAGCCGACCTACGGCGGCGTCTCGCGCTACGGACTGGTCTCGCTGGCCAACTCGCTCGACCAGGCGGGTCCGGTGACCCGCACGGTGCTCGACGCCGCCCTGCTGCACGAGCTGATCGGCGGCCACGACCCGCTCGACTCGACCTCGATCGACGCACCGGTCGGCGACCTGGTCGCCGCTGCTCGACGAGGCGCCGACGGTGACCTGCGCGGCGTACGGATCGGCGTGGTCCGCGAGCTCGGCGGCGAGGGCTACCAGGCCGGGGTGCTCGCCCGGTTCGAGGAGTCCGTCGAACTGATGACCAAGGCCGGCGCCGAGGCCGTCGAGGTCTCCTGCCCCCACTTCGTGCACGCGCTGGCGACGTACTACCTGATCCTGCCCGCCGAGGCGTCGTCCAACCTGGCCCGCTTCGACGCGATGCGCTACGGCCTGCGCGTGACTCCGGACGACGACCCCGACCACCGGCCCAGCGCGGAGGACGTCATGCGCGCCACCCGCGAGGCCGGCTTCGGCGACGAGGTGAAGCGCCGGATCATCCTGGGCACCTACGCCCTGTCCAGCGGCTACTACGACGCCTACTACGGCACCGCGCAGAAGGTGCGCACGCTGGTGACCCGGGACTTCGAGGCGGCCTTCGAGCACGCCGACGTGCTGGTCAGCCCGACGGCTCCGACCACGGCGTTCAGGCTGGGGGAGAAGGTCGACGACCCGCTCGCGATGTACCTCAACGACCTCGCCACGATCCCGGCGAACCTCTCCGGGGTGCCCGGCATCTCGGTGCCGAGCGGTCTGGCCGACGAGGACGGGCTGCCGGCCGGCGTACAGATCCTGGCGCCGGCGATGGCCGACGACCGGGTCTACCGGGTGGGCGCAGCCTTGGAGTCGCTGCTGGCCCGGGGGTGGGGTGGTGCGCTCCTCGATCGCGCACCTGAGCTGACGGGAGCCTCGTCGTGAGCGACGCACTCATGTCGTACGACGACGCCATGGCACAGTTCGACCCCGCCTTCGGACTCGAGGTGCACGTCGAGCTGAACACCGCCACCAAGATGTTCTGCGGCTGCCCGACCGAGTTCGGCGCCGAGCCCAACACCCAGACCTGCCCCACCTGCCTGGGCCTGCCGGGGTCGATGCCGGTGGTCAACGCGAAGGCGGTCGAGTCCGCGATCCGGATCGGGCTGGCGCTGAACTGCGAGATCGCGCCGTGGTGCCGGTTCGCCCGGAAGAACTACTTCTATCCCGACATGCCGAAGAACTTCCAGACCTCCCAGTACGACGAGCCGATCGCGTTCGAGGGCTACATGGACGTCGAGGTCGAGGGCGAGACCCACCGCATCGGCATCGAGCGCGCCCACATGGAGGAGGACACCGGGAAGTCGCTGCACGTCGGCGGCAGCGCGGGACGCATCCACGGTGCCGACTACTCGCTGGTCGACTACAACCGAGCCGGCATCCCCCTGATCGAGATCGTCACCAAGCCCGTGCTCGGCACGGGTGCCAGGGCGCCCGAGGTCGCCCGCGCGTACGTCGGGCAGCTGCGCGACCTCCTCCTCGGCCTCGGCGTGAGCGACGTACGGATGGAGCAGGGGTCGCTGCGCTGTGACGTCAACCTGTCGCTGACGGAGCAGGACTCCGCCTCGCTCGGCACCCGGACCGAGACCAAGAACGTCAACTCGCTGCGGTCGGTGGAGCGGGCGGCCCGCTACGAGGTGATGCGGCAGGCGGCAGTGCTCGTCGGCGGCGGGTCGATCCGGCAGGAGACCCGCCACTGGCACGAGGACACCGGCGTCACGACCAGTGGTCGTGAGAAGTCCGACGCCGACGACTACCGCTACTTCCCCGAGCCCGACCTGGTGCCCATGGCACCGAGCCGTGAGTGGGTCGAGGAGCTGCGCTCGTCGCTGCCGGAGCCGCCGCACGAGAGGCGGGCACGGCTGCAGGCCGAGTGGGGGTTCTCCGACCTCGAGATGCGCGACACCGTCGGTGCCGGGGCGCTCGGGCTGGTCGAGGAGACCGTCGCCGCCGGCACGGCCCCAGCCGCAGCCCGCAAGTGGTGGCTGGGCGAGCTCGCCCGGCGGGCCAACGAATCCGAGACCGACCTGGGCTCGCTCGGCGTGACGCCGGCCGACGTCGCCCGGGTGCAGGCGCTCGTCGACGAGGGCACCCTCAACGACAAGCTCGCCCGACAGGTCCTCGACGGCCTGGTCGCCGGGGAGGGGTCGCCCGACGAGATCGTCGGCGCGCGCGGCCTGGCGATCGTCTCCGACGATGGCGCGCTCGGGGCCGCGGTCGACCACGCGATCGCCGAGAACCCCGAGGTCGCTGACAAGATCCGCGACGGCAAGGTCGCGGCCGCGGGCGCCCTGATCGGCGCGGTGATGAAGGAGATGCGCGGCCAGGCCGACGCGGGCCGGGTGCGCGAGCTGATCCTCGAACGGCTCCGCTGAGCCGTCGTCACCCTGGTTCGGTCGTGGCGCCCGCGGGTCGCCGCGAGCGTCGGCTGGAAGTCTGACGGGTTGTGTTGACACTCGCTTCGCCGACTCACTACATTGGTTCCGCACTGAAACTTATTGAGGCGTGTGAGTTCCGGTGCGCCAGGGTGTGTCCGAACGCCCCTCTGGCGTAGGCCCTTCTGTGTGTTTCGTTGCTCAACGAGGAGTACTCATGGCACCGAACCGTCCATCGATTGAGGGCCACGGCACATGGCGTGGCGTCACCGACCGCCGCTCCTTCCTGCGCCTCGCAGGTGTCAGCACGGCTGTCCTCGCCGGGTCGTCCCTGCTCGCGGCCTGCGGTGATGGCAGCAGCTCCCCGGGAGCGGTCACCAAGAGTCGGACGCTGCGCTTCGGGCCGGTCGGCGATGCGAAGAACTACGACCCGGCCACCAACGGACTCGACTACAGCGCACCGCCGTTCTCCGCGATCTATGAGGGCCTGACCGCCTACCCGCCCGGTGCCGACTGGAAGCCTCAGCCCCTGCTCGCAGAGCACGTGGAGCCGAGCAGTGACGGTCTGACCTACGAGTTCAAGCTGCGCGAGGGCGTGATGTTCCATGGCGGCTACGGCGAGATGACGGCCGCCGATGTGAAGTACTCCTTCGAGCGGGCAGCGGGTCTGATCGACCTCTTCCCGGGCGCCACGAAGGACGACGTCTCATACTACGCCGGCGACTTCCCGAACCTCGGCGGAGTGAAGGTGACGGGCAAGTACACCGGGGTCATCACGTTCAAGAAGCCGTTCGCCCCGTTCCAGACCATCACCTTGCCGTTCGCCACGAGTGGCTTTGTCATCCCGCAGAAGGCCGTCGAGAAGTACGGCTCGAAGTGGCCCCTGCACCCCATCGGCACCGGCCCCTACGAAGTGGTCAGCTATACACCCGACTCCGAGATGGTCCTGCGCAAGTTCAAGGACTACGGCGGAGCGTGGGACGACCTGGGTGCGACCTACGACTTCGACGAGATCCACATGACGATGACCGCCCTCAACTCGGTGCCGAAGGGTGAGGCGCTGACCGTCCCGCTCCAGAGCGGCGACATCGACTTCACGCCGGCTTTAGGAAATCTCGATGTCGAGAACCTCAAGAACAACAGTGGCTTCACGACCTACGTCGCAGACGCACCGCTCAGCTACTCGTTCCTCGCGCTCGACGTGAAGAACGGGAAGCTGGCCGACGTCCGGGTGCGCCAGGCCATCCGCGCTGCCCTCGACATCGACGACCTGAACAAGGCCGACGGCGTCCCCAGCACCGCCCGGATGGATGCGCTCATTCCCGAGGGGATGGTGGGTCACTGGGACGCCGTGCCCAGCCACACTCGTGATCTCGACAAGGCGAAGTCGCTGCTCGCCGAGGCGGGGGTGTCGAACCTCGAGATCGAGCTGGCCGCTCCCACGATCGCGACGCTGCCGGGAGCGCCCAACCAGGTCATGCAGGTGATCCAGTCCCAGCTGGGCGAGGCCGGCATCACGGTCAAGATCATCGAGAACCCGCCGAACAGCTACCTGGCGAAGCCAGGCGTCGGCGAGCTCATCTGGGGTCAGTTCGGCGGCGCGCCCGACGCGTACTACCAGTTCGAGTGGTGGACGTGTGACCAGGTGGGCGTCTGGAACTACGCTTCTTGGTGCAACCCGCAGTTCTCGGCCAAGGAGACGCAGCTGGGCACACTCGGAGACGACGACCAGCGACAAGTCCTGGCCGTCTCGATGCAGGAGTCGATGGAAACGGACACGCCCTTGATCTTCGCCCACCATGGCGTGAACTTCTGCGCGAGCAAGTCGAACGTGAAAGCGGTGTTCGACGGCAACGGCAACCCGAACCTGCAGTTCTTCAAGGCGGTCTGAGGAGCGGTCCGCCCGCGGCAGCCATGTTGATCTACGTCGCCAAGCGACTTGTACTCGCGATCGCTGTGCTGGTCGTCATCGCGTTCTTGTTGATCGCACTGGTCACCGTCGTGCCAGGGGACCCCGCGCGGACCGTGCTCGGCACCCATGCGACCCCCGAGCTCATGCGCCAGGTGCGCCAGACCATGGGGCTCGACCAGCCCGTGTGGGAGCAGACATGGAACTTCTTGTGGGGTGCCCTCCACGGTGACCTGGGCACCGACTTCATCACCCGCGCTCCGGTTCGCGATGAGCTGGGGAGGCCTTTCGTCAACACCTTGGTGCTGAGCCTGACCAGCATGATCCTCGCTGCGGCGATCGGCATTCCCGCCGGCGTCGTGTCGGCGGTGAACAGTGGGGGTGTCATCGACCGGATCGTGCGTGCCGTGTCGATGGTGCTGCTCAGTACGCCTGTGTACGTCGTCGGGCTGGTGCTGCTGCTGGTGCTGTCGGTCCACTTCCACTGGCTGCCGTCCCTGGGCGGAGGATCGTTCTCCGATCCGCTCGACTACGCGCAGCGCCTGCTGATGCCCGCCTTCGCGTTGGCCGTGTACTGGATCGCCTATCTGGCGCGGCTGGTCAGATCATCGATGCTCGAGGTGCTGGAGCAGGACTTCGTCCGCACGTCTCGAGCGTACGGAGTCCCCGAGTCGACGATCAACTTCCGAGTCGCGCTGCGCAACGCCCTTGTCCCCATCGTCGCGCTGCTCGGACTGATGCTCGGTTACACACTGGCGGGAACCGTCTACGTCGAGCAGATCTTCGGCCGGGTCGGACTGGGGAGCCTGGCCCTGTCGAGCATCGGAAACCGCGACTGGCCCGTCGTCCGCGGAGTCGTCCTCATCTACGCCGTCGCCTTCGTGCTCGGCAGTCTGCTGGCAGATGTCGCCTACCGGGTCCTCGACCCGCGCCTCAGGGTCGAGCAGGACGCGGGGGTCTTCGTCTGATGAGCCTTCCGCTGAGCCAGGAGCCGGACGACCTGCCGGCGTCGACCTCGGCCGCAGCTCCGGCCGGACTCGACACTTCGGGCGTGCTGGAGCTGCAGGCCTACACGCGGCGTGGTCTGCTGCGCATCCTGCGATCAGTGCTGCGTCGCCCCTCTGCCCTGGTGGCGGTCATCATCATCGCCGCCCTCATCGTGGTCGCAGTTCTCGCGCCGCTTCTGACCCCCCACGACCCGACCAAGATCGATCTGGACACCGCCCTGGCCGGCCCGTCGTCGGGCCACTGGCTGGGCACGGACTCCCTGGGCCGGGACAACCTGTCCCGGCTCGTCTACGGAGCGCGGGTCGCTTTGCAGATCGCGATCCCGTCGATCCTCGGCGCCTTCGTCATCGGTGCGTCGACAGGTCTGATCGTGGGCTACGTCGGGGGCGCCGTCGACAGGGTGTTCCTGGTCCTCTTCGACGCCGTCATCTCGTTCCCATCGGTGATCCTGGGGCTCGCCCTCCTGACGTTGCTCGGGCCGTCGAAGAAGAGCGTCGTCCTGGTCATCGCCGTGTCGATGATCCCGTACTACGGACGACTGGCTCGCGCGCAGACGCTGAGCCAGATGCGCAACGAGTACGTGCGGGCCGAGCGGGCGCTGGGCGCGAGCAGAGCTCGGGTGTTGCGCAGCCACGTCATGCCGAACGCGTTGGCGCCCCTCCTCGTCATCGTCGCCATCGACATCCCGACGGCGATCGCCATCGAGGCGGGTCTGGCCTTCCTCGGTCTCGGCGTGCAGCCGCCGACGCCCGACTGGGGGGTCATGCTCAACGACGGCTTCACAGTGATCGGAACCAGTGTGTGGCCGATCGCGGGTCCTATCGCCGCGCTCGTCCTCGTGACCACATCGTTCACCGTGCTGGGGGAGACCTTTCGCGACGAGCTCGACCCACGAAGCGCCGGGCGCGTCAGGGGACAGCGATGACACTCGCCCAGTCCGCCGGAGTCCAGGATCTGCTCCGGATCGAGGGCCTGACCGTGTCCTATCGCACGACCGAACACGAGCGGCTCGCCCTGGACTCGGTCGACCTGAGCGTCGATCGCGGCGAGATCGTCGGCCTGGTCGGCCAGTCGGGGTCAGGCAAGTCGACTCTCGCCTCGGCCGTGCTCGGCCTCCTCCCGTCGAACGCGCGGCAGGTCTCAGGCTCCGTGGAACTGGGCGGCGTCGAGCTGACGTGGTTGAGTGCCCAGGAGCTGCGCGACGTCCGGGGCCAGGAGATCTCGATCGTCTTCCAGGACCCCACCACGAGCCTGAACCCACGGTTGCCGATCGGCCAGCAGATGCTCCAGGTGCTGCGAGCCCACGACTCGGGCGGACGCACGTCGCGACGCCTGCATCGTGAGAAGTCGGTGGCTGGACTCGCGGAGGTCGGTCTGCCCGATCCTCTGCGCGCCTTCCACATGTACCCGCACGAGTTCTCCGGGGGTATGCGACAGCGAGTGATGATCGCGATGGCGCTGCTGCTCGACCCGAGACTGATCATCGCCGACGAGGCGACATCGGCTCTCGATGTCACCCTCGAGGCGCAGATCCTCGAGCTGTTGTTGCGGCTGCGTGAGAGGCACGACGCGTCCGTGCTCTTCATCTCGCACAACCTCGGCGTCGTCAGCCAGCTGTGTGACCGGACGACGGTGCTGCACGCTGGCCGGGTTGTGGAGGAGATCAACGGCCGGGTCGTGTGGTCGCGGTGCCAACACCCCTACACCCAGTCGCTGGCAGCCTCGGTCGCGCACCGGGATGCGCGACTCCGACCGACGCCCACCACTGCCCCCGACGTCGACGATCTCGCCATCGGGTGCCGGTTCGCCCGGCAGTGTCCGCAAGCCCACGACCTGTGCACCGCCTCGACGCCCGCGCTGTACCCGAGTAAGGGGGGAGCCGTCCGCTGCTTCGCCTACTCGCCCGAGCTCGGTCGGGACTGGCCGGTCAAACCGACCGTCACCGACTGGTTCGAGCCCGACGGTGACGGCCGTCCCGCACCGGGCGAGTCCGGTCCGGCCGCGGCCGGTCTGGTGTCCGTCCGGGACCTCCACGTGCACTTCGGCGAGCGCGATCGGACGGTGAAGGCGGTCGACGGCGTCGACCTGCACATCGAGCGCGGCGAGATCGTCGCGGTCGTCGGTGAGTCGGGATCCGGCAAGACGACCCTTGCGGAGACGTTGGTCCGCCTCGTGAGGCCCACCGGGGGCTCGATCCAGCTCGACGGACGCGACCTGTCCTCCATGACTCGGTCCGAGGTACGCGACGTTCGGCGGCGAGTACAGATGGTGTTCCAAAGCGCCCAAGGCAGTCTCTCGCCGCGCATGCAGGTCGGGAGCCTGATCACCGAGCCGTACAAGATCTTCGGCGTTCCGAAGGACCAGCGTCTGCAGCCGGACGAGATCCTCGCGCAGGTCGACCTGTCCGCCGAGCTGCTGGACAGCTATCCGAGCCAGCTCTCTGGCGGGCAGGCTCGCCGCGTGGGCCTCGCGCGGGCACTGGTGTGCCAGCCCGAGCTGCTGGTCGCCGACGAGCCCACGTCCGGGCTGGACGCGGCGGCGGCGGCGACGACGGCGCGGCTGCTCGGGGATCTGCGAGACCGGCGAGGTCTCGCCATTCTGCTGGTCACCCATGATCTGTCCTTGGTGACGAACCTGGCCGACCGGGTGTGCGTCATGTACTTCGGCAAGATCGTGGAGACGGGACCGGTCTCGCAGATCGTGCAGACACCTGCGCACCCGTACACGAAGGCACTCCTGAGCCTGCTGCTGGATCCCGACACGTCGGCGCCGGTCGGCCGGAGGAAGCTGCTCGCCGAAGGTGAGATCCCGAGCCAGTCCGCCCCGCCGAGCGGATGCCGCTTCCATCCGCGGTGCCCCTGGGCGCAGGAGATCTGCTCGGTGAACGAGCCGCCGTTGGTGGCGATCGGCGACGGCACGCGTAGCGCCGCCTGTCACTTCGCCGACGCCGTCATGCGCGAGTCCGCGGCACCGGAGGATCGCAGTTGAGCTATACGCGTCGACCGGTCGTTCCGATCAGTTCCTCTCCGAGCGCGAGGTCCCTAGTCTGGGGCGGACGTACCACAGCGTCGTGGCGCCCCCCGCGCTCGCGAGCCCGAACGGTTGAGGTTGGCGATGGAGACCTCTGACGCACGACGCGAGAACCAGCGGGCGATTCTCCGCACGATGGCGCGTCGCAAGGAGTCGACGAGGCACCAGATCATGGCGGACACCGGGCTCAGCAAGGCCACGGTGTCTCGACTGGTCCGGCAGCTGGTCGAGGACGGCTCGCTCATCGAGACCAGACCCGCACGAGGCAACGGTGTCGGCAGACCGACGGAGGTCCTGCGGTTCCGTGGCGTCAGCGATCTCGTGTGTGGCATCGACATGGGAGGTACCAACACCCGGTTCCTGTTGGCCACCCACGGTGCTGAGCTGATCGCCAACTGGCGTGAGCGCACGCCTCAGGGCAGCGACGGGCGCACGCTTGCGCGCTGGGTGGTGGATCAGGTGTCGACGACCTGCGCCCGGCTCCGGGTGTCTGAGCCGACCGCCATGGTCGTCGGCATACCCGGCACGGTGGAGCGGGCGATCGGGACGATCAGCAACGCACCGAACCTGCCGGCCATCATCGGCAACGACTTCGGCGGCACCCTGCACAGGCTGACGGACGGTCGTGCCAGCGTCGAGAACGACTCGAACCTCGCGCTGGCCGGCGAGATGCGCGCCGGGGCGGCCGCCGGTCACGACAACGCCGTGATGATCACGGTCGGGACCGGTGTTGGTGTGGGCGTGGCGCTCGACCGACGCCTGGTCACCGGTGAGGCGGGGACGGTCGGCGAGTTCGGCGTGATGCCGATCGACCTGGAGGGCACGACGCTGGAGAGCGTGATCAGCGGGACCGGGATCGCCGAGGCGGCGCGACGATCGGGGCTGCGTGACGTTCGCCCCGAGTCCATCCTGGAGGCCGCGCCCCGAGGACGCCGTGGCGTGATCCAGGCCCGTGTGAACGCAGCCCTGTTCAACCTCGTCGTCAGTCTCGGTGTCGCCTACGAACCCTCGGTCATCGTGATCGGTGGCGGAGTCTCGACGTCCCTCGAGCGGATGCTGCCGGCCCTGCAAGCCCGTGCTGCGGCCGTGCTGACTCCGTGTCCGAGTCTGGTGGTCTCGACGCTCGGTGACCCGGGCGGCGCCGTCGGCGCGACCGCCGAGGCCTTGCAGGTCGTCAACGAGATCGTCGGCGACGACCTGACGGCGGACGAGGAGCTCCAGCTCGACCTGGACGTCAGCGCGATCGTGGCGCAGCTCGCGTCGCGCGGCGATGAAAATGAGGCGAACCTGGCAACCACGCGGCAACGGCTACGTCCTTCGAGTCGAGGCGAGCTGTGATCCATGCAGGTTGACCTCGTCCTTCAGAACGGTCGCTTCTGGACCGGTGATCGCAGCCGCCCGCACGTGTCCCGGCTCGGAGTGATCAACGGGATGATCGTCGGCGTCGGCGACGACCTCGACGGCGTCACCGCCGCGGTGACGGTTGACCTCGACGGCGCGACCGTGCTCCCAGGTTTCCACGATGCTCACTGCCACACCACGTCGTACGGGCTGTCCGCGGAGATGCTCGACCTGCGCGACGTGAGGGGGATGGACGCGATCCTGCGGGCCGTGAAGATGCACGCGCAGGGATTGCCCTCCGACGCGTGGGTGATCGGCGTCGGCTATGCCCGCGGCCTGCAGGTCGACGAGCACCCCGTGGCCGGCGCTCTCGACCTCGCCTCGGGCGGCCGCCCCGTGTGGCTGACGCACGCTTCCGGGCACATGTGTGTCGTGAGCAGGTCCGCGTTGGAGCTGCTCCGGGGGCACGCGCAGGGAGGCGAGCTGCCGCGGGGTTTCGGGCTTGACGAAGGCGGGGGCGAGACGGGACTACTGACCGAGTTCGAGATGGACCTCGTCAAGGATTTCCACGGCCCGAGCTCCATCGAGCATCTCGTCGACGTGATCGAGGGAGCCACCCGATCGTACGCCGCCGACGGCATCACCGCATTCACTGATGCCGGCATCGGCTGTCCAGGCATCGACCACAGCCCGCTGGAGGTCGCGGCGTATCAAACGGCCGAACTGCGCGGCCGGCTCCATGCGCGGGCCCACCTCATGGTCTACAGCGAGCTACTGCACGAGATCGGCGGTCACACCGACGACCGGGCGCGCCTCGGGCTGGACCTCGGTCTGCACACCGGGCTGGGCGACGGACTCGTCGCGATCAGCGCCGTGAAGGTCTGGGTCGACGGATCAGGGATCGGCAACACGGCCGCGAAGAGCGACCAGGCCGATGGCGGGTACGGCGGCCTCGTTGCCGACCCCGCGGCACTGCGGGACCTCATCGTCGAGGCCAACATGAGCGGTTGGCAGGTCGCGGTGCACGCGATGGGTGACGCGGCGGTGGACCTCTTCCTCGACGCACTCGACGCGAGCGCGCCGCACCGGCGACTCGGCGCCCCGTCCCCCCGTCATCGCGTTGAGCACGGGGGACTGATCCGCCGTGACCAGGTGCCACGCCTGGCCGCACACGGGGTGCTCGTCGCCACGCAGCCCTCGTTCATCCCGGAGTTCGGCGATCGGCTGCGCGAGACCTTGCTCGACGGTGGGGTCCGCGTCGAGGAGTCCTTCCGGTGCGCGAGCCTGCTTGCGGCGGACATCCCGATCGCGGGCAGCTCCGATCGTCCCGTCTCGTCCAGCGCGCCGCTCGACGGAATCCAGGCGATGGTGGAGAGACTCACCGAGAGCGGATGGCTCTACGGTGGGAACGAGCGTCTCAGTGTGGAGGAGGCGATCGTGGCGTACACGTACGCCGGGGCGTACGGCGTGCACGCCGAGCACCGACGTGGTGTCATCCGAACCGGCCTCGACGCCGACTTCGCGGTTCTCGCCGACGATCCGACGACGGTCGACACGCAGCGGATCGGGGAGATCGCGGTCGTGGGAACCGTTCTCGGTGGGCGTCCGACGCACGACCCCGCCGGGCTCCTGGCCCGGGCCACCGACATCATCGACGATGGCCCGCGGAGGTGATGGCCGAGTGACTAGGCCGGGCGAACGCGACAGCATCTGGGGCTTTCCGATCATCGACTTCCACTGCCACTTCCCCGTGCCCGACGAGGAGCGGCCTGCTGCCGAGGTCGAGTTCGAGCGCGTTCACGGAGCGCGCAAGTCCCGCATCCTTCGCGAGAACTGGCGCTGGTACCAGGAGCAGTGGTGGTCGGCGTACGGATTCCCGTTCCCCGAGGAGGCGGAGCCGCCTGCCGACGTGCAGGCCGAACGCTGGACGGCCGAGATCGAGGACGCTCGGCTGGAGCTCGTCGCGTTCCTGACCGGTGGGGGCAACGACACGCTCGCGGCCGCAATCGACGGTCGTCCTCGGATGCGCGGGTTCGCCCATCATGATCCGTTCCTGCCTGGCGCGGCCCAGGAGCTGCGTCGCGCGGTCGACGAGCTCGGACTGGTCGGCTACAAGGTGATCGCCCCGGCGCTCCGGGGTCGCATCGACGACCCGGCGCTGTGGCCGGTCTGGCGGACCGCCGACGAGCTGGGCATCCCGGTGCTGGTGCACTTCGGGGTGCTCGACGGCGGTGGCGGCACCGCCGACCACGTGAACATGAGCCCCCTGCGGCTCCACGAGGTCGCCAAGGCGTTCCCCGAGGTGCCCTTCGTGATCCCGCACTTCGGCTGTGGATATCCGGGTGACCTCCTGCAGCTCGCGTGGGCATGCCGCAACGTCCACGTGGACAGCTCCGGGAACAACGAGTGGATCCGGTGGATGCCGTATCCGCTGTCCCTGGCCGACCTGTTCGGCAGGTTCCTGGAGACCATCGGCCCCGAGCGCGTGCTCTTCGGTTCGGACTCGGCCCACTTCCCGCGCGGGCTCGTGCGCGCCTATTACGACGAGCAGTGCCGGGTGGTCGACGAGCTGGGCATGTCGCCGGACGACCGGCGGCTCGTCTTCGTCGGGAATGCCGCGCGACTGCTTCGGCTGGAGGTGTGACCGTGCCAGACGAGGCGCCGTTGACCACATTCGCGCCCACGATCACCCATCCGCCTGACAACATCCCGACCGGGAACCTGTGGGTCTCGCTGCCTCGAATCGACCGGAGCACCGGTTCGGTGCGAACGATCGCCGTCCTGCACGAGGGCACCCGTGGCATGCTCGAGGCCTGGGGCGACGACAGCGGCGTTCTCGTTCCATTCGTCGAGGTCGACGGGGTCGCTCAGCCGCTCACCGAGGTCTCCTGGGCGCGGGAGCGGCACTGGTTGCCGAGAATGGCGGCACGCTGCGGAGAAGGTGAGGTGGACGTCTCATACTGCGCGCCTGTCGGCGAGCGCGGGGCGGCGTTCCGGCTGGCCTACCGGCCGGATCCGGATGCATCGCCGAAGGTCGTCGTCGGATGGCGGGTCCAGTGGCAGGAGACAGCGCTGGTCCAGCTGCGGACGAAGCCGCTAGACCTCGAAATCGGCTCGGACCCCGATCCCTGGACGGGTAGTCACGTGCTGCACGGAACGATGGGGCTGCCCTTGCTGGCTCTCGGGTTGCAGGCAGGGCCCGGAGCCACCCTGGCGCCTCAGGGCCGAGGATGCGTCGTGTCGGCACAGGCGGGGCAAGGGGCCGCTGGCGAGTTCGTGGCCGACGTCTTCGTGGCCGTCGCTCCCGAGCGCGACGGAGCCGCGGCCACGGCACTGCACCTGCGGCGGCGGGGCTTCGACGACATGTGGGCGAGCAGTGTCGCATGGCTGGCTGCGCACGAGCTGCCGACCGTCGAGCTCGACGCACGGGACGGCCTGGACCGACGCCTCAATGAGAACGCCTTCTTCAACTTCTTCTTCGCCCAAGGCGACTGCCTCGACACGGGTCGTTCCGTCATCGTGACATCGCGGAGCAGCGACTACTACGTGTCGGCGGCGTTCTGGAGCAGGGACGCCTACCAGTGGACCTTTCCCGCCCTTCTCCTGGTCGACCCGGTTCGCGCGCGGAAGCTGCTGGTCTCCTCGATTGCCGGCGCGGGGGACCGCCTCGCCGATCACGCTCTCTACATCAACGGGACGCATCTCTACCCCGGATTCGAGCTGGACCAGGCGGCCGCCCCCGTCCTGGCGGTCCATCTCTATGCCTCGAGCACGGGTGACTGGGGTGTCCTCGACGAGCGCGCGGTCAGAGAGCTCTGCGACGGGTTCGTGGCTCGGCTGGCACCCTGGCGGAGCGACGAGCTCGGCCTGTATGCGACCTTCCTACTGCCGACCGACGACCCCACGAGTCACCCCTACACGACGACCGGCAACGCCCTGGTACGGGCGGCCTTCGACGCTCTCGCCCGCCTCCACTCGATGCGCGGAACTCCTGAGGGTGCCGTCGCGGACGACTACGTGGCGCTGTCCGACGAGCTCGGCGCTGCCATCGCAGACCTGCTGGGCGCCGATGGGTCCTACGGCCCGATGTGGGCCTGGGGTCGCGATGAGCACGGCGGACGCGACATCCGTGACGAGCCTCCGCTGAGCCTGCTGACCCTGCCGTACTGGGGGCTGTGCGACGCCCAAGACGCGCGCCAGCGCGCGACCCGACGCTGGCTCGAGACCGACAATCCCTATCGGTACGCGGGAGACCACCCGGGAGCAGGATCTCCGCATTTCCCGTTCCCCTCCGGGTTCGACCTCGCGAACCGCTTGCTGACGGACCCCGGAGACGGTCCGCTCCAGCAGCTGGTCACCACTCCGATGGACCACGGTCTGGGGTGCGAGTCGTGGGATCCGACGACCGGGGTGGTGACCACCGGTGCCGCCATGGCGAGCATGGCCGGCCTGCTGACCTGGACCGCGTGGTCACGGTTGACGGGGCGGTCGATCTGGCACGCACCTTTGGCTCTGCCACAACGCGGACCGCGACTCTAGACATGGAAGTCGTCATCACGGCCACGGCTCAGGAGGCAGGGCAGGTGGCCGCCAGGCCTGTGCTCGACGCGCTGGCAGGCGACCCCGCACTGGTGCTCGGGGTCGCCACCGGCGAGTCGCCACGGCCGATCTACCGGGCCCTCGCGCAGGCTCACGCAGCGGGCACGGACTTCTCACGGATGCGCTGCTTCGCCCTCGACGAGTACGTCGGACTGCCGGCGGACCATCCGGCGTCCTACCACGCGGTGATCCGTCGCGAGCTCGTCGAGCCACTCGGCCTCGACACCGCCGAGGTGCACGTGCCGGATGGCATGGCCGACGACCTGCTGGCCGTGTGCGCGACCTACGAGGCCGCGATCAGGGCGGCGGGTGGAATCGCGGTCCAGCTGCTCGGCATCGGCGCCGACGGGCACATCGGCTTCAACGAGCCGACCTCCTCGCTGGCCTCGCGCACGCGGATCAAGACTTTGACCGCGCGCACCCGTCGGGACAACGCGCAGTTCTTCGGCGACTCGGCGGTCCCGACGCAGTGCGTGACGCAGGGGCTCGGGACCATTCTGGAGGCGCGTCACCTCGTCCTTGTCGCCTTTGGCGAGCGGAAGGCGGAGGGTGTCGCAGCGGCCGTGGAGGGACCGGTCTCCGCCCGATGCCCCGCGTCGGTGATACAGCTCCACCCGCACGTGACGGTCATCCTCGACGAGGCCGCCGCCGCGGAACTCGAGCTGTCCGAGTACTACCGGAGCACTTATGCCACCAAACCGAGCTGGCAACAGCTCTGAGCAGCTCGACGACGGTGCCCGTCCGCAGACGAAGACGACAAGCTCGCCCGACAGGTCTTCGACGGTCCGGTTGCCGAGAAGGGGACGCCGGACGAGATCGGGCCTGATGGGTGCGGTAATGAAGAAGATGCGCGGTCAGGCCGGCGTGGCCCGGGGTGTCGTCGAAGGGCGGCGAGGGGATAGCCTGCGGCTGTTACATCCAGCACGCCCGTGGTGGGGGAAGCCGGTCGAAGTCCGGCGCTGACCCGCAACCGTAGGTCGTGTCCTTCTCGGGGGACGCGATGAGCCGGAGCACCCGAAACGGCGCGTCCCGAACACACGCTGTCGAGGAACGCAGCGGGTGGGTTCCTGCTCCGGCCCGGAGCGCCTGCCCGCTGTCGCAGCGGGAAGGAAAGCATGTCCATCTCCACCTCCGTACGACGCGCCGGGGTCGCTCTCGTCGCATCCGCCCTGGCGGCCTCGCTGGTCGCCGTCGGCACCCCGGCCGAGGCCGTCTCGCCGACGTCGCCGGCCGGTCGCGGCGCGACCTGGCTCGCCAACCAGCTGAACGCCAAGGGCCTGATCCACAACCGTCAGTACGCGTTCAACGACTACGGCCTCACCGCCGACACGGTGCTCGCCCTCGACTCGATCGGCGGGCACCAGCGTGACGTCCGGCGGGCACGCAAGGCGCTCGCCCGCCACGTGGCCGCCTACACCGGGAAGAAGACCGATCGGTACGCCGGCGCCACGGCCAAGCTGGCCGTCGTGGCCCAGGAGACCGGTGGCGGCGCGCGGCACTTCGGCGGGTACAACCTCGTCGCCCGCCTCGGCCGGCTGGTGGCCACCGACGCGCCGATCGCCGGCCGGATCGAGGACCGGTCGTCGTACGGCGACTTGGCCAACACCATCGGGCAGATCTTCGCCGTGCGCGCGCTGCTCAGGGCCGGCCATCCGGCGGCCCGCTCGGCGTTGCGGTTCCTGCTGGAGCAGCAGTGCAACCGCGGCTTCCTGCGGCTCGAGTTCAACTCCGACAAGACCGCGACCCAGCAGGGTTGCACCGGCAGCAGCCCGGCCGACACGGACGTCACCGCACTGGCCGTGGTCGAGCTGGCCCCGGTGGCCGCGGGCCACGGTGCGCTGCGGCACGCCCTGCGCGACGCCACCCGCTGGCTGAAGCGCCAGCAGCGATCCAACGGCAGCCTCGGTGGCGGTGTGTCCACCCCAGCGGCCAATGCCAACAGCACCGGTCTGGCCGGCTCGGCCTTCCGGGCCGAGGGCAGGTGTGGGGCCGCTCGGGCCGCCGCGCGGTGGGTGGCCAAGCTCCAGATCACCGGCAACGTCTCCGGGACCCCCTTGGCGGGGGAGCGCGGCGCGATCGCCTACGACCGAACGGCCCTGCGGACCGCGCGGCAGGACGGCATCGACAAGACCGCGCGGGACCAGTGGCGGCGGGCCGGAGCGCAGGCGGCTCCCGCGCTGGTCGCGCTGTCTCGCTGCGGGTCCTGACCGCCGTGACCCGGCTCGTCGTACGCCTCGCCGCCGCGGTCCTCGTGACCGCGGCGGTGGGGCTCGGCGTGCCGTCCGCAGCCCAGGCCGCCACCTGCAGCTCCTCCCAGGGCATCTCCGTGGTGGTCGACTTCCACCAGCTCGGCGGTGGCGTGCAGACCCACTGCGACCGCGGCGGCGCCGGTAAGACCGCCTGGGACCAGCTCGAAGACGTGGGCTACCGGCTGACCGGCGTCCAGAAGCAGCCCGGCTTCGTCTGCCGCATCGACGACAAGCCGTCGGAGGCCCAGGACGCGTGCGTCACCACACCGCCCGCCGACGCCTACTGGTCGCTGTGGTGGTCGGACGGCAGGTCCGGGAAGTGGGCGTTCTCCTCCACGGGGGCCGGCTCCCTGAAGGTCCCCGCAGGGGGGTACGTCGCGATGTCCTGGCAGGGCGGGGCCGGCAAGGCCGCACCCGGAGCCTCGCCCACGCCGCACCCGACCCAGCCGACGTCGAGCCCCACGACCCGCGCGCCCACGAGCCCGGCCTCCTCCCACGCACCGGGTCCGACCCCGTCCTCGTCCACGACGCCGAGCGCGCCGTCGACTCCGAGCGCCACGACCTCGCCCAGCGCCGGGCCGAGCCGCAGCGCGAAGCGCTCGACGAAGGCGAAGACGAAGGCGCACCACGAGCCTGCCAAGACAGATGGGCCGCGAGCCGCGGGCCCCGTCGCCGGCGTGAGCACGGGCGGACCCGGTTCGTCGGGCGGATCGGGCTCCGGAGGCCTGCCCGGCTGGGTCGCGCCGGTCGCGATCGTCGTGCTCTTCGTCGGCGCGACGGCGTTCGTGGTGGCCCGCCGGAATACTAGCGGCGGCCCGGGATGAGCGATCGCCTCGCCCGGCTGCGCCCCGCCCGGCTGCCCCGCGACCTGCACCCGGTCGCGTGGTGGCTGTGGGCGCTCGGCCTGGCGGCGGCGGCGTCGTTCACCACCAACCCCTACGTCCTGCTGCTCCTGATCGGGGTCGCCTGCCTGGCCGTGGCGGCTCGCAGGAGTGCCCAGCCGTGGGCGGACTCGTTCCGCATCTACCTGTGGCTCGGCGTCGCGATCGTGGTGATCCGGATGCTCTTCCGGGTCCTCCTCGGCGGCGGTGACGGCGGCCGGGTGCTGCTCGACCTCCCCGAGGTCCCGCTGCCGCACTGGACGCTCGGCCTGCGCCTGCTCGGACCCCTCACCCAGGAGTCCCTGCTCGCGGGCCTGTACGACGGCCTCCGGCTCGCCGCGATCGTGATCTGCATCGGCTCGGCCAACGCGCTGGCGAACCCCAAGCGGCTGCTGCGCTCGGTGCCCCCCGCCCTGTACGAGATCGGCAGCGCGCTGGTCGTCGCCGTCACCGTCCTCCCGCAGCTCGTCGACAGCGTGCGCCGGGTCCGCGCCGCCCAGCTGCTTCGAGGCGGTGTCACCGGCCGGGTGCGGGGGCTGCGACGGCTGATCATCCCGGTGCTCGAGGACTCCCTGGAGCGGTCCCTCGCCCTGGCGGCCGGCATGGACACCCGCGGCTACGGGCGCACGTCGGGGGCGACGCCGCGCGAACGGCGTACCACGGGCGGGCTGATGCTGCTCGGCCTGGCGGCCCTCGCGGTCGGCATCTACGGCGGCCTCGACCGGACGACCCCCGCCTGGCTGGGCCGGCCGATGCTGCTGCTCGGCGTCTCGGTGTCGGTCGTCGGGGTCAAGATGGCGGGACATCGGGTCGCCCGCAGCCGCTACCGGCCCGACCGCTGGCGCTGGCCGGAGCTGGTGGTCGCCACCTCGGGTGTGCTCGTCGGAGCCGCCGGGTGGTGGATGTCGCGCCACCAGCTGACCGTGGCCTACCCCTCCGTCACCGTCGCGCCCGCCCTGAGCGGGCTCGCCCTGCTGGCCGTGGTCGCGGCAGTCGCCGGTGCCCTCAGCTCCCCGCCGCCGGCGACCACCGGCAGCCCGGCCGCGGCCGGTGGCGGCACGTGATCGAGCTGCGCGATCTCGGCTTCGGGTACGACGGGCCGTCGGGGCGCCCGATCCTGCGCGACGTCGGCCTCGCCATCGACGAGGGCGAGCTGATCCTCGTCTCGGGCCGCACCGGCGTCGGGAAGTCCACCCTGCTCGGGGTCGTGACCGGGCTGGTGCCGCGCTTCTCCGGCGGCACCCTCACCGGCGACGTGCTCGTCGACGGACGGTCCGTCGTGCACCAGCCACCCCGCGAGCGGGCGCACGTCGTGGGGTACGTCGGTCAGGACCCGGCCGCGGGCTTCGTCACCGACAGCGTCGAGGAGGAGCTCGCCTACGGGATGGAGCAGCTCGGCCTCTCCGCCGACACCATGCGCCGTCGGGTCGAGGAGACGCTCGACCTCCTCGGCATCGCCGCCTTGCGTCACCGCGACCTACGCACCCTCTCCGGTGGCGAGCAGCAGCGGGTGGCGATCGGCTCGGTCCTGACGATGCACCCTCGCGTGCTCGTGCTGGACGAGCCGACCTCCGCGCTCGACCCCACGGCTGCCGAGGAGGTGCTCGCCACGCTGACGCGGCTCGTGCAGGACCTCGGGGTCTCGGTGCTGATGGCCGAGCACCGGCTGGAGCGGGTCGTACCGTTCGCCGACCGGATGGCGCTGCTGCCCGGCGACGGCACCGTGGTCACCGGTCCACCGGCGGACCTGCTCGCCGACTCGCCGGTGGTGCCCCCGATCGTGGAGCTCGGCCGCGGCCTGGGCTGGTCGCCGTTGCCGATGACCGTGCGCGACGCACGTCGCCTGGCCCGCGGGCTCGAGCTGGGATCGCCGCCGCGGGACGCGGCCCCGTCGGGGACCCCGGCCCCGGCGCTGGTCGGCGCCCACCTGACGGTCGTGCGCGGAGGGGCGGTGGCGCTGCGCGAGACCTCGGTCACCCTGGTCCGCGGCAGCGTGACCGCGCTGATGGGTCGCAACGGCTCGGGCAAGTCGACACTGCTGTGGACCCTCCAGGGCACGCGCAGCCGCCGCGCCGGCACGGTGTCGGTCCACGGTGTCGACCCGGCGGCCGAGCCGGCGGCGCGCCGGCGCGAGCTCGTCGGCCTCGTGCCGCAGACCGCGGCCGACCTGCTCTACCTCGAGTCGGTGGCCGACGAGTGCGCGGCCGCGGATGCCGGCTCCGGTCGCCCCGGCTCGGGGGAGAGCCGCAAGCTGCTGGACCGGCTGGTGCCGGGCATCCCCGACGGCTCGCACCCCCGTGACCTCTCCGAGGGTCAGCGCCTGGCTCTCGCCCTGGCCGTCGTGCTGGTGACGTCGCCACCCGTCCTGCTGCTCGACGAGCCGACCCGCGGCCTGGACTACCCCGCGAAGGCGGAGCTGTCGGAGGTGCTGCGCCGGCTGGCCGACGACGGCCACGCGGTGATGGTCGCGACCCACGACGTGGAGTTCGCCGCCGCGGCCGCCGACCAGGTCGTGGTGCTCGCCGAGGGCGAGGTCGTCTCGACCGGTTCGACCCGCGAGGTGCTGGCCGCCTCACCGGCCTTCGCGCCGCAGGTGACCAAGATCCTCGGACCGGGCTGGCTGCGGGTCTCGGAGGTGGTCTCGTGACCACGCGCGCGGTCCCGTTGTCGCGCCGTTCGGCGCTGGTCCTCGCGGTGGCGTCGGCGGCCGGGCTGATGATGCTGATGTGGCCGCTGCTGGGCCGTCACTCCTCGGGCGGTCAGGTCGGGCCGCCGTTCGTCTTCCTCGCCCTGATCCCGGTGGTGATCGTGGTGGTGCTGGCCGAGGTGACCGAGGGCGGGCTCGACTCGCGGGTGCTGGCCGTGCTCGGGGTGCTGTCGGCGGTCAACGCCGTGCTCCGAGGCCTCTCACCCGGCACCGGCGGCGTCGAGCTGGTCTTCTTCCTGCTGATCCTGGCCGGGCGGGTCTTCGGCGCCGGGTTCGGCTTCGTGCTCGGCTGCACGTCGCTGTTCGCCTCGGCGCTGCTGACCGGTGGCGTCGGACCGTGGCTGCCTTACCAGATGCTGGTCTCGGCCTGGGTCGGCATGGCCGCCGGTCTCCTCCCGCGCCGGGTCACCGGCCGCGCCGAGATCGCGATGCTGGCGGCGTACGGCGTGGTGGCGGCGTACGCCTTCGGCCTGCTGCTCAACCTCTCGTCGTGGCCGTTCGTCCTGGGCATCGCGGTGCCCGGCCACACGGGGCTCGCCTTCGTGGCCGGTGACCCGTGGTCGGAGAACCTGCACCGGTTCCTGGCCTACACACTGGTCACCTCGACCGGGTCGTTCGACACCGGACGCGCGGTCACCAACGCGATCGCGATCGCGCTGCTGGGGCCGGCGGTGCTGACCACGCTGCGCCGCGCCGCCCGGCGGGTGGTGATCACCGGGACGATCGAGCGCGCCGCGTCCCGCGACGCTCAGCCGACCCGCGCGAGGAACTCCAGCAGCAGCGCGTGGACCTCGTCGGGGCGCTCCATCTGAACGAAGTGGCTGGCCCGGAGCTCGGCGTACGTCGCGTCGGCGAGCCGGTCTGCGGCGGTGCGCATGTCGCGGGCGCCTGCCAGCACGTCGTACGACCCGGCGACGAAGGCGACCGGGACGCCGACCCTGCTGAGCCGGACCCGCGCGTGCTCGGAGGTCTTCAGCGCCAGGTGGAAGTACCAGTCGGGCGGGGTCGTCAGGAACTCGCGCACGGCGACGGCCGCCAGCCCGGGGTCGGGGACCGGCAGCATGAAGCCGCTGTGGCTCAGTGCCGCGACCGTACGCCGGCCTACCGGCAGCCGCGTGGTCACCGGCACCAGCGGGCGCGACGCGAGCTCGAGCACGCGGCCGATCCCCACGGTGAGGCTGCGCGCCGCCGCGCGGGGCACGTGCAGCGGGGCCAGCATCGTCGCGAACGTGTCGCCCGGCACGCCGGCCACGGCGAAGATCCCGGCGACCCGCTCGGGCTGCCGCAGCGCCAGCTCGAACGCCGTGTTGACTCCCATCGACCACCCGGCCACCACCGGACGGTCGAGTCCGAAGTGATCCATCACCGACAGCGCGTCCTCGCAGAAGGCGTCGATCCCGACCCGGTCACGGTCGGCCGGCCGGTCGGAGCCACCGGTGCCGCGGTGGTTCCACGACACGACGCGCACGCCACAGCCGGGGTCGAGCAGCGCCGGCCACGCCCACGGGTTGGTGCCGAGGCCGTTGCACAGCAGCACGGTCGGCCCGTCGAACGATCCGCCGGAGGGCTCGTCGTCGCCGGCCTCGTGGGCGACGTTGGTCCACGCCCGCAGCCGGGTCCCGTCGTCGGAGCTCACGTCGCGGAAGACGATCGCGGGGCCGGCCGTGTCGTGGCGGGCGCCGGTGCTCGTCATGGCGGCGATGGTGCCACACGGCGTACGCCGACGGGCGGAAGACCTAGTCGGGCGCCGGCACCGCGAGCCGCGAGCTGGTGCGGGTGGCGCCGACGCTGGCCGCGATCACGCACCCGACCGCGAGCCACTGCAGGGCCGACAGCAGCTCGTGCACGACCACGATCCCGGCCAGCGCCGCCGCGGCCGGCTCGAGGCTCATCAAGATGCCGAACACCGACGGCCGGATGGTCCGCAGCGCGGTGATCTCGCAGGAGTAGGGGATCACCGAGCTCAACAGGCCGACCACCGCGCCGAGCGCCACGACGCGCGGGTCGCCGAGGCCGTCGCCGGCGAACGCCGCCAGGAACGGCACCATCATCACCGTGGCCACGACGCTGGCGACGGTGAGCCCGTCCAGGCCGGGCCAGCGACGTCCCGTCGACGCGCTGAGCAGGATGTACGCCGACCACGCGGCTCCGGCGAGCAGCGCGAACGCCACCCCGGCGACCGTCAGGCGGCCGCGCTCGACGCCGAGCAGCCCGACCCCGGCGGCCGCCAGGGCGACCCACGCGAGGTCGCGGGCGCGACGGCTGCCGGCGACGGCCAGGCCGAGCGGCCCGAGGAACTCGATGGTCACCGCGATCCCGAGCGGGATGCG
>JAICHQ010000009.1 GCA_025924815.1 Nocardioides sp.
CCCCTGGCCACCACCCTCGCCGGCCGTGGCCGGGCGCTTCAGGTTTCTGCGGGTGCACGAACCTGTGCTGACGTCGAACCCGTCGTCGCCGCCAGCGTGCGGAGGCCGGCCTCTGCGGCAGCCCGTCCTCTGACTCGGGAGCACCCGTGCGCCTCACCCATCGCAGTGCCATCGCCCTGTACGTCGTCACCTTCGTCGCCGCGGTCATCACCCTGGTCGACTCCGCCCCGGTCCGAGCCGAGAGCAGCGAGTGGGGCCACCCCATGAGGACGGTCCCCGCGGTCACCGCCGACGGCGATCTCGCTGCGCCGAGCACGACCTGAGCACCCGTACTCAGCGCGCCTGAGTCCCCGAACCCTGGGTACGGGTACCCGATCGATGAGGTACTTGACCTCATGACGACGTACGCCGACCCGACGCGGTGCCCCGACTGCCACGCGATGCTCCCGCACGACCCACAGGTCTGCCGGGTCTGCGCCCTCCCCCTCACCGGCGAGACCGCCTCCACTCTCTTCGCCACGTTCCAGGAGGCCGACCGGCTGATCGGTGTCCTGCGCGCCCAGAAGCGTCCTGAGCCTGCCACGGTCGGCACCCCCGTCGCGTCCGGGTCGATGCTCGAGGGAGCACTGCCCTACCCGGCCCCGGCCGCGCCGCGTCCGACGATGCCCGTCCCGGCACGCGTCCGTGGCGCGTCCGTACCGAAGATCCTGCTCTCGCTGGGCGCCTTGTGCCTGCTCGTCGCCGCCGTGACCTTCCTGGCCGTCGCGTGGAGCTGGCTCGGCGTCGGCGGCCGGACCGTCGTCCTGGTCGCGCTGACCGGCGCCTCCCTGGGGCTGACCGTCGCGTTGCACCGACGTCGGCTGCGGACGGCCGCCGAGGCGCTGTGCGTGGTCGGTCTGGGACTCCTGGCGCTCGACGTGGTCGGAGTGCGGCACGCCGGATGGCTCGGCGAGGTGGACGACGCGCGGCTCACGCTCCTCACCGGCGTCCTTGTGGCCACCGGTGCCTTGGTCCTCCTGGTCACGACGTCCAGACGCCCGTTGACGGCTCCCGCTCTGGTCGCGCCGGTGGCGGTCCTGATCGCGGGCGTGGGCGCGCAGTGGCACGTGGGCGTCCCGCTGCCGACGCTCCTGACGGTGCTCGCTCTGCTGGCCGTGGCCCGCATCGGCACGACGATCCCGAGCGCGCCGCTCCAAGTCACCTCGATCGTCACCGCGGCGTTCGCGTGGCTCTCGCTGCTGCCGGCCGGGCTGGATCTCGCCGGTGCCCCGATCACGGTCGCTCGCTACCTCGGCGACCTGGCGATCTGGCCGCTCCTCGCCGCCACGGTCGTCGCCGCCGCCGCCGGCCCGGTCTCCGGCGTGCGCCGTCTCGACCGGTACGGCTACGGGCTCGCCGGGCTGGTCGGCTCCTACACCGTGCTGCTTCCGGTCCTGGACAACGCGGAGACCGCCATGGCCTTCGCCGTGCTAGCCGTCTCCGCGATCTGGGTGGTCGTCCTCGCCCTGGCTCCGCGCCCGTTGCGGCCGGCCGTCCTGCTCCCCCTGTTCGGGACCCTCGTCGTGCCGACCGTGGTCGCCGCCCAGCTGGTCGAGGAGGCAGCGCGCGCGGCCACGTCGGTCGGCACCGCCTTCAGCCGGAACTTCGCGGTCCACGTGGGCGACGCCACCACCTGGGTCTCCCCGCTGCTCCTGCTGCCCACCTGCGTCGTGCTCGCCGCGGCGGCCTGCGCCGCGCTCACTCTGGTCGAGCCCGTCCGCCGGGCGACCCGGGGTCTGGCCGTCGGCGGCGGGGTGGCCCTCGGCGGCTTCGCCACCCTGCCGTTGTACGACGTACCGCTCGCGCTGGTGGTCGGAGTGGCTGTGGCCGCCGCCATCGCCGGTCTCGTTGCGGCCGAGCGCCTGTCCGGCTCCGCAGCCGACCTCTCCCGGCTCGTCGCCCTGGTCCTCACCACCGGGGCCGCCCTGCTCGCGCTGCCCAGCGACCGGCTGACGGCCACCGTGCTGGCCTTGGCCTGCGTGATGGCGGGATATCTGATGGTGCGGACCGACCGCACCGGTGTCGTCGCCTCCATCTGCTTCCCGCTGGCCTTCGCGGGGCTGGTCTGGGCCGCGGGCAACGTCATCGGCGTCGACGAGCAGTTCCGCGCGATCCCGGTGCTCGTCGTGCTGGGCGGGCTCGCCCTCTGGCGGCCTCAGGTCGAGCTCGAGGCCTCGTCGGCGATCGCCGGCGCGGTCGTCTCGGCCAGCGCGATCGCCCTGGCGTCCGATCTCGACGTCTCGCTGGCGGTCCACCTCACGGTCGCGGGCGCCCTGGTGACGACGTCCTCGATCCTCCACCCCAGCCGGCGGCTCCTGGCGTGGCCGGGTGGGCTGCTGCTCGCGGCCGCGACCTGGGTCCGCCTGCTCGACCTCGGCGTACATGCACCCGAGGCCTACACGCTGCCTTCCGCCGTGGTCCTGGTCGCGGTCGCCGTCTGGCAGCTCCGCCGGGACACCCGGTCGACGCTGACCCTGTTGGCCCCCGGCCTGACCCTGGCCACCGTTCCCTCCCTGCTGGCGATGCTCGACGACCCCTACTCCCTGCGGGCACTCCTGCTCGGCCTCGCTTGCCTCGGGCTCACCGTTACCGGGGCCGTCCTGCGCTGGAGCGCCCCGCTGGTCGTGGGCGCGGTCGTCGGCACGCTGCTCGTGCTCCGCGAGCTCGCGCCGTATGCGGCCGCGGTGCCCACCTGGCTGACCATCGGCGTCTCCGGTGCGGTGCTGCTCACCGTGGGCATCACCTGGGAGAACCGGATGACCGACGTACGCCGGGCTTCGCGCTACGTCGGCGCCCTGCGCTGAGCCCGTCTGACCTTGGCCGTCTGACCTGCGCCCGGCTACCGGGGGATCAGGAGGGGCTGCACGATCTGGCGCGCGGCGTGGATGCGCGACTTCACGGTGCCGACCGGGATGTCGAGCAGGCTGGCGATGTCGGCGTACTCCAGCTCCTGGACGTCGCGCAGCAGCAGTGGCTCGACCAGCGCCGGGTGGTTCGCGCCGAGGGTCTCCAGGGCCTCGAGGAAGTCGAGCCGGCTGCCGGCGATCACGCTGGTCGTGCGCGGGTCCGCGGCGGTGGGGAGCTCGTCGGTGGGCAGCTCGGAGGACCGGCGCTTGAGACTGCGGTACGTCGAGCGCGCGCTGTTCGAGGCGACCACGTGCAGCCACGTGGTGAAGCGGCTACGGCCGGCGAAGGTGTGGATGCGGGTCGAGACCAACAGCAGGGCGTCCTGGGTCGCCTCCTCGGCATCCTCCGGGTAGAGGAGCATCCGGCCGCAGATGCGGCGTACGCGAGGCTGGATCTCCAGCAGGAGCTGGTGAAGCGCCTGCTGGTCGCCATCCGACGCCCGACCGGCGAGCTCGTCCAGATCGGCCGGCTTCTGCACGTCGTCCACGCTGGCACCTCCGAGTCGTCTGGCTGATCAGGCACACTACCCAGCGTGTCTCTCCCCGTACGGCTCGGTCGGCTCACGCAGGTGGAGCGGCTCGGGGTCGGTGGGTTCGCCTCGGTGTGGCTCTACCGCGACGACGAGCTGCAGTCCGACGTCGCCGTCAAGGCCCTGGCCGACAACTGGGCGCAGCGCCTCGACATCCGCGACCGCTTCCTCCAGGAGGCGCGCATCCTCCGGCGGGCCGACTCCGACTTCGTCGTGCGCGTCTACGACGTGGGCGAGGTCGAGGGCACGCCGTACTTCGTGATGTCGTACGCCGACCGGGGCACCGTCGCCCACCTGCTGGAGCGGGAGCACTCGATCTCGGTGGACCGCACGGTCGCGCTGGTCAGCCAGGCCGGAGCCGGGCTGTCGGTGCTGCACGAGCAGGGGTCGATCCACCGGGACATCAAGCCGGCCAACCTCCTGCTCCGTACCGACGGACAGGGCACCAGGGTGATGGTGGCCGACCTCGGCGTGGCGAAGGCGATCCTGCACGCGAGCGGCCTGACCCATGTGGTCGGGACGCCCGCGTACATGGCGCCAGAGCAGGCGACCGGCGGCGGGGTCGACGCGCGAGCCGACGTCTACGCCCTGGCTGCGGTCAGCTACCAGCTCCTGACCGGCAGGACCGCGCACGAGGGGACGATCGCGGACCTGGCCCACCTCCGGCTCCCGCCACCTCCGTCGCAGCTGGCCCAGCTGCCCCCCGAGATCGACGCGGTCATCCTGCGCGGCCTCGCACCCGAGCGCGAGGAGCGGTGGCCCGACGTCCACTCCTACGTACAGGCCCTCCAGGAGACCTCTCCCGTCCGCGCACGCACGCTGCTGGTGCCCGCGCCCGACCTCCCGCGGTTCCAAGCTCCCGATGCCCGGCCCCCGGGGTCGCCCCTGCTGTTCGCGCTGATCTGCCTGGCGGTGTTGGCCGCGTGCTTCGTCGGCTCGCTGGTGGTGGCCCTACTGCTCCGCTGACGGGGCCGCCCTCTCCACCCGATTCCCGGTGGGATGCCCGTCGGCACTATCGTGCGAGGTGGGTCACACCACCCCCTCGTGGCCCGCGCGCGTGTGCGCCACCCACCCGCGTGGCGCGATCGAGAGAGGCCCGTCATGTCTGCCGATCCCACCGGCCCCGCCGACTCCGTCGACGTCTTCGAGCTGGGTGCCGAGCACGAGCAGGTCGTGTTCTGCAACGACCCCGCGTCCGGTCTCAAGGCGATCGTCGCGATCCACTCCACCGCCCTCGGCCCGGGGCTGGGAGGCACCCGCTTCTACCCCTACGCCTCGACCGCGGAGGCGATCCGCGACGTGCTCAACCTCTCGCGAGGGATGACGTACAAGAACGCGCTGGCGGGCCTCGACCTCGGCGGTGGCAAGGCGGTGATCATCGGCGACCCGAAGCGCCACAAGACCGAGGCCCTGCTGCGGGCCTACGGACGCTTCGTCCAGTCCCTGAACGGCCGCTACCTGACCGCGTGCGACGTCGGCACCTACTCCGTCGACATGGACGTCGTGGCCACGGAGTGCCGCTTCGTCACCGGTCGGACCGTCGCCCACGGCGGCGCCGGAGACTCGTCGGTGCTCACGGCGTACGGCACGTTCCAGGGCATGCGGGCGAGCGCCGAGGCGGTCTGGGGCACACCGAGCCTGTCGGGCCGCACCGTCGGCATCGCCGGGGTCGGCAAGGTCGGGCACCATCTCGTCCAGCACCTTGTCGACGACGGGGCGAGGGTGGTGGTCACCGACGTGAACCCGGCCGCCGTGGAGGCGATGGTCAGCCGGTACGGCACGACCGCGGTCGCCGACACCGACGCGCTGGTGCGCGCGGAGATCGACGTATACGCCCCGTGCGCGATGGGCGGGGCGCTGACCGACGACGTCGTCGACGTGTTGAAGGCGGCCATCGTCTGCGGCGCCGCGAACAACCAGCTCGACCACCCCGGTGTCGAGAAGGCGCTCGCCGACCGGGGCATCCTCTACGCCCCCGACTACTGCGTGAACTCCGGGGGCGTCATCCAGGTCGCCGACGAGCTGGAGGGGTTCAGCTTCGAGCGTGCCGAGCAGCGGGCCGGTGGGATCTTCGAGACCACGCGGGCCGTGTTCGCACTGGCTCGGGCCGACACCATCACACCGGCCGAGGCCGCCGACCGGCTCGCCGAACGGCGCATCTGCGACGTAGGTCGGCTACGGGGCGTCTACCTGCCCTCTCGCTGAGCGTCGATCCGGACCGACCTGATCCCGGCCGCGGGGCGCGTCAGTCGCGGGAGGGCTCGGCCTGATCGGCCCACTCGTCGTGGTCGTCGGACGACTCGTCCATCGCGGCGGGGTCGCCGTCGTCGCTGTGCAGCTCGCGCGCCAGCGCCCCGAAGTCCGTCTCGTGAGTGCGGTACTTCAGGTCGCGGGCGACCTTCGTCTGCTTAGCCTTCGCTCGGCCGCGGCCCATAGGGTCAACCCCTTGCACACTTGATCCGGGGCCGCGGGACCACTCACCGAGGCGCACCGGTCTGTTCGGTCTTCTGTCGTGGAGCCAACGCTACCCAATGGGTGGCTGTTCCCGCACATCCCATCCCGAAAACCTCACGGACGGATGACGGATGGGCCGAACCTACCGGTCCGGGTGCTCGCCGGTCACCAGCGCCTCGCCGCCGTGCGTGTCGTCGAGCCTCACCTCGCCTGCGGCCCAGGCGTCGATGCCGAAGCCGGCGAGGGTCCGGATCGCCCGGTCGACGTCGTCGGGGGGGAGCAGGGCGACCATGCCGACGCCGCAGTTCAGCGTCGCCTCCAGCTCCTCCTGGGACAGGCCACCGACCCGGCGTACGACGTCGAAGACGGGCGCGGGCGTCCAGCTGCTCCGGTCGAGGGTCACCGAGACCTCCGCGGGCAGTACCCGGGCGAGGTTGGCCGCGAGGCCGCCGCCGGTGATGTGGGCCATCGCCCGCACCCCGGTGTCCTCGGCGAGCGCGAGGCAGGCGCGTGCGTAGATGCGCGTGGGCTCGAGCAGCTCCTCCCCCAACGTGCGGCCGAGCTCGGGGACCTCGCGGTCGAGCGCCCATCCCGCGCCTCCCGACTCGGCCGGGCCGAGCAGGACGTGCCGGACCAGCGAGTAGCCGTTGGAGTGGAGACCGCTCGAGGCCATGGCCACCGCGACGTCGCCGGGTCGGACGCGCCCCGGACCGAGCAGGTCCGTGGCCTCGACGACGCCCGTGGCCGCCCCCGCCACGTCGTACGCCTCGGGCTCCATGAGCCCCGGGTGCTCGGCGGTCTCCCCTCCGACGAGGGCGCAGCCGGCCTCGACACAGGCCTCCGCGATGCCCTTGACGATCGCCGCGATCCGCTCGGGTACGACGCGGCCGCACGCGATGTAGTCGGTCATGAACAGCGGTTCGGCGCCGCAGACGACGAGGTCGTCGACCACCATGCCGACCAGGTCGAAGCCGATGGTGTCGTGGACGCCCATCGCCTGGGCGATCGCCACCTTCGTGCCGGCCCCGTCGGTGGAGGTGGCCAGGATCGGCCGGTGGTAGCGGGTCAACGCGGAGGCGTCGAACAGCCCGGCGAAGCCGCCGAGGGTGCCGATCACCTCCGGACGGTCGGTCTTCGACACCCAGGCCTTCATCAGGTCGACGGCCGTCTCAGCCGCCTCGATGTCGACACCCGCCGCGGCGTAGGCACCGGTGGCCGGTGGTGGGGCCTGCTGGGTCACGGGCTTCCTCAGGGGTTGTTGAGGACGGGCAGGGCGCGGCCGACCGGCGTGGTGAGGCTGACCTCCAGCAGGTGCTTGCCGAGCAGGCTCTCGTCGGGAAGGGGGATCGGGTACTCGCCGGTGAAGCAGGCCAGGCACAGGCTCTCGGGAGCCTGGCCGGTGGCCTCGACCATCCCGTCGAGCGAGATGTAGCCCAGGCTGTCGGCGCCGACACTCGCGGCGACCTCGTCGACATCGAGACCGTTGGCGATGAGCTCGGCCCGGGTGGCGAAGTCGATGCCGTAGAAGCAGGGCCACTTCACCGGCGGGCTGCTGATGCGCACGTGGACCTCGGCGGCGCCCGCCTCGCGGAGCATCCGGATCTGGGCACGCTGGGTGTTGCCGCGCACGATCGAGTCGTCGACGACGACCAGGCGCCGACCTCGGACCATGTGCTCGAGCGCGTTGAGCTTCAGGCGGATGCCGAGCTGGCGCAGGGTCTGGCTGGGCTGGATGAAGGTCCGGCCGACGTAGGCGTTCTTGACGAAGCCCTGGCCGAAGGGGATGCCGGACTCCTCGGCGTAGCCGGCTGCCGCCGGGGTGCCGGACTCGGGGACGGGCATCACCAGGTCGGCCCCGACCGGGAACTCCCGGGCGAGCTGACGACCCATCTCGACCCGGGCCTGGTGGACGCTGCGCCCGGCGATCGTGGCGTCGGGCCGGGCGAGGTAGACGTACTCGAAGACGCAGCCCTTGGGCGCCGGCTCGGCGAAGGTGTGGGACCGCAGGCCGTTCTCGTCGATGACCAGCAGCTCGCCGGGCTCGACCTCGCGGACCACGCTGGCGCCGACCGTGGCGAGTGCGGAGTCCTCGCTGGCCACGACCCAGCCGCGGTCGAGCCGGCCGAGGACGAGAGGCCGGATGCCCTGCGGGTCCCGGGCGGCATACAGCGTGTGCTCGTTCATCCACACGAAGCAGAACGCACCCCGGAGGAGGGGCAGCACTTCGAGCGCCCGCTGCTCCAGCGTGGTGTCGGGGTGATGGGCGAGCAGGGCGGTGACCAGCGAGGTGTCGTTGGTCGACTCCTCGAGAGCCCGGCCGTGGAGGTCGAGCTCGCCGGCCGGGCCGGGCAGCCCGGCGACGAGGTCGCGCAGCTCGGGGGCGTTGATCAGGTTGCCGTTGTGACCGAGCGCGATCGACCCGTCGTCGGTCGGCCGGAACGTCGGCTGGGCGTTCTGCCAGGTACTCGCGCCGGTGGTCGAGTAGCGCGAGTGACCGATCGCGAGATGACCCTTGAGAGACTCCAGCGTCGAGTCGTCGAAGACCTGGGAGACCAGACCCATGTCCTTGTAGACCAAGATCTGGCGGCCGTTGCTCACCGCGATCCCGGCCGACTCCTGGCCGCGGTGCTGGAGTGCGTACAACCCGAAGTAGGCGAGCTTGGACACCTCTTCGCCGGGGGCCCAGACGCCGAACACCCCGCATGCGTCGTGGGGACCCTGGTCCAGCGGGTCGAGCGCCGCGGTGAGCCGACCGTCGCCGCCGCGGCGCTGGGAGGGGGTCACGGTGGTGAGTCTAGGTGAGCCGAGTCCCCGGTCGGGTATCGGCGCACGGGCCGGCTCGCTCCCGGAGGTCACGTCGCGAGCACCGGCTGCCCGGGCGGGGTCTAGAGCTCGCCGAGCCTGGTGAGAAGCAGGGCCTCCGCGTGGACGACGCGCTCGAACTCGGCGAGATGAAGACCCTCGTTGGCGCCGTGGGCCCGGGTGTCGGGGTCCTCGACACCGGTGACCAGGACACTGGCCTGCGGGAACGCGTCCAGGAACTCGGCGATGAACGGGATCGAGCCGCCGACGCCCATGTCGATCGGCTCGGTGCCGTCCCAGGCCTCGGCGAAGGCGGCGCGGGCGGCGTCGTAGGCGGGCCCGGACGCGTCGATCCGCGTGGGCTCGCCGTCGTCGACGGGCGTGATCGTGAGCTCGGCGCCCCAGGGGACGTGTCGCTCGAGGTGGCCGACGAGCGCCCGGCGGGCGCTGTCGACGGTGTCGCCCGGGGCGATGCGCAGGCTCAGGCGCGCCGTGGCGGCCGGGACGAGGGTGTTGCTCGCGCCCTCGGCCTTGGGCGCCGTCAGGCCGATCACCGAGAGCGCCGGCCTGGTCCAGAGCCGCTCGACGCTGGAGCCGCTGCCGATCCACCGCACGCCGGGGAGGGCCCCCGACTCGGCCCGGAGCCGCTGCTCGGGATAGTCCACGTCGGCCGCGGGGCCGGCGTACAGGCCCTCGACGGCGACGGATCCCTCGTCGTCGTGGCAGTTGGCGATCAGCCGGGCCAGCGTCATCAGCGAGTCAGGCACCAGGCCGCCCCACATGCCGGAGTGGACGGCGTGGGTGAGGGTGCGGACCTGCACGTCGAGACGGACCAGCCCGCGCAGGCTCGTGGTCAGGGCCGGGACGCCGACGTCCCAGTTGGTGCTGTCGGCGATCACGATGACGTCGGCGCGCAGTTCGTCGAGGTGCTGGCGCAGGAGTGCCGGGAGGCTCCCGGACCCGACCTCCTCCTCGCCCTCGACGAACATCACGACGTTGACCGGCAGGTCGTCGCCGAGGATGCGGATCGCGCCGAGGTGGGCGGCGATGCCGGCCTTGTCGTCGGCGGCACCGCGAGCGTAGAGGCGCCCGTCGCGCTCGGTGGGCTCGAACGGGTCGGAGTCCCAGTCGGCATGGTCGTTCTCGGGCTGGACGTCGTGGTGGGCGTAGAGCAGAACGGTCTTAGCGTCGGGGCGGGCGCTGCTCTTGTGGGCGATGACCGCGGGACGGCCACCGTCGGCGCTGGTGATCCGGACCTCGAATCCTTCGGCGGCGAACAGGTCCCGGACCGCCTCGGCGCTGCGACGTACCTCCCCGGCACGCTCGGGGTCGGCGCTAACCGACTGGATCCGGACCAACGACTCCAGGTCGCGGCGTACGCCGGGAAGCACGTCGGCCACCCGGGCGCGCAACTCATCACTCATGCCTCGGAACCTACCCAGGCGGGATTGTCCCCGACGTTCGGGTCGCTCCAGGGCCCCGAACCCGACCACAACGTCGGGGACTATGCCAGAAATTGTCTGACAATCATTTGGAGAACGGGCACGGGTGCGGGACCATGGAAGCACTTCCCCATCCACGACCCGACGCCTTCGAAAGCACTGCCATGACCGATCAGAACTCCGGCACCGCCCGCCACATCGAGCTCACCGAGACCTACGCCGCGCACAACTACCACCCGCTGCCGGTGGTGATCGCCTCCGGCGAGGGCGCCTGGGTCACCGACGTCGACGGGAAGCGCTACCTCGACTGCCTCGCGGGCTACTCCGCCCTCAACTTCGGCCACGCGCACCCCCGCCTGGTCGAGGTGGCCCGTGAGCAGCTCGGCCGGCTGACGCTGACGAGCCGGGCGTTCTACAACGACCAGCTGGGCCCGTTCTCCCAGGCCCTGGCCGAGCTCACCGGCAAGGAGATGATCCTGCCGATGAACTCCGGTGCCGAGGCCGTCGAGACCGCGATCAAGGTGAGCCGGAAGTGGGGCTACCAGGTCAAGGGCGTGCCGGAGAACCGCGCGACGATCGTCGCGATGGAGGGCAACTTCCACGGCCGCACCACCACGATCGTGTCGTTCTCGACCGACCCCGACGCGACGGTGGGCTACGCGCCCTACACCCCGGGCTTCCGCCTGGTGCCGTACGGCGACATCGAGGCGATGCGCGCCGCGGTCGACGACACCACGGTGGCCATCCTGCTCGAGCCGGTGCAGGGCGAGGCCGGTGTGATCATCCCCCCCGAGGGCTTCCTGCAGGACGTGCGCACGTTGTGTCGCGACAAGGGCGTCCTGATGGCCGCCGACGAGATCCAGTCCGGTCTGGCGCGCACCGGCCGCACGTTCGCGTGCGACCACGAGGACGTCGTCCCCGACATCTACATCCTGGGCAAGGCGCTCGGCGGCGGGCTGTACCCGGTCTCGGCCGTGGCGGCGAACCGCGACGTACTCGGCGTGATCACGCCCGGCACGCACGGTTCGACGTTCGGCGGGAACCCGCTGGCCGCAGCGATCGGCACCGAGGTCGTGGCGATGCTGCAGACCGGGGAGTTCCAGGAGCGTGCGGCCAAGCTCGGCGAGCAGCTGTACGACGGGCTGCTGGGCCTGGTCGGGCACGGCATCGACGCCGTCCGCGCCCGTGGCCTGTGGGCCGGCATCGACATCGCCGCCGACAAGATGACCGGCCGCGAGTTCACCGAGGCACTGCTGGAGAAGGGGATCCTGGCCAAGGAGGCCCACGGCCAGACCGTGCGACTCGCTCCCCCGATCGTCGCCTCCGAGTCCGACATCGACCTCCTGGTCTCCTGCTTCGGCGAGGTCGTCACCGCCTAGCTAGGACCCTCAGCTCCGACGAGGTCGAAGCTGAGCATCGCACCGAGCAGCGAAGCGAGTTCGTTCGCGAGCTGACAACTCAGCGGAGGACGAGGTTGCGCAGCGGACGGCCGTCGCGGAGGCGGGCGAGCTGGTCGCGGACCAGCGCGGCCATTCGGGGGAGCATCGCGGTGGTGCCGCCGGCGATGTGGGAGGTGATCAGCACGCCGTCGGCGGCCCAGAGCAGGTGGTCGTCGGGGAGCGGCTCGGGATCGGTCACGTCGAGGGCGAAGCGGAGCCGCCCGGCCTCGGACATGACCGCGGCATTGTCGAGAAGCGCCCCACGGCCGACGTTGACGACCAGGGCGCCGTCGCGCAGCCGGGCCAGGAAGGCCGCGTCGACCAGGTGTCGGGTCCGTTCCGAGAGAGGCAGCACCACGACGACGACGTGCTGGGAGGCCCAGTCGACCTCGTCGACGCTCACCACGCGCCCGACCAGCTCGTCCTCGCGCGGCGACGTCGCGACGCCGGTGACCAGCGCTCGGCAGGCGAGCATCCGGGCGGCGACGGCCCGCCCGATCGAGCCGTACCCCAGGATCGCGACGCTGCTGTCCGCCAGGCTCCGGCGCTCGACGTCCTGCTGCCAGTGGCCGTGCTCGCGCACCGCGACGTCGATGCCGCGCAGCGAGGCGATGGTCAGGCCGAGCGCCAGCTCGGCTGTCGCGTCGTCGTGGACGCCGCGCGCGGAGAGCAGGTCGAGTGACGGAGGGACCAGGTCGACGACCGAGTCGTACCCCGCCGTCTGCAGCTGGACGGCGCGGAGGCGCGGCAACCCCGCCAGCTCCCGCGCGGTCGACCGCGCGCGGGTGTAGTCGGGCACGAGGAACTCGATCTCCTCCGCGCGTGCGGGCAGCCGCTCGCCCTCCGGCCAGACCACGACCTCGACACCCTCGACGTCACCCACCGCATCGGCGAGCTCCTGGGACTGCACGGCGGCGACGATCACGCGTCCTCCTCCCGGGGCGTCAGCGGGAGCAGCGGGGAGAGGTCGGCTCGTTCCCCGCTCGCCTGAATGCGCCCGTCCGACCCGGCGTCGGCCCACGACAGGCTCCCGGTTGCGAGCGCGATCCAGGTGTCCGCGTCCAGCTCCACCACCGCCGGTGGCGTCCCCCGGGTGTGGCGCACCCCGGCGATCGCCTGCACCGCGGCGTACGGCGGCACGCGGACCTCGACCGACGCCCCCGGCGCGCGTTCGGCCAGCACGGCCAGGAAGTGCTTGACCAGGAGCCGGGTCTGCTCCGGGCTCCGCGGATCGGCCGCAAGCGCGTCCCGGACGACGTCGTACGACGCGGGTCGGAGTCGTGCGGGCATGGCTCCATCACAGCACGTCAGGACGTGGTGCGTGACGGGCCTCCCCTCGACGGCGGCGCCGGCCGTCGTACGGCGTGCAGGGCGCGGCGCGCCGCACCACGGGCGCGGCCGACCGCCACCTGCCGCAGGGTGGGCCTTCGGTAGGTGTGCGCGTGCCTCGACTCGAGGATCGCGTCCACCACGCGTTCGCAGCAGCGTCCGTCACGCTCCGGAAAGCTCTCCTGGATGCGTTGCAGATAGACCGGGTCGGGTTCCGGACCCGTCTCGACCGTCTTGGTGAGGGCAGCAACGGCCTCGCCGGCGGTGAAGGTCACGGGACCGTAGCCATCGCGTTCGTAGTCGAAGTAGCCGTGCCGGCCGAGGTGCCATCCGGCGTTCACGCGGTCTCGGTCGAACTGGAAGTAGACGATGGGACGTTCGATGTAGGCGGCGTTGAAGAACATCGAGGAGTAGTCGGTCACCAGCACGCGGGCACGAGCGAAGATCTCCTGCACGTTCTGACCTTCGAACTCCAGCGTCCGGACGTGCGGCATCGTGTCCAGCCGAGCGGTTCCCTGGAAGTTCGGATGCAGGAGCAGCGCCACCTGCAGGCCGGTCCGCTCGGCCAGCTCCTTGACCTGCGGACTGTTGATCACCGAGGTCCACTCGGTGGCGAACTGGGACGTGCGGAAGTCCTCGGTCACCCGGTGCCGTCCGGTCACGACCGGTTCCGAGGAGGACAGCCACTGCCGCCAGGTGGGCGCGATCAGGATGAGGTCGCGCTGGTCGGGTGGGAACCGCTGCCCCGCCTCGAGGATGCGATCGAAGCGAGGGAGCCCGGTCAGCTTCACCTCCTTGGTCGTGTACCGGTAGGTGGTGTGGTCGTCCACGACGGAGTGCATCTCGGCACGCGTGCTGGTCACGAGCAGGTCGATGTTCTTCCGGTTCAGCCAGGTCGAGAGGTCGTCCTTCATGACGCCGTGCTGCAGGAAGACGATCCGCCACCCCGGCTCGGCCAGCGCTCTGATCGCTGCCGGTCGCACGACCGCGTCGTCGATGTGGGAGGAGATCAACTCGGTGCAGTTCAGCATCAGCAGCTTCCAGACGAACGATCCGTGCGCGACCACTCGCCGGTAGCCGTCCCGCCGCAGGCGCTTGTGGTCCGGCGTGCCGCTCTCGATCACGAACCAGGCATTCACATCCGGCCGGTTGGCGCTGAGGTGGCGGAACAGGTGCTCGGCACTGTCGTCCGCGTTGAAGACGCGGTCGATCAGGACCCACGCGTCCCGGAAGTATCGCCGGACCAGTCGGGTCCGGGCCAGGCGGGTGACCATGCGGTCGCCGAAAGTCAGCTCCGGTTCCGGCTTCTTGGGTGCCGCCACCGGCTCGTGTGCCAGCAACTTGTTGACCGTCCCGGCCGTCAGCCGACGTTCGGGTGGTTTCGGGTCGGCGGTGCGTATCTCGAGCTCTTCACCATCGAGGACGACCCGGACCGTGCCGAACGGCAACCAGACGATCCGCTCGTGCAACAGCGTCCGATCGAAGAACTGCACGTCTCGGATCTTCTGGTGCACCGGCTGGACGTACCTGCTGAAGACCGTGAACTTCTCGTCGGGCATCTCGCCGCGGTAGCGGTAACAGACCCGCAACAGCTTCTGGTCCTCGTCGAGCCGGTCCACGACGGCGTACGACGTGTGCCAGGGCTCACTGTCGTACCCGTGCAGCAGCATCTCGCGCCGGGTCACCGACAAGAAGGTGGCTCGGTAGCTCTCGACGCCGCCTCGGTCGAGGAGCGCACAGATCTGCTCCATCAGCTCGTGGAACCGCACCAGGGTGTCGCCGTGGGCGGCCGTCGGCGCGGCCAGTCGATCGTTCATCTTCAGGTACCAGGAGAGCTCGTAGATCACCATGCCCTGCAACCAGCTGGGAATGCGTCCACACCGCTCGGACCCTTCGCGCAAGAGCGCCAGGTATCCGTGCTCCAACACGTCGGTGAACCGTCCCGGGTCGGCCCAGCTGCGGTCCAGCTGAGACGTGCCGTCCCCGCGTATGCGGTAGTTGTAGACGGCGTTCGGGAGATACACCACGGTCGGCGCAGGAGCGTGCAACAGGTAGAGGCAGCAGAAATGACCGTCCTCGAACGTGGTACGCAGCCGGTCGTCGTAACGCAGGTTCCCGCGTTTGATCTCGTCGGCTCGGAAGAACGAGGAGGCGGCGTGCCCGTGGAAGTGGCCGGAGTCGATGTTCAGGTTGCGCAGCCGGTTGCCGGCGACGAAATGTCTCCGGAGCGGGTGCGTGCTCTCCGACCCCGTCGTCCCGCTGAACACGGCCCGGTTCGTGGCGACCATCATCACGTCGGGGCGTTTACGAAGGTAGGCGTCGACCTCGGCGAGATAGCCCGGGTCCAGCACGTCGTCGGGATCGGTGAAGGTGATCCACTCACCACGGGCGCGGGCCATTCCGGCGTTGCGCGCCGATGCGGGCCCACCGTTCTTCTGGGAGACCACCGTGACCAGTTCGGGTCGGCGCTGCTGCCAGGCTTCGAGCTGAGCAAGGCAGTCGTCGGTCGAGCCGTCGTCCACGACGATGACCTGGAGCCGTTCGAGCGGGAAGGTCTGAGCCTCGATCGAGGCGATGAACGCTTCCAGATAGGCGCCGACGTTGTACACCGCGGAGACGATGGAGAATCGCGCTGTGTGGTCCTCGACTTCCGATGTCGTCATCTGCCAACCCAGCTCTGGCCGGGATGGCTAGGACACACCGCGAGGACCGTCCCGGACAACCCGATCACGTGCGGCGGAGGCATCGTCGCATCCCACGCAGCAAGCGGTCGAGCATTGAGCGAAGACGACCGTGTCGAGGTGGCGGGGGGACCGCCCGCTTTCGGAGCCGACGTCGGAGCCGGTCGACCCGCTTCGCGGCCGCGTCGGCCCGTCGCTTCTCCGCGTCCGCCCGCTTCCGCTCCGTGACGACCTCGGCCCGAAAGGCCATGGCTTGGTTGCGCAGGTACGCGATCCGCCGGCCGAGCGACGCCCGCAGCTCGACCTGGGCCAGATCCGCGTCGGTCCACTTGGAGTTGCGCTCGATGGTGGCGAAGTCCCATCGATCGCCGAACCTCTCGAAGTCCGCGGCGTAGATCTTCTCGATCTGGGCGTCGACACCGTTCGCGAACGGCAGGGGGTTGGCGCGTAGGGGCGTGTCGTTCAACCGAGGCAAGGTGAGCTCGCCTTTCCAGCCCACGCGGTCGAGGTGCTGGCGCAAGTCCGTTTGGAGCCGGCCGAGATCGCGGACGTCATAGATGTCGGTATACGTCACGACGTCCTCATGGAGCAACTCGACCTGGTCGCAGAAGTGACCGTCGCCTCGGATCCGGTGACCGGGCTCACGCAACATCAGGTCGACGAACTCAGCGAAGTCCTCGACGATCGAGGCTGTGGTCACCGGGTGCCGCGGATACCAGGGCTCCCGCTGGAACGAGGTGTACCCGGGGTTCTCCAGGAGCAGCTTGCTCTGCCACGCGGAGAACAGTCGGGATCGCGGGTCCCGGGTGACGGCAAAGACGAACCAGCCGTTGCTCGGATGGATCTGCGCTCGGACCTCGGGGTCGAGCTGGTCCAGGCGCGGCGTCTTCCGCCACTGCCGACGGTCGTGGATGTCGTCCTCGTCTCCGACGCTCGCCTGGAGGCTCGGTCCGAAGCTGCTGAGGTCCTCGCCGGCGATGCCTGCCACCATCCACTTGAGGCTGGTGCACGCGTTCTTGTTCACCTGGACGAACATCACCCGCGCATCGGGCACCGGGTAGACGCGCCCCCTGGCGCTCTTCCTGTCGAGCATCGCCGCCAGCGGGTCACTCTCGTGGGTGGGAAGGTGGGTCACGGAGCTCCCTGGTCGTGTGCGTGCGAACGGTCACGGTCAGCGTGCCAGAGCCCCCGGTCCCAGCCCAAGACGGCACCCACGAGTTCGGGGGTCGACGGAGCGGTCCGGCATCGCATCACTTCTCCTCGGAGTCCTCGGGATAGGGCTGGACCATCGAGTAGAAGACATAGGTACGCCGGTCGCGCGGGCGCCCGCGCGAGCCCTTCACCCACCTCGCCAGGACCTCGTCCACCTCGCCCATGAACTGGGCCGCCTCGGCCTTCGACAGTCGCAGGTTCTGGTCGACGATCGCACTGAAAGTGTCCTTCTGCTCCTTGAACGAGAACACCTCGTCCACCAGACGGTGCGCCCAGGCCGCCTTGCTCTGGCGGAACACCGACAGCGCCGCCTTGCCGCCGGGCTCGGCCTCGATGTCGTCCACGTCGAGCTGGAAGGCGCGCCGGTCGGACCGCCGGTAGACGCGGTCCCGCTTGTCGCGGGCAGCTTCGGGCGCCGCCACGATGAGGCCGTACTTGGCCAGCTGGCGCAGGTGGAAGCTCGCCTGGTTGGCCGGGATGTCGAGCAGGTCGGCCACGTCCGCCGCGCGCAGCGTCGTCGACAGGTCGAACTCGTCGAGGATCCGCGCGCGCATCGGATGGGCGATGGCGCGGAGCACCCGCGGGTCGCTCATCGGCCGGGGTTCGTACGCCACGGACACAGCCTAGCAAATTCCGCACAATATCTTGCGCAAGATAACTTGCGCACTATATGGTGCGGAATGTGTCCGGCTACCGACGGCTCGCCCGCAACCACGACTTCACGATCCTCTGGGTCGGCGAGACGATCAGCGAGCTCGGCTCGACGATGTCGCTGTTCGTCTTCCCGCTCCTCGGCTACCACCTCACCGGCTCCACCGCCGTCGCCGCGCTGCTCGAGGCTGCTGCGCTGCTGGGGATGGTGGCGATGATGCTCCCGGCAGGCCTGCTCGCCGACCGTTTCGACCGCCGGGCGCTGATGCTCTGCGCCAGCACCACCGGCGCCTTCCTCTACGCCGGCCTCGCCGTCGCCGGCGCCCTCGGCGCCCTGACGATCCCCCACCTCGCGGCGGTAGCGCTGCTGACCGGCGTCGCTCGGAGCGCCTTCCAGCCCGCCCAGATGGCGGCCATCCGCACCGTGGTCCCGGCCGAGGACCTGCCGACCGCCTTCAGCCAGAACCAGGCTCGCCAGCACATCGCCTCGCTGCTCGGCGGACCGCTCGGCGGTGCGGTGTACGCCGTGCGCGCGTGGGCGCCGTTCGTCGTCGACGCGGTGTCCTACACCGTGTCGGTGCTGACGCTGAGACGGATCCGGACCGACCTGCGTCCCCGCCCCCGCGAAGGCGCGCCGACCCGGCCGCTCGAGCAGGTCAAGGAGGGCTACCGCTTCATCCTGGGTCAGCCGTTCTTCCGGACCATGATGGTCTGGGCGATGGTCAACAACCTGGTCCTCAACGCGTGCTTCTTCGTGGTGATGATGCGACTGGTCCGGGCGGGCGTGCAGCCGGCCCAGATCGGGCTGGTCTCGACCTTCGCCGGTGTCGGCGGGATCCTCGGCGCCTTGGCCGCGCCGTACGTCGTCGACCGGCTGCGCACCGGGACCCTGACCGTCGTCATCGGCTGGATGTGCGTGCTGCCGCTGGTTCCGCTGCTGTGGTGGTCGACCACGTGGGCGGCCTGCGCCTCCGTCTTCTCCATCCTGCTGCTCAACCCCGCGGGCAACGCCGGCATCGGCGCCTACCGATCGGCCATGACCCCCGACGAGGTGCAGGGCCGGGTCGGCTCGGCGCTCGGCTTCGTGACGATGGGCGCGATGCCCCTGGCCCCCGTCCTCGGCGGCCTGCTGTTGGGGCGGCTGGGCGGGTCTGCCGCGATCGCCGGGCTCGTGGCCGCCGCCGCCTGACCGCGATGATCCCGACGCTGAGCCGGTCGATGCGGTCGCTGCCGCGCCCCGCCGACTGGGCCGCGTCCACTCTCACGCCGGAGCCCGCTGTTGCCCGAGCCCGGTCCTAGGGTCGGTCACAGGTCGTCGAGCATCGGGCCCAGCACGGGGCCGAGCCGCCGGAGCTCGTCGAGGTGCACGGAGGTCAGGTCGCGTAGGACGCGCTCGCCCTCGGCGGTCAGCCGCAGCCGCACCCGGCGGTGGTCGGCGTCGTCCTGGACCCGCTCGACGAAGCCACCGCTGGCCAGCCGGTCGACCAGCTCGCCAGCCGTGTGCGGCCGCACCAGCAGGGCCTCGGCCACCTCGCCGATCGGTGGGCCACCGGCGCTCGCCGACCCGCGGATGGCGAGCAGGAGCTGGTGCTGGGCATGGGTGACACCGTGTTCGGAGGCCGCCTCCCGGCTCCAGTGGTCGAAACGCCGCAGCTGCGTACGGAACGCCAGGAGTTGGCGGTACTGCTCATCGCTCGGCATGCTGACATCCTATTATCTCGTACCCCGATATATCTGTGCGCCGAGGTGACCCGTGCCGACCGATGTCCGCGACGTACGCCATCTCGGCGACTTCTCCGCGACGCCGAGGATGCTCCTGATCACCGCCCTCGCGCTGCCCGTGGGCGCCGCTGCCGGAGTCGTCGCCTGGGCCCTGGTGCGGCTGATCGGCCTGATCACGAATCTGGTCTTCTACCAGCGGGTCGCCAGCGGCCTGGTCGCGCCGGGCGCAGTGCACCACAACCCCCTGCTGGTGCTCCTGGCTCCGGTCGCCGGCGGTCTCGTGATCGGCCTGATGGCGAGATACGGCTCGGAGAAGATCCGCGGTCACGGGATGCCCGAGGCGATCGAGTCGATCCTGATGGGAGGCAGCAAGGTCGCCCCGCGGGTGGCGGTGCTGAAGCCGATCTCGTCGGCGGTGGCGATCGGCACCGGCGGCCCGTTCGGCGCCGAGGGACCGATCATCATGACCGGCGGCGCGCTGGGATCGCTGTTCGCCCAGTTCCTTCACCTGACCGCCGACGAGCGCAAGACCCTGCTGGTCGCGGGCGCGACGGCCGGCATGGCGGCGACGTTCAACGCACCACTGGCCTCGATCCTGCTGGCCGCCGAGCTCCTCCTGTTCGAGCTGCGGCCCCGGAGCCTGGTGCCGGTGACCGCCGCCGTGAGCGTGGCCACGATCCTGCGGGGTCCCCTCCTCGGGCACGGGGCGATCTTCCTCAGCACGCCCGTCCTGCACATCCAGACCACGACGTACCTGCTCTGCGTCGTGTCCGGCGTCGTCTCGGCGCTCCTGGCGGTGGTGGCGACGCTCCTGGTGTACGCATCGGAGGATGCCTTCCGACGGCTGCCGGTCCACTGGATGTGGTGGCCTGCCATCGGCGGGGTGGTGATCGGGCTCGGCGGTCTCATCGAGCCGCGCGCGCTGGGCGTCGGGTACGACGTGATCGACGCCGAGCTGACCGGGTCGCTGGCGATCGGCACGGTGGTGGGCATCCTGCTGGTCAAGACCTTGATCTGGTCGCTGTCGCTGGGATCGGGGACCTCCGGGGGCGTGCTGGCCCCGATGTTCATGATCGGCGGCGCGCTCGGCACGCTGGAGGCCCAGGTGTTCCCCTCGGTCGGCGTCGGGTTCTGGGCGCTGGTCGCACTGGCCGGCGTCCTCGGCGGCGTGATGCGGTCGCCGTTGACCGGCGTGGTGTTCTCCCTCGAGCTGACCCATCAGTACGCCGCGCTGCTCCCCCTCGTGGTGGCCGCCACGACGGCGTACGCCGTGTCGGTGCTGATCTTGAAGCGCTCGGTGCTGACCGAGAAGATCGCTCGGCGCGGCTACCACCTCAGCCGCGAGTACGACGTCGACCCGCTCGAGATCGTCTTCGTCGGCGAGGTGATGACCACCGAGGTCGTCGAGTTCGCGCACGACCTCGACGTGGGGTCGTCGTACGCCGTGCTGGCCGATCCCGCCGGCGACTACGCCGCGTGGCGGCAGCAGCTCTACCCGGTCGTCGGCCCCGACGGGCTCGTCGGCGTGGTCAGCCGGGGTGCGCTCTTCCAGGGCCACGAGGTGCGTCCCGGCGACCCCGTCTCCGCGATCGCCCTGGTCGACCCGGTGGTGACGCACGCCGACCAGCCGCTGCGCCACGTCGCGGAGCTGATGGCCCGCCACGACGTCACCACCGTGCCCGTCCTCGACCGCGAGGACCCGACCCGCGTCGTGGGGATCGTGACCCTGCCGCAGCTGCTGACCGGCCGCGTCCGGGACCAGCAGGAGGCGCGCGAGCGCCAGCGGCTGCTGCGCGTGCGGCTCGTGGGACGGCCGGACCGGACGGCGGCGAAGTCCGGCTGAGGACCGAGTGAGACTCAATCCCATCGGCCGCTCCGACCCTGCTTGGTCTGCGAACGGCGCTTCTTGGCCTCCAGCCGCCTCCGGTCGGCGGCCCGCGAGACCCTGGTCGCGCGCCGCTTGCGTGGAGGGGGCGCGGCCGCCTCGACGAGCAGCTTCTCCATGCGTTCACGGGCGGCCCTCCGGTTGGCCAATTGGGCGCGGTTCTCCGACGCGGCCACGGTGACGACGCCGTCGACCAGGCGCCCCTCGAGCCGGCTGAGCATCCGGGCGCGCGTCGTCTCCGGGAGCGACGGTGAGCGGCCGATGTCGAAGGACAGCTCCACCCGCGAGTCGGTGGTGTTGACTCCTTGACCGCCGGGGCCCGACGACCGCGAGAACCGCTCGGACAGCTCGCCCTCGGGGACGACGACCGAGCGGCCGATCCGCAGGCCCGGACCGTCCATCAGAGCCCGTCGAGGATCGCCAGCGTCTGCCGCCAGGCCTCGGTGTCCGGGTCGATCACCTCGAAGTGGTCGCCCTGGATCTCGGTGAGCTCGGCCCGCGCGCCGGCCTCGGTCGCGGCGCGCACGTAGGCGTGCGACTGGGAGATCGGGACGACGTCGTCGCCGACTCCGTGGACGCAGTGCACCGGGATGTCGAGCGGCACCTGGTGCAGGGGATCGACGGGCTCGTCGCCGGCGCCGGGTGGATGGCCCAGGAATCCCGCGACCGCACCGCCGCCGAGGCCCTCGGCGTACGCCGACCACAGGTCGAGCACACCGGCCTGCGCGACCACCCCGGTCAGGTCGACCTTCGCCCGCCACCGGTCGAACCGCCCGCGCGACGCGGCCCAGGTCGCCAGGTGGCCGCCCGCGGAGTGGCCGAGGGCGATCACCCGGTCGTGCGGCACCGCCTGGTCGGCGAGCGCGTCGACGGCCGCCGCGACGTCGTCGAGGGTCTGCTGGACGCCGCCGCCGTTGCCGACACGGCGGTACTCGATGTTCCACGCCGCCCAGCCGTGGTCGGCCAGGCTCGTGGCGAGGGGTCGACCGAGCGAGAGGTCGTAGGTCGCCTTCCAGAACCCGCCGTGGATCACCACGACCGTGCCGTGCGGCGTACCTGACGGCAGGGAGAGCTCGGCGAACTGGCTCGGGTCGTCGCCGTACGCGACCCGCGTGCCCCGGGGCCTCACGTCGCTGCTCACCGGCCGAGTCTGGCAGGCGGCTGCCAAGGGTGCCAGAACGCCGAGGGCAGCCGTCCGCAGGAACTGTCTCCGGTCCACCCGGGTGGTTCGGAGCGGACGGTCGATCAGTTCCCGAAGGCCGCGCGGAGGGTGCCCCGCCACGCCGCGGAGAGCTCCTCGAGCGGGATGTCGAGGTGGCCGGTGACCGTCAGCGACGACCCGCCGGTCCGACCGATCGGGCCGGCCGGTACGCCGAGGCTCGCCGCCATGGCCAAGAACGCGTCCACCCGGTCGTCGGCCACCGTCACGACGGCGCGCGCAGTGGACTCCGAGAACAGCCCGATGAAGGGGTCGCCGAGCAGGGAGACCGTGGCGCCGATCCCGTGACGCAGGCACGACTCCACGAGGGCCTGGGAGAGCCCCCCGTCCGACAGGTCGTGGGCGCTGGTGAGGTGGCCGCCGCGGGCCGCCTCGACGAGCAGCCGGGCGAGGTTCTGCTCGTCGAGCAGGTCGAGCGCCGGCGGGCGTCCTCCCAGGTGACCGTGGACGACGTGCGCCCACTCCGACCCGGACAGCTCCTCGCGGGTCTGGCCGAGGTGGACGATCGTCTCGCCCTCAGCGGGGAAACCGGTCGGCGTACGCCGGCGTACGGCGTCGATCACGCCCAGCACCGCGACGACCGGTGTGGGCAGGATCGGGGTCTCGCCGGTCTGGTTGTACAACGAGACGTTGCCGCCGGTGACGGGGACGCCGAGGGCGACGCAGGCGTCCTTCAGGCCCCGACAGGCCTCGGCGAACTGCCACATCACCGCCGGGTCCTCCGGCGAGCCGAAGTTGAGGCAGTCGGAGACGGCCAGCGGCATCGCACCGCCACAGGCCACGTTGCGATAGGCCTCCGCCAGGGCGAGCTGCGCGCCGGCGTACGGGTCGAGCTTGCAGAAGCGGCCGTTGCCGTCGGTGGCGAGCGCGACCCCGAGGTGGGTCTCCTCGTCGACGCGGAGCATGCCGGCGTCGGACGGCTGCGCGAGCACGGTGTTGCCCCGGACGTAGCGGTCGTACTGGTCGGTGATCCACGACTTGTCGCACAGATCGGGCGCCGCAGCCAGCCGGAGCACCGCCGCCCGCAGCTCGCCGTCGTCGGCCGGGCGGGCGAGGCTCTCGGCCGAGTCGGCCTGCAGGGCGTCCTGCCAGTCGGGCCGGGCCAGGGGGCGCTCGTAGACCGGACCGTCGTGGGCCACCGTGTGGGGGTCGACGTCGACCACCGTCTCGCCGTGCCAGTCGACGACCAGACGACCGTCGCCGGTGACCTCACCGATGGCGGTGGCCTCGACGTCCCACTTCGCGCAGATCGCGAAGAACGCCTCGGCGTCGCCGGGTTCGACGACGGCCATCATCCGCTCCTGGCTCTCGCTCATGAGGATCTCCTCGGGAGCCAACGTGTGGTCGCGCAGCGCCACCCGGTCGAGGTCGACGTGCATGCCGCCGTCGCCCGCCGCCGCGAGCTCGGAGGTCGCGCACGAGATGCCCGCCGCACCGAAGTCCTGGATGCCCGCGACCACGCCCGCGGCGAACAGCTCGAGGGTGCACTCGATGAGCAGCTTCTCCATGAACGGGTCGCCCACCTGTACCGCCGGCCGCTTCGACGGCTTGCCGGCGTCGAACGTCTCCGAGGCCAGGATCGAGGCGCCGCCGATGCCGTCGCCACCGGTGCGTGCGCCGTACATGATCACCAGGTTGCCGACGCCGACCGCCCGGGCGAGGTGGAGGTCCTCGTGCCGGAGCACGCCGACGCAGAGCGCGTTGACCAGCGGGTTGCCGGCGTACGACGTGTCGAAGACCGCCTCGCCGCCGATGTTGGGCAGGCCCAGGCAGTTGCCGTACCCGCCGACGCCCGCCACGATCCCGGGCAGCACGCGATGGGTGTCCCCGGGGCCGTCGGCGTCGTCGAGCGGCCCGAACCTCAGCGCGTCCATCACCGCCACCGGCCTGGCGCCCATGGCCAGGATGTCCCGGACGATGCCGCCGACGCCGGTCGCGGCGCCCTGGTAGGGCTCGACGTACGACGGGTGGTTGTGCGACTCGATCTTGAAGGTGACGGCGTACCCCTGGCCGATGTCGAGGACGCCCGCGTTCTCGCCGATGCCCGCGAGCATGGTGCCGACCGGTGTCTCCTGCGCGATCTCACCGAACTGCCGCAGGTGGACCTTGGAGGACTTGTAGGAGCAGTGCTCGCTCCACATCACCGAGTACATCGCCAGCTCGCTGCTGGTGGGCCGCCGGCCGAGGATCTCGCGGATCCGGGCGTACTCGTCGCCGGTCAGCCCCAGCGCGCCCCACGGCTGGTCGCGGTCGGGGTCGGACGCGGCGAGAGCGACGGTGTCCAGGGGCTGCGGCACGCGCCCAACCTATCGCCGGGGCCCGGGTCGGCCTGCCACGACGCGGCTGGAGGGAGGGCGATCAGACGAGCACGCCGTCGGCGATGACCTCGAGGAGCGGGCGTACGGCGGCCGGCTCGAGGTCGGCGCTGTCGGCGACCGAGGCTACGCCACCGACGAGGCGGCACATCTGCACGGCCTCGATGTGCTCGCGCAGCGCGTGCTGCTCCTCGAGGCGATCCACGACGCGCTGGGTGGCGGCTGCCAGGGTCTGGCACTTGGTCACGATCGGCGAGCCCTCGTCGCCCATGGCGCTGGTGATCTTGGCGGGGCCGCCCTTGTGCATGCTGATCAGGTCGACGTAGGTCTCGAACCAGGTGAGCAGCAGGTCACGGGGCTCGCCCTCGTGGACGAGCACCTTCTCGACCGAGTCGTTCACCCGGTCGACCCAGCGCTGCATGATCGCGTCCATCAGCACGTCACGGCTCGGGAAGTGGCGGTAGAGCGTGCCTGCGCCGACCCCGGCCCGCTTGGCGACCTCGTCGAGCGAGGCGTCGTACCCCTGCTCGCGGAAGACCTCGCGTGCGGCCTCGATCAGCCGCCCCCGGTTGCGCTGCGCATCGGCGCGCATCTCCTTCACCCCTCTTGCGAAACGGAGAGTGTCTCCGTATAGTCGAAGTCTCCAACCGGAGAAGTTCTCCGCTACAGCGTACCTCGGCCCGCACTCCGGGGCCAGACAAGGAACGAACCCCGTGTCATCTGCACCGACCACCCGCTCCACCCGCTCCACCCACGCATCCCGCGACCTGCCCACCGAGCTGCCGGCCGACGCCGGCCGGATCGCCACCGGGATCGCGATCGTGTTGGTGGCCCAGCTCATGCTGGTGCTGGACGCCACTGTCGTGAACGTCGCCCTCCCCCGCATCGACACCGACCTCGGCTTCGGGCCGGCCTCGCTGTCCTGGGTGCTCAACGGCTACACCCTCGCCTTCGGTGGGCTGCTGCTCCTCGGCGGCCGCCTCGGCGACGTCCGCGGCCGACTCCGCATGTTCGAGATCGGCCTGAGCATGTTCACCGTGTTCTCCCTGCTCGGAGGCCTCGCGCAGACCCCGACCCAGCTCGTGATCGCGCGGGCGCTGCAGGGCGCCGGCGCCGCCATGGCCGCCCCGAGCGTCCTGGCGCTGCTCACCACCAGTGCCCCCGACGAGGCCGCCCGGAACCGGGCGCTGGCCCTGTTCGGCGCCGTCTCCTCGGCCGGCGCCTCGATCGGGCTGCTGCTGGGCGGGATCGTCACCGACCTCGGCTCGTGGCGCTGGACGCTGTGGATCAACGTCCCGATCGGCCTGGTGGTGCTGCTGCTCGCCCGCCGGTTCGTGCCCGAGACCGACCGCCGTCCCGGCCGCTTCGACGTCGTCGGCGCGGTCACCGCGACCCTGGGCGCCGTCGCGATCGTCTGGTCGCTGATCGGTACGCCGGACCACGGCTGGCTCTCGATGCGCACCATCGCCGGCTTCGCGGTCGGCATCGGCCTCCTGCTGGTGCTGGCCCGCACCGAGGTGCGCCACCCGCACCCGCTGGTGCAGCCCCACCTGGTCCGGAACCGCCGGCGCGTCGGGGCTCTGACCTCGATGGCCCTGATCATCGGCGCGAACTTCTCGATGTTCTTCCTCGTCGTCCAGTACGACGAGCGGGTGCTCGGGTTCGGTCCGTTCCAGACCGGGCTGGCCTTCCTGCCCTTCAGCCTCGGCGTCTTCGTGATGTCCCGGGTCACCCCGCGGCTGATCGGCTGGCTCGGCGCGCGGGCGATGGTGATGATCGGCAGCGGCGCGATGGTCGCCGGCTACCTCTGGATGAGCCAGCTGAGCACCTCCTCGACATACCTCGGCTCGGTCTTCGGGCCGGTCCTGATAGCGGGCCTGGCAACCGGGTTCGTCTTCATGCCGATCACCGCGACTGTGCTCGGTGACGTCGAGCCGCAGCACGCCGGCTCCGCGTCGGGGCTGCTGCAGACGACCCAGCAGCTCGGTGGGGCGGTGGGCGTCGCGGCGATCGTGTCGGTGTACGCGACCGGCGCGGAGCCCGGACGCTTCGTGCCGGGCGTCCAGGCTGCGTTCCTCACCTCGGCGGCGTTCTCGCTGGCGGCGTTCCTCGTGGCGGCGGCTCTGCTGCGGCCACGCCCCGCACCCTTCGACACCACGGCTGCCGAGCCCGAGTCCCGACGCGGACCCGAGCTCGCCGAGGCCGCCTGACGAGGTCGTGTCCCTGAGCACGCGCTGCGGCGCGTGCTCAGGCACACGAACCCTCCGCACCACCTGGCGAAGAACTACATTCCTGTAGTTCTTCGAAACCACTGGGACGGATGTGACTGCTGTGTTTATGGTGTGCCGTCCCCGTGGTCCCGGCCCTTGGCCGGCCCCCCGCCACGGGGGTGCCACTCACCTCCGGGAGTCCGCGTGTCGCTTCGTCCCCTGCTCGCCACCGTCGGCCTGGCCATCGCCGCCCTGGCCACCGTCGCCGGGACGATGACCGCGGTGCCGGCCGGATCGGCGGCGACCGCGAACGTCGTGACGCCGGGCAGCTTCCGGGGCTACGGCTTCGACCAGTGCCTGGCGCCGAGCCAGACGACGATGAACGCGTGGCTCAAGCACTCGCCCTTCCTCGCCGTCGGCATCTACATCTCCGGCGCCTCCCGGGCGTGCCGCAGCCAGCCCAACCTGACCCCCGACTGGGTCGCGACCCAGCTGCGCAACGGCTGGCGGCTCCTGCCGATCACGCTCGGCCCGCAGGCGCCGTGCAACCCGCGCTTCCCCCGCTACGGCAACGACCCGGTGATCCGCAGCGACCCCGGTCCGAACAAGAACTACGGCAAGGCCCGCAAGCAGGGCGCCGCCGAGGCCGGCCGGGCGGTCGCCGCCGCGCAGGCGCTCGGCATCTCCGCGGGGAGCACGCTCTGGTACGACCTCGAGGGCTTCGACCAGAGCAAAGTCCGCTGTCGCAAGGCATCCCTGGCCTTCCTCAGCGGCTGGACCCGCGGCATCCACTCCCTGGACTACGTCTCGGGCGTCTACTCCAGCGCGGGGTCGGGCATCTGGGCGCTCGACCAGGCTCGCGTCGAGACACCGACCCTCTACCAGCTGCCCGACCAGATCTGGATCGCACGCTGGGACGGCCTCGCGAACACGTCGACGTCCTACATCGGCGACGACGGCTGGCGTCCGGGCGGCCGGATGAAGCAGTACGTCGGCGGGCACGACGAGACCTGGGGCAAGGTCCGGATCAACATCGACCGGGACTTCCTCAGCCTTGGCAAGCCCACGGCGCCGCCCGAGCGGCACTGCCGCGGCGTCGACGTCGACCTCCCCGACTACCCCCGCGCGAGGACGGGCGCCGACCCGGCCGTCGTGAAGGCCCTCCAGTGCCTGCTCACCGAGCAGAAGGCGTACGACGGACGGGTCAACGGCGTCTACAACGCCAAGACGCTGGCCGCGGCCCGCGCCTGGCAGCAGTCCCACGACCTCCCGGTCCGCGCGACGTTCAACCGGCGCAGCTGGATGTCACTGCTGAGCGTGGGACCCCGTCCCGTGCTGAAGACCGGCTCGACCGGGTCCGACGTACGCCGCGTCCAGCGGGTGCTGAACGCCGCTGCCCCGGACACCGGGCTGGCCGTCACCGGCCTGTTCGACAAGCGGACCGATGCCGCCCTGCGCGCCTGGCAGCGGGCGGTCGACCGCAAGGCCGAAGGGGTCGTGAACCCGAGTACCTGGACCGCCCTCGCGGCAGGCACGCGCGCCTGACCCGGAACGAGGCCGTCAGCGAGCCGGGACCGCACCCAGCGCGGCGAGGCCGGCGAAGAACCCCAGCCCGTCGGTGCCGGCGCCGGTGAGACTCTCGACGGCGTGCTCGGGGTGGGGCATGAGACCGACGACGTTGCCGCGGTCGTTGGTGATGCCGGCGACGTCGTGCAACGAGCCGTTGGGGTTGAGGTCGAGGTAGCGGGCGACGACGCGGCCCTCTCCCTCGAGCCGCTCCAGGGTCGGCGCGTCGGCGACGAACCCGCCCTCGCCGTTCTTGATCACGACGGTGATCTCGGCGCCCGCGGCGTACGTCGACGTCCACGGTGTGCGGGTGTTCTCGATGCGTACCCGCTGGTCGCGGCAGATGAAGGTGCGGTGGTCGTTGCGGATGAGCGCCCCCGGCAGCAGGCGGGACTCGCACAGTATCTGGAAGCCGTTGCAGATGCCGAGCACGGGCATGCCGCGGCCGGCGGCCGCCACGACCTCGCCCATCACCGGCGCGAACCGCGAGATCGCGCCGCAGCGCAGGTAGTCGCCGTAGGAGAAGCCGCCCGGCAGGACGACGGCGTCGACCCCGCGCAGGTCGGCGTCGGCGTGCCAGAGCGCGACCGCGTCGCCGCCGGCGAGCCGGACCGCACGCGCCGCGTCGGCGTCGTCCAGCGAGCCGGGGAAGGTGACGACGCCGACCCTCACGCGTCGTCCCCGTCGGCGGTGATGTCGCCAGCGGGCTCCGGCGAGACCGGCGGCTCGTCCGCGGTCACGGTGAAGGACTCGATGACCGGGTTGGCGAGCAGGGTCTCGGCCATCCGCCGTACGTCGGCGAGGCGGTCGTCGGTGGCCTCTCCGTCGACCTCGATCTCGAACCGCTTGCCCTGACGGACGTCGACGACCCCCTCGAACCCGAGCCGCGGGAGGGCGCCGAGCACCGCCTTGCCCTGGGGGTCGAGGATCTCGCGTCTGGGCATCACGTCGACGACGTAGCGGGCCACGGTGGGGCCTTTCCTGACGGGAGCGGTACGCGCGCCAGTCTAGGGACGGGCGTGCCGCACCGGCGTGCCGCCACCCCGGAGCCGGACGCGGGTCACGGCCCGGACGTCCGTGGGTGGCGCTTCGAGAGGCCGGCCCGGTGGCGGATCGTGGTGCCCGGCCACGAGCATCTCCGAGCCGGGGGCGGCAGACTGTGAGCATGGCATCCAACAACCCCCTCGGACTCGGTGGCGCCGGAGCGAACCCGGGCCTGCAGGGCGCGCGCCTCCTGCAGCTGGAGTTCCCGCAGTCGCTCGCCGTGTACGAGGACTACACGGCCGCCCAGAAGGCCGTCGACTTCCTCTCCGACAAGGAGTTCCCGGTCCAGAACTGCATGATCGTGGGCACCGACCTCAAGCAGGTCGAGCGGATCACCGGCCGGCTGACGACGGGCAAGGTCGCCCTCGGCGGCGCGCTGTCCGGCCTGTGGCTGGGCATCTTCATCGGCATCATCTTCACGATCTTCGACAGCAACAGCGGTCTCGCCACGATCGTGACCACGGCGCTCTTCGGCGTGCTGTTCGGGATCGTGTGGGCGCTGGTCGGGTACGCCGCCACCCGCGGCCAGCGCGACTTCTCCTCGGTCAAGGTGGTTGTCGCGACCCGCTACGAGGTGCTCGTCGAGCACAAGCTCCTGGCCCAGGCCCAGCAGCTCCTCAGCGGGCTCCCTGGAGCCCGGCCCAACCCGTTCGCCTGAGCCGGCCTGAGCGCCGGGCGGCGTCAGTCGTGACGCCGCCCGGCCAGGACGTCGGCGGCGCGAAGCAGGTCCTTGCGGACCGTGCCGGGCGCCCACCGGCCGCTGACACTCGCGGCGAGAGCGAAGGCTCCGCGACCGGTCAGGCGACCCTCGGCGGTCAGCCGGGTGCCCTGTGGGGTCTTCACGAACCGCAGGGTGAGCAGCCCGTCGACCCCGCGCCAGGTGCCGGTCTCGGCCAGGACGCGGTAGGGCGTGAGCTCGGTGATCTCCATCGACGGCTTGATGCCGACCCTGGTGACGTCGCGCCACTGCATCCCGGCGCGGGGCGCACCCTCGTCGACCTCGATGACCGACCTCAGGCTGGCCTGCCACAGCGGCCGGTTGTGCGGATCGGCCAGGAAGCGGAACAGCACCGGCGGCGGGTGCGGCAGCTCGAGGGTGACCGAGAAGTCGCTCACGCCGGTGCCTGTGAGTGGCCGGGGACGCGAGCCCCCGGCCGGCCCGAGCTCACCAGCGCTCACCGGTCAGGGCCTCGAACGCCTCGAGATAGCGGGCCCGCGTGCGCTCCACGACCTCGGGCGGCAGCGGCGGCGGCGGCTCGCCCGACGTACGGTCCCAGCCGGAGGCCGCCGAGAGCAGCCAGTTACGCACGATCTGCTTGTCGTACGACGGCTGGGCGCGACCGGGCGCCCACTCGGCCGCCGGCCAGAAGCGCGAGGAGTCCGGCGTGAGCACCTCGTCGGCCAGCACCAGAGCGCCGGCCCGTCCTGAGCCGGACGAAGGGTCGGCTCGGCGCCGCCCCAGTTCGAGCTTGGTGTCGGCCACGATGATCCCGCGGCCACGTGCGATCTCCTCCGCCCGCTCGTAGACCGCGAGCGTCACCTCGCGCAGGGATGCGGCCGTCTCAGCGCCCAGCGTGGCCACGATCGCGTCATAGGAGACGTTCTCGTCGTGCTCGCCGAGGTCGGCCTTGCGGGCCGGCGTGAAGATGGGCGACGGCAGCCGGCTGCCGTCCTCGAGACCGGGCGGCAGGGCGATGCCGCACACCTCGCCGGTGCCGAGATAGTCGAGCAGGCCGGAGCCGGTGAGGTAGCCGCGTGCGACGCACTCGACGGGGTACATGTCGAGCCGCTCGCAGATGACGGCTCGACCGCGGACTGCCTCGGGGACGTCGGTGGAGAGCACGTGGTGGGGGACCAGGTCGGCGAGCTGGTCGAACCACCACAACGACATCCGGGTGAGGATCTCGCCCTTGTCGGGGATCGTGGTGTCGAGGATGAAGTCGAACGCGGAGATCCGATCGCTGGCAACCATCAGCAGCCGACCGTCGGGCAGGTCGTAGAGGTCGCGCACCTTGCCGGAGTGGATGTGGGTCGCTCCGTCGATCACGGAAGCCGGGGACGTCGACATGCGGCCGAGGCTACCGAGCCTCGCGACGGCGCAGATCAGTACCCGATCTCGAACGCCTCGGCCCCGGTCGGCCGGACGTCCGTGACCGCGACCGCACGCACCGAGGCGGACGACGGTCCGCGACGGCACCACTCGACCATCGCCTCGACCGCCGCGTCCTCACCCTCGACGTGACCGGCCACGGACCCGTCGGGCTCGTTGCGGACCCATCCGCGTACTCCGAGACGCTCGGCCTCCTGCACGGCGTACCAGCGGAACGAGACGCCCTGCACCCGGCCGGTCACCTTCACCGTCACGGCCCTGGCCATGTCACGACGTTAGACCGGGCTGGCGGGCTGCCCGCTGACCAGGCCGGCCTCGTAGGCGAAGATCACCACCTGGACGCGGTCGCGCAGGCCGAGCTTCATCAGGATGCGACCGACATGGGTCTTCACCGTGGTCTCCGAGACGAACGACTCCGACGCGATCTCGGCGTTGGTGAGACCGCGGGCGAGCATCAGCAGGATCTCCCGCTCGCGCTTGGTCAGGGTCGCGAGCGCCTTCCGGGCGCCGTCGTCGCGGATGCGAGGCGTGGAGACGAAGGAGTCGATCATCCGGCGGGTCACGCTCGGCGCCAGCAACGAGTCGCCACCGTGGACGGCGCGGATGCCGGCGACGAGCAGCTCCGGCTGGACGTCCTTGAGCAGGAAGCCGCTCGCGCCCGCCCGGAGCGCCTCGTAGACGTACTCGTCCATGTCGAACGTCGTCAGCATGACCACGCGGGTGGCTGCGCGCTCCGGGTCCGCGGTGATCTGCCGGGTCGCGTCGATGCCGTCGAGCACAGGCATCCGGACGTCCATGAGCACGACGTCCGGCCGGAGCCCACGGCACCCGTCGACCGCCTCCATCCCGTTCGCGGCCTCACCGACGACCTCGAGGTCGGGCTCGATCTCGAGGATCATCCGGAACCCACGCCGGACCAGGGCCTGGTCGTCGGCGATCAGCACTCCGATCACGTCGCCTCCAACGGCAGCGTGGCCAGCAGCTCGAACCCTCCGCCGGCCCGCGGGCGGGCGACGAGGTCGCCGCCGTACACAAGGACCCGCTCCCGCATCCCCAGCAGGCCGTTGCCCGCCTCGACCGCGCGGGTGGGCCCGCCGTCATCGCGCACCACGAGGTCCAGGGTCGTGGGTCCGTAGCTGATCTCGACGTCCGCGCGTCGCGGGGCGACCGCGTGCCGCAGCGCGTTGGTCAGGCCCTCCTGGAGCAGGCGGTACGCGGTGAGGTCGAGCCCGCCGGGCAGCGGCCGCGGCCGGCCGGAGACCACGAGCTCGACCGGGAGGCCTGCGGCCCGGACCTTCTCCACCAGACCGTCGATCTGTCCCAGCCCCGGGGGCGGCTCCCGGTCGACGCGGCTCCCGTCCTCGCGCAGCACGCCGACCATGTGACGCATCTCCTGCATCGCCTCCCGCCCGACGCGCTCGACGGTCTCCAGGGCCTCGCGCTCGGCGGTCTGGTCCAGCGTGAGCCGGCGGCGGACGGCGGAGGTCTGGACCGTCATCACGCTGACGCTGTGGCCGATGACGTCGTGCAGCTCACGGGCGATGCGGTTCCGCTCCTCGGCGACGGCGCGGGCCGCGCGCTGCTGCCGGTCGACCCGGCGCTGGTCGAGATTCTGGGCCTGGCTGCGCACGAGCGCTCCGACCAGCCAGCCGATCACCCACGGAAACAGCCAGATCAGACCGGCGGCGTGGGCCGCCCAGGTGGTGTCCATCGGGTCGAGACCGTCCCAGGCGACCCACAGCCCGCCCGCCAGGACCAGCCCCCACCAGGTCGGCCGGCGTCGTTCCCAGCGGGCCACGGAGTACGCCGCGACCAGGGCCGGCAGGGCCACTCCCTGTCCCTCGGGCGAGCCGAACACGGCGAACTCGACGATGCTCACCACGACGATGCCCGCCAGACAGCCCAGCGGCTCGACGCGTCGCACCAGGAGCAGAGCACCCGTCGCGACGTACAGGGCGGCCTGCGCCCACACGGGGCCCTGGCGGTGGGTGGCGTCGATCCCCCACACCGCCTCGAGCACTCCGAGCACGACGACGACCAGAGCGACGGCTCCGTCCAGCGCCCAGCTCCGGCGGGTCATGCACCGACGGTAGGGCAGACCGGCCGTGGGGACGTCCTACTTGCGGAGGACGGCGACGTACGCCGTCCCGAGGACCCGAAACCGTGGCTGGGGACGACGACCTCCCGGCCACCCGCCTCCTAGCGTCGCCGGACAGTGTCCATCAGACCCCTTCCAGGAGGAACCATGACCAGCATCCCTCGCCGGGCCGCCGGCGCGCTCATCGTCTACGGCGTGGGCGTCACCTTCGCCTTCCTCGCCTCCGGGACGCCCGGCGGCGACTACGACGACGAAGCCATCCGCAGCTATCTGACGAGCGGCCACTGGCCGGCCGCCTTCGCGCTCGCCTACCTGGCCGCGGGCTGCGCACTCGCTCTGACGGTCTTCGGCCACGGGCTGCGCACCGCGCTCGGTGGGGCCCTCGGCGACTTCGTCTGGGGTCTGTCGATCGCCGGGACGGCGACCGGCGTCGTCGGCGTCTTCGTGACGGCCGGCCTCGACGTGTCGATGTCCGAGGGCGGTCACGCGGTGCAGACGGGGGTGCCGCATCCGGTGGTGTACGCGATCAGCGAGATCGGCAACCTCATCGCGGTGTGCGCTCCGGCGTTCTTCACCGGTGTGATCGCCCTGGTGTGGGCGGTGAGGGGCCCGATGCCGGCGTGGCTGCGGGTGGCCTCGGTCGTGGCCGGAGTCTGCGGGATCCTCGCGCCCCTGTTCTTCACCTACTTCATCTTCGTGCTGTGGACCGTCGTCGCCGGCGCCACCGTGGCGACCGCTCGGCAGCCGCGGTCGTCGGCCGACCCGCAGCCGTCCCTGGTCTGACGGGGTCAGAGGATCGCGCTCGGGAAGTACGTCGCGGCGTCGGGGTGTCGCGCGACCAGCGCCTCGACGCGGCGTACGACGGCCCGGGTCTGCGAGCGGGCCGCGCCGGTGAACTCGATCGGGTCGCGCACGAGCGCGGCGACCGCGGCCCGGTCGAGGCCCAGGCGCGGGTCGGCGGCGAGACGGTCGAAGAGGTCGTTGTCCGTGCGCCCCTGCCTCATCTCGAGCGCGACCGCGACCGCGTGCTCCTTGATCGCCTCGTGGGCGCTCTCTCGGCCGACACCGGCGCGCACCGCGGCCATCAGCACCGTGGTCGTGGCGAGGAACGGCAGGTAGCGGTCGAGCTCGCGCTGGATCACCGCCGGGAACGCGCCGAACTCGTCGAGGACGGTCAGGAACGTCTGGAACAGCCCGTCGGTGGCGAAGAACGCGTCGGGCAGTGCGACCCGGCGTACGACGGAACAGGAGACGTCGCCCTCGTTCCACTGGTCGCCCGCCAGCTCGGAGACCATCGAGAGATGGCCGCGGAGCACGACCGCGAGGCCGTTGACGCGCTCGCAGGAGCGGGTGTTCATCTTGTGGGGCATGGCCGACGAGCCGACCTGGCCCTCGGCGAAGCCCTCGGTGACCAGCTCGTGTCCGGCCATCAACCGGATGGTGGTGGCCAGGCTCGAGGGGGCCGCGACCAACTGGACCAGCGCGGAGACGACGTCGAAGTCGAGCGAGCGCGGGTAGACCTGACCGACGCTGTCGAGGGCCCGGTCGAAGCCGAGATGCGCGGCGACGCGGCGTTCGAGCTCGGCGAGCCTGTCCTCGTCGCCGCGGAGCAGGTCGAGCATGTCCTGGGCGGTGCCCATCGGACCCTTGATGCCACGCAGGGGATAACGGGCCAGCAGGTCCTCCAGCCGCTCGACCGCGACCAGGAGCTCGTCGGCGACCGAGGCGAACCGCTTGCCGAGGGTCGTCGCCTGGGCGGCGACGTTGTGCGAGCGACCGGCCATGACGGTCGCCTCGTGCTCGACCGCGAGGCGGGCGAGACGGGCGAGCGTGGCGACCGCGCGGTCGCGCATCAAGGCCAGCGACTGCCGGACCTGCAGCTGCTCGACGTTCTCGGTCAGGTCGCGAGAGGTCATCCCCTTGTGGACGTGCTCGTGGCCGCCGGCGAGGGCGGCGAACTCCTCGATCCGCGCCTTCACGTCGTGCCGGGTCACCCGCTCGCGCGCCGCGATCGACTCCAGGTCCACCTGGTCCACGACCTTCTCGTACGCCTCCACGACGCCGTCCGGTACGTCGACCCCGAGGTCGCGCTGCGCGGTCAGCACTGCGATCCACAGCCGGCGCTCGAGCACGACCTTGTGCTCCGGCGACCAGATCGCCACGAGGTCGGGCGCGGCGTACCGCGTCGCGAGGACGTTGGGCACGGTCACGACGGCAAGGCTATCCAGGACGGCAGCGTGAGCGGCTCGTCCCACTCGGCGGGGACCTCCCAGTCCTCCCAGCCCTCGTCGAGGGGCCAAGCACGTGGATCGACCAGCTCGCGGCGGGCCTGCTCGGCGATGTCGCGGATCACCGAGCCCTGAACGGGTGTGAACTTTCCGACGGCGACCGCGGCGGCGAGCTCGTCGGCGTCCTTGAGCCAGCACTCACCGTCCCGGAGCCAGAGGTCGAGGACGAGGTCCCGCGAGTGTGTCCGCGAGCTGCCGTCCGCCCACCTCTGGTGGACCAGCTCGAGATTGAGGTAGTGACCTTCGAAGTCACCGTCGTCGTCGTAGAAGTACCAGACCGACCACGGACGCCCGGTCGGGGCGATACGCAGGATGCCGGGCCCGCGCCACGTCGTCGTCGACGGTGCGCGGGCGACGTTCGGGCGCTCGGACACCTGGCGGTCGCGCAGACCGCGGCCGTCGACCGCCACGGCGATGACACGCTCCGAGCCGCTCGGAAGCCGGGCCACCAGCCCACGCTCGTCGTCACGGACGACGCGCATCACGTCGACCCACTCGCCGTAGTGCCAGGAGACCACCGTCCCGCGCTCGAAGAACGGCGGGGCGCCCGCGAGCCGCACGTCGTCGGCGCACGACGACCGCCGCTGCGGCTCGAGCAGTGACAGGTCCGGGACGGCGTCGCCGGGGCGATCGGTCATCCGCCGCATCGAGCCCCCGCTGGCGGAGACCGCCGTGTCCCGAGCCTCGTCGGTCATCTGCCCGCTGCGATGTCGCGGCGCCACTGGGCGCCGGGGAAGGAGATCATGGCGACGCCCTCGTAGGCCTGGGCTCGCGCGTCCGCGACGTCGTGCCCCACGGCGGTCACCGCGAGCACACGGCCGCCGGCGGTCACCAGGCGTCCCTCGACGAGAGCGGTGCCGGCGTGGATGACGTGGACGGCGGAGTCGCGGCCGAGGGTCTCCGTCCCGACGATCTGGTCACCGGAGGAGGAGCTCTCGGGATAGCCGGCGCTCGCCATCACCACCGTGACCGCCGCGCCCGGCTTCCACACCGGCGGCGATACGTCGGCCAGGGTGCCGGTCGCCGCACCGAGCAGCAACGGCGAGAGCGGCGAGTCGAGCAGCGCCATCAACACCTGCGTCTCGGGGTCGCCGAAACGGGCGTTGAACTCCACGACCCGCAGGCCCCGCGAGGTCAGCGCCAGCCCGGCGTACAGCAGACCGGAGAACGGCGTGCCTCGTCGCGCGAGCTCGTCGACGGTCGGTTGGAGCACGGTGCGGAGCACCTCGTCGACCAGGCCGTCGGGCGCCCAGGTCAGGGGTGCGTAGGCGCCCATGCCGCCGGTGTTCGCGCCCTGGTCGCCGTCGCGGATGCGCTTGAAGTCCTGGGCGGGGAGCAGCGGGTGGACGGTGGTCCCGTCGGTCACCGCGAACAGGCTGACCTCGGGGCCGTCGAGGAACTCCTCGATCACGACCCGGTCGCACGCCTTCGCGTGGTTGAGGGCGAGCTGGCGATCGGGGGTGACGACGACACCCTTGCCGGCGGCGAGGCCGTCGTCCTTGACGACGTACGGCGCGCCGAAGACGTCCAGGGCCGCCGCGGCCTCGTCGTACGTCGTGCACACGCGGGCCTCGGCCGTCGGGACGCCGGCAGCGCTCATCACGTCCTTGGCGAACGCCTTCGACCCCTCCAGGCGGGCGGCCTCGGCGGTCGGCCCGAACGCCGGTACGCCGGCCGCCCGGACCGCATCGGCGACCCCGGCGACCAGGGGCGCCTCGGGACCGATCACGACCAGGCCGACGCCGAGCTCGACGGCGAGCGCTGCCACCGTGGCGCCGTCCATCGGGTCCAGCTCGTGGAGCGTGGCCGAGGACGCGATCCCCGGGTTGCCGGGCGCCGCATGCACGGCGCCGACGCCGGGATCGGCCGCCAGAGCCCGGACCAGTGCGTGCTCCCGCCCGCCGGTCCCGATCACGAGCACGTCCACGGCGGCCACCCTAGTGGCCGCGCATCCTCCGTCGGGCGGGCCGGCCGGCGTCGGTCCCGCGCCAACCCACCGGGCGGTGAGACAGGACCCCTCGGACGACCCCGAACCGGTCCTAACCCACCGCCCCCGAGCGAACCGCCCGGACGCCGATGCCGACCGCGAAGACCGCGAGGCCCACGACTACGGAGCGCCACGGCAGCGTCGCCACCAGGACGAGGCAGGAGGTGCAGCCGAGGAGCTGGAGCCACCGCGGGAAGCGGCGCGCTGCCGCGGACTGGCGGTACGCCGACGCGTTGGCGACGAAGTAGTAGAGCAGCACCCCGAACGACGAGAACCCGATCGCGCCCCGCAGGTCGATGGTCAGCACCAGCACGACCACGCTCGCGGCGACCGTCAGCTCGGCCCGGTGCGGCACGCGGAAGCGCGGGTGTACGGCGTCGAGCCAGCCCGGCAGGTCGCGCTCGCGCGCCATCGCGAGACCGGTCCGGCCCAGGCCCGCGATCAACGCCAGCAGGCCACCGGCCGAGGCCAGGGCGGCGCCGACGCGCACCACGCCGACCACCCAGGGGGACGACGTCGCACGGACCGCGTCGGCGAGGGGGGCGCTCGATGCCGCGGTGCCGGCGCCGCCCAGGACCGAAAGCACCGCGACCGCGACCGCGACGTACACGACGACAGCACCCGCGAGGGCGGCGACGATCGCCCGCGGGATCACCCGCTGGGGTTCGCGCACCTCCTCCCCCAGCGTCGCGATCCGGGCGTAGCCCGCGAACGCGAAGAAGAGCAGCCCGGCCGACTGCAGCACGCCGTACGGTCCGTGCTCCGGCGACGACCAGCCGTCCAGCTCGGACGTCGAGCCGCCGCGCCAGCACGCCACTGCGGCCACCACCAGGGCGATGAGCACCAGCGACACCAGAACCCGCGTGAGCAGGGCCGTACGTGTGATGCCGGCACAGTTCACCAACGCCAGCACGACGACCACCGTCGCGGCGACCGGTCGCAGCCAGCCGTCCGGCGCGACGTACGCCGCGAACGTGAGCGCCATCGCGGCACACGACGCGGTCTTGCCCACCATGAAGCCCCACCCGGCGAGATAGCCCCACCAGTCGCCGAGGACCTCGCGGCCGTAGAGGTACGTGCCGCCGGCCCGCGGGTACGCCGCGGCGAGCTGCGCGGACGCCGTCGCGTTGCAGTACGCGACGACGGCCGCGACGGCGAGCCCGATCAGCAGTCCGGTGCCGGCGGCCCGGGCGGCGGGGGCGTACGCCGCGAACACGCCCGCGCCGATCATCGACCCGAGTCCGATGAACACGGCGTCGCCCAGCCCGAGTCGTCGGTCCAGCGACGGCGAGGACGCGGTCACGGCACTCATCGAACTACATCGCCGCCGCGATGCGGTGGCCGACCTCCGCGATCTGCGCGTCGGACGCCGGCGTCGCCACGTCCTCCCACGCCATCAGGTAGGGCCCCGACATGTCGAGCCGTCCGAGCGGTCGCGGCACGAACCACACGTGGAAGTGCGCGCCGCCGTCGCCCCAGCGGTAGAGGTGCACGCGGCCGACGTCGCCGAGCGCGAGCACGGCCCGCTCGACCAGGCCGCAGACCCCGGCGAAGGTCGACGCCACCTCCGCCGGCATGTCGGCGAACGAGTCGAAGTGGACGCGCGAGGCGAGCCAGACCGACCCGGGCAGGCCCGTGCGGCCGGGGTTGTGCAGGGTCCAGTGGGCATCGGACCAGATCAGGTTCGCATCCGATCCCTCGTCGCAGGGGAAGCAGGGCGCGCCGCCCTCCTCGCCCCGTCTGGGCGGCTCCGGGATCACCAGCTCGGCGGGATCGATGACGGTCAGGGGCTCGGCGTAGGGAAGGGTCATGTCGCCAGCCTGGGACGGGCGTCGCGCGCCCGCTTGACCCCGGTTGCCTGCTCGCGATCAAGAAGGCTGGATCAGTGCGGAACCGTCAGGGTCTGCTCCCGGCCCGGGCCGACCCCGACCCCCCAGATCCGTGTGCCCGACAGGTCCTCGAGCGCTCGCACGTAGGACTGCGCGGCCGAGGGGAGGTCGGCGAACACCCGGCATCCCGAGATGTCCTCCCACCATCCGTCGAGGTGGTCGTAGACCGGCTTCGCGTGGTGGAACTCGGTCTGGGTCATCGGCATCTCGTCGTGGCGGACGCCCTCGACGTCGTAGGCGACGCAGACCGGCACCTTCTCCCAGCTGGACAGCACATCGAGCTTGGTCAGGAACAGGTCGGTCAGTCCGTTGACCCGCGAGGCGTAGCGGGCGATCACCGCGTCGTACCAGCCGCAGCGGCGGTCACGCCCGGTGGAGACGCCCACCTCGCCGCCGATCTTCCACAGCTTCTCGCCGTCCTCGTCGAACAGCTCGGTGGGGAACGGGCCGGAGCCGACCCGGGTCGTGTACGCCTTGATCACGCCGATCACGCGGTCGATGCGGGTCGGGCCGACGCCGGCGCCGGTGGAGACGCCGCCGGCCACCGCGTTGGACGACGTGACGAACGGGTAGGTGCCGTGGTCGACGTCGAGCATCGTCGCCTGGGCGCCCTCGAACAGCACGGTCTCGCCGCGGTCGAGCGCCTGGTTGAGCAGCAGGGAGGTGTCGGCGACCATCGGCCGCAGCCGGTCGGCGTGCGCCAGCAGCTCCTCGACGACGGTGTCCACGTCGACGGCCCGCCGGTTGTAGACCTTCGCCAGCAGCTGGTTCTTCACCTCGAGGCTCGCCTCGATCTTGGCGTGCAGGAGCTTCTCGTCGAAGAGGTCGGCGACGCGGATGCCGACCCGGGCGACCTTGTCGGCGTAGGTCGGGCCGATCCCGCGCCCGGTGGTGCCGACCTTGTTGGCGCCGAGGAAGCGTTCGGTGACCTTGTCGATCGTCTGGTGGTACGACGCGATCACGTGGGCGTTGGCGCTGACCACGAGCCGGGTCACGTCTACCCCCCGGGCGGCCAGCGCGTCGAGCTCGCGGAACAGGGCCTCCGGAGAGACGACGACGCCGTTGCCGATCACCGCCGTACAGCCGGGCGTCAGGATCCCGCTGGGCAGCAGGTGGGTGGCGAACCTCTCGCCGTTCACCACGATCGTGTGACCGGCGTTGTGCCCGCCGCTGGTGCGGACGACGTAGTCGATCTGCTCGGTGGTGGCGAGGAGATCGGTGGCCTTCCCCTTGCCCTCGTCGCCCCATTGGGCTCCGAGCACCACGATCGCGGGCATCGGACCTCCTGCTCGGGGACGGCTCGGGCACGGTGGACCGGCCCCGACAAGGGCCGCTCGGGCGGGGCGACCATACCCCACGGGGGGAGTGCCGCTCGGTCCGGTCTCGGCTAGGGTTCCGGCCCGTGGAACCCCTCCTCGTGATCACCAACGACGACGCGGGGACAGGCGACGACGAGGAGCTGCGGGCCGCCCTCGACATCCTGCGGGAGTCGTGCTCGGTCGACCTCCAGGCCACGTCGCAGCCCGGCGAGCTCGATGGCGTTCTCCAGCGCGCGGGATCCCGCCGGATCATCGTGGCCGGTGGCGACGGGAGCCTGCACGCCGTCATCGCCGCGCTCTACCGCCGGCACGAGCTCGACCACGCCGTCGTCGGCCTGCTCCCGATGGGCACCGGCAACGACTTCGCCCGCACGCTCGAGATCCCGCTCGAGCTCGACGAGGCGGCGCGGCTGATCCTGCACGGCGAGGTCCGGCCGATGGACCTGATCGTCGACGAGCTCGGCGAGGTCGTGGTCAACAACGTGCACGTCGGCGCCGGCGCACAGGCCAGTCGCCGTGGTGCGCGCTGGAAGGAGCGGCTCCACTCGCTGGGCGTCGGAAAGGTCAACCTCGGCAAGCTCGGGTATCCGATCGGTGCGGTGCTGGCGGCGTTCGAGCCGCCCGGCGTGCACCTGCACGTCGAGCTCGACGGACGTGTGGTCACAGACCTCGACAGCCCCGTGCTGATGGTGGCGGTGGGCAACGGCGCCCACGTCGGCGGCGGCACCGCGCTGACCCCCGAGGCCGACCCCGAGGACGGGCAGGTCGACGTGATGATCTCCCACGCGATCGGGGCGAGGGCGAAGCTCGGCTACGCCCTCCGCCTGCGACGCGGGAGCCACCACGAGCGCGACGACGTGCAGTACCTGCGCGGGTCGCAGGTGACGATCTCCGGTGACGCGTTCTGGATCAGCGCGGACGGCGAGATCAGCGGGCCGGAGCGACACCGGAGCTGGCACGTCGAGCCGGAGGCGTACTCCTTCATCGTGCCGGCGTAGGGCCCTTCCGGCCCAGGTCGGTCGAGCCGGCCTCTGCTCGGTCAGAGCCAGCCTCGGCGCGCCGCTTCCGCACCCGCCTGGAAGCGGGTGTCGGCGCCGAGCTCGATCATCAGCTCGGCGATGCGTCGGCGGACCGTGCGCAGGCTGATCCCCATGGTCCGCGAGATCTGCTCGTCCTTGACCCCCGCCTGCAGCTGTCGCAGCAGGAAGGTGCGCTCGTTGCTGTGCGCGCCCGAGAGCTCGGAGACCGGCACGGCCTTCTCCCAGTACAGCTCGAACAGGAGCGTGAGGGCCGCGACCAGCGAGCCCTGGCGGACCAGGAGCCGGGGCGAGTCGGCGAAGCCCAGGGGCTCGGGGACGACCGCGTGGGTGACCCCGATCACCATCAGCCGCGTCGGCAGGTCGTCGATGAGCCGGATCTCCTCGCCCTCGTCGACACGCGCCTGCAGGGTGTCGGGCGCCTCGTGCAGGGCTCGGTGGGGGTACACCGCCCGCGACCGGCGTCCGGAGTCGACGGCGCGTCCGACCACCCGGGCGATCGCCGACTCGCGTGGCATCAGCCAGGCGTCGGGTCGCAGGAAGAGCAGGTCGCCGCGGCTCTGCTCGATCAGGTCGGTCAGCAGCGCGAGCGCGTCACCGCCCGAGCTGAGCTCGCCGTCGAGCGCGCGTACGTCGTCGACCGCCCCCGGGGCGGGCCGGGCGCCGGCGGCGACGAGCAGCGGCACGGCGTCGGCCAGGTCGTCGAGGCGCTCACGGGCCAGGTCGGCGGCCGTCGCCTCGCGGGCGATCGCGACCGCCAGCGCCTGCTCGGCTCGCAGGACGACGACCCTGTCGTCCTGGATGCGGACGATGCCCCGCGACGTCAGGCCGGACAGCGTCGGCCCCACGTGGTCCGGCTCCACGCCCAGGACCGAAGCGATGTCGTGCAGCGACGATCCCGACACCGGGAGCAGCTGTTGGTGGCGACGCTCGTCCTGCTCACTCACCCCGAGGGCGGAGAGCACCGAGACCGCTCGTCTGCGTGGCACTCCTGGCAGTTTAGTGCCAATGACTCCGGCGACCCGCAGGTTGGAGCGTTCCAATGGACAGAATGGGACAGACGGGCAGCGCGTGGCGCTGCCGGCCGGCACACATCGGGGGATGCTCCGGCCACTCGTTGCGAGGGCGTCGGCCACGAGGCCGGCGCCCTCCGTCCGTCTCGGTGGCCGCGATAACGTGGCGGCTCGTCCGCCGCCCACCCTCGTGTCCGAGCAGGAGTTCCGTCGATGTCTCGATCCACGCCGCAGGGCGAGCCCCACGACTGGGTGACTCGCGCCGCCGACGACGCGATCCGGCATCACGAGAAGACCGGGGCCTCCGGGCCCGTCACCTGCTCCTCGGGGATCTCGCCGTCCGGCCGGGTCCATCTGGGCAACCTGCGCGAGTTCCTGATGCCTCACTTCGTGGCCGACGAGCTGCGCCGCCGCGACGTACCCGTACGCCACCTGCACGTGTGGGACGACTACGACCGCTTCCGCCGGGTCCCGCACGGCGTCGACCCGTCGTACGCCGACCACATCGGGCGGCCGCTCGTGGCCGTGCCGGACCCGTGGGGCTGCCACGACTCCTGGTCGACCCACTTCAAGGAGCCGGTGCTCGAGACGTTCGCGGCGCTCGGCGCCGAGGTGGAGACCATCTCCCAGGCCGAGCGCTACCGCTCGGGGGTCTACCGCGACGAGGTGCTGCGCGCCGTGCGTCACCGGGCCGAGATCGACGCGGTGCTCGACAAGTACCGCACCAAGCGGGTCGCGCCGACCGCCGGGACCGGCGACGAGACGGGCGACGAGACGGGCGACGAGACGGGCGACCACTCCGCCCAGGAGGCCGAGGCCCTGGCCGAGTCGGTCGCGAACGACGAGGAGGGGTCCGCCGAGAGCGGCGTGGGCTACTTCCCGGTCAAGCCCTACTGCCGAGACTGCGGTCGCGACACGACGACCGTCACCGCGTACGACGACGGCACGACCGACCTGGCCTACACCTGCTCGGTCTGCGACTACCACGGCACCACCGACCTTGCATCGCAGGACGAGGTCAAGCTGGTCTGGAAGGCCGACTGGCCGATGCGCTGGGCGTTCGAGAACGTCGACTTCGAGCCGGCGGGGATGGACCACGCGACGCCGGGCTCGTCGTTCACGGTAGGTCACGAGCTGGTCGAGTCGGTCTGGGACTACCCCCGCCCGGCGTGGTTCGGCTACGGCTTCGTCGGGTTCGCCGGCGTCCAGAAGATGTCGTCGTCCGCGGGCGGCGCCCCGACCGCCCAGGACGCCCTGCGGGTGCTCGAGCCGGGCATCCTGCGCTGGCTCTACGTCCGCCGGCAGCCGAAGCAGACGTTCGACATCGACTTCGGACCCGAGGTGGTGCGGCTGTACGACGAGTGGGACGCGCTGGCCCGCAAGGCCGCCGACCCCGCCAAGCGCGACGTCCAGGTCCTGGCCTTCGAGCGGGCGTCCGCGACGGTCACGGCCGGCCGGCTGCCCTCGCCCGAGGTCGTCGTCCCGTTCCGCATGCTGTCCTCGGTCGCCGACGTCACCGCCGGTGACGCCCAGCAGATCAGCCGGATCGTCGCCACGATGGGTCATCCCCACGACGCCGTCGCCCAGCTCGAGCCTCGGCTGTCGCGGGCGATGGCGTGGACCGAGGAGTTCGTGCCGGCCGGCGACCGCACGACCGTACGGTCGCAGCCCGACCTCGCGGCGATCGAGGCGCTCTCGGCCCAGGAGCGCACCTGGCTCTCGCTGCTCCTGCAGGGGCTGCAAGGCGAACCCGAGCTCGACGCGGTGACGACACTGGTCTACGGCGTCCCCAAGCTGGCGCGCGGGATGCCGCTGGACGCGAAGCCCACCGACGAGGTGAAGGCCGACCAGAAGGAGCTCTTCCGGCTGCTCTACCACCTTCTCGTCGACGCCGATCGGGGCCCGCGCCTCCCGACGTTGATCGTGGCGCTCGGGGCCGAGCGGGTGCGGGCGTTGTTGGGTGCCTAGCCCAGCAGGGCGTCGGCGGCGGCCGGGCTCGAGTCGCGCAGGAACTCCGCGCAGCGCTGCCACTCGTCGTCCTCGCCGATCGCGCGCGCGGAGAGCGCGAGCAGCGCCAGGCAGCGCAGGAAGCCCCGGTTTGGCTCGTGTTCCCACGGCACCGGGCCGTGCCCCTTCCAGCCGTTGCGACGCAGCAGGTCGAGGCTGCGGTGATAGCCGACCCGCGCGTAGGCGTAGACGGTCACGTCGTCGGCTCCCTGGTCACGCGCCTGCTCCGCGAGGGCGGCCCAGACGAACGGCGACGACGGGTGGCGGCGTACGACGTCGGCCGGGGCGTCGCCGTGCTCGAGCTCGATCTCGGCGGGGTCGTCCGGCAGGTGCGTCGGCGGCGGTCCGGCCATCAGATCTACGTGGCTCATGCCGCCACCCTGCCAGACCGGACCAGACCACCCTGGATCGACGGAATCAATGTCGGTGGCGAGCTGTTCACTGCTGTCGTGGCTCAGCAGACCTCCGCGCCCGGCGCGATCTCCCCCGACGTCCGCCCCTGGCCGGCGCTGCTCGCGCTGTGTCTCGGCTTCTTCATGATCCTCGTCGACACGACCATCGTGACCGTGGCGACGCCGGCGATCATCTCCGACCTGCACGCCGACGTGAACAGCGTGGTCTGGGTGACCAGCGCCTACCTGCTGGCCTACGCCGTCCCGGTGCTGATCACCGGCCGGCTCGGCGACCGCTTCGGGCCGAAGAAGCTCTACCTGATCGGCCTGACGGTCTTCACGCTGGCGTCGCTGTGGTGCGGGCTGACCACGAGCATCGAGATGCTGATCATCGCCCGGGTCTTCCAGGGCCTCGGCGCGGCGATGCTCACACCGCAGACGATGGCGGTGATCACGCGCATCTTCCCCGCGGACAAGCGCGGCCAGGCGATGGCGCTGTGGGGTGCCACCGCGGGTGTTGCGATGCTGATCGGCCCGATCCTGGGTGGCGTGCTGGTCGACGCGTTCGGCTGGGAGTGGATCTTCTTCATCAACGTCCCGGTCGGAGTGATCGGCTTCCTGCTGGCGGTCCGGCTGGTGCCCACGCTGACGACCCACACGCACAGGTTCGACTGGCTGGGCGTCGCTCTCAGCGGCATCGGGATGTTCCTGCTGGTGTTCGGGATCCAGCAGGGCCACAAGTACCACTGGAACGCCTGGGTCCTGACCTCGATCATCGGCGGCCTGGTCGTCTTCGCGGTGTTCGTCCTCTGGCAGCGCGCCAACCGGCGTGAGCCGCTGGTGCCGCTCAGCCTGTTCGCCGACCGCAACTTCTCGATCTCCAACTTCGCGATCTCGGCGATGTCGTTCACCGCGACCGCGATGGGCTTCCCGACGATGCTCTACGCCCAGCTCGTCCGCGGATACTCCCCTTTGCAGTCGGCGCTGCTCTTCGTCCCGATGGCGGTGCTGTCGATCATCCTGGCGCCGGTCGTGGGTCGCTTCACCGACAAGGTGCACCCGCGGACGCTCACGGGCGCCGGCTTCGCGATCACGGCGCTGGCGATCTTCATGCTCTCGCGCGTGCTCACCGCCGACGGCGCGCTGTGGCCGATCCTCGCCGCGTTCGCGCTGCTGGGCATCGGGATGGCGCCCATCTGGGCACCACTGGCCGCGACCGCCACCCGCAACCTGCCGATGCAGCTGGCCGGCGCCGGGTCCGGCATCTACAACGCGACGCGTCAGGTCGGGGCGGTGCTCGGCTCCGCCGCGATCGCCGTGATCATCGACAGCCGGATCGCGGCCCACGGCCTGTCCGGCGGCGCCGAGCCGGAGGGCGCGCTCCAGCAGCTCCCGGCCGCCGTCCGGGACCCCTTCAGCCAGGCCATGTCCGACGCGTTGCTGCTCCCGGGGCTGGTGCTGGTCCTGGGCCTGGTCTCGGTGCTGTTCTTCCAGCTGCCCCGCCACCTGGCGACTCGCGAGAAGGCGCCGGTGGCCATCCCCGCCGAAGTCCCGACCCCGGCCCTCGACTGATCCAGACCCTGCAACGTCAGCCGAGGGTCTGACCGGTGGAGCTGAGGTTGCCGCACGCCTCGACGACGCGGGCGGCCATGCCGGCCTCGGCAGCCTTGCCCCACGCGCGCGGGTCGTAGACCTTCTTCTCACCCACGTTGCCGTCGATCTTCAAGACGCCGTCGTAGTGGCGGAGCATGTGGTCGGCGACCGGACGGGTGAAGGCGTACTGGGTGTCGGTGTCGACGTTCATCTTCACCACGCCGTACGACACGGCGTCGGCGATCTCCTGCTCCGAGGAGCCGGAGCCGCCGTGGAAGACCAGGTCGAGCGGCAGCGAGCCGGGCCCGAAGCCGGCATGGGTGCCGTACTTCTCGATGATCGCGTCCTGGGCCTTCTTCAGGATCTCCGGGCGCAGCTTGACGTTGCCCGGCTTGTAGACGCCGTGGACGTTGCCGAAGGTGAGTGCGGTCAGGTAGCGCCCCTTGTCGCCGAGCCCGAGCGCCTCCACCGTGTCGAGCGCGTCCTGAGGGGTCGTGTAGAGCTTGTCGTCCATCGCTCCCTCCACGCCGTCCTCCTCACCGCCGACGACGCCGATCTCGACCTCGAGCACGATGTGGGCGGCCGCACACTTGGCGAGCAGCTCCTGGGCGATCTGGAGGTTCTCCTCCAGCGGTACGGCGGACCCGTCCCACATGTGCGACTGGAACAGCGGCGCCTCGCCACGGGCCACTCGTTCCGCGCTGAGGTCGAGCAGCGGCCGGACGAAGCCGTCGAGCTTGTCCTTCGGGCAGTGATCGGTGTGGAGGGCGACGTGGACCGGGTAGTTCTTGGCCACCTCGACGGCGTACGCCGCGAACGCGACCGAGCCGCTGACCATGTTCTTCACCGACGGACCCGAGAGGTACTCGGCCCCTCCGGTGGAGATCTGGATGATCCCGTCGGACCCCGCCTCGGCGAAGCCCTGGAGTGCCGCGTTGAGGGTCTGCGACGACGACACGTTGATCGCCGGGAACGCGAACCGCTTCTCCTTCGCGGTGTCGAGCATCTGCGCGTAGATCTCGGGGGTGGCGACAGGCATCGGGTGACTCCTCGTGACGCGGACTTCCAGCGCCTCCACCCTAGTGGCAGGCTCCGCAGCCGCCCCCCGGCCTCCGACCGCAGAGGGGGACCCATGACGATCTCGGGGACCGCCCGGGTCAGCCGCGCCAGGCCGACTCGTGCCCGAGGTCGGCGTGGGCGCGGATCCACGCGTGCATGGCGATCGCAGCCGCGGCCGAGGCGTTGATCGACCGGGTCGAGCCGAACTGCGCGATCGAGAACGTGCCGTCGCACGCCTCGCGCGCCGACGCCGACAGGCCCGGGCCCTCCTGCCCGAACAGGAAGCACGCGCGCCGCGGCATCACCATGGTCTCCAGGTGGTCCGAGCCCGGCAGGTTGTCGATCCCGAGCAGGGTCACGGGGCCGCCGGGGTGGTCGCGCAGGTACGCCGCCAGGTCGGCCGTCGTGTGATGGTGCCGCAGGTGCTGGTAGCGATCGGTGACCATCGCGCCACGGCGGTTCCACCTGCGGTTGCCGACGATGTGCACCTCAGCGGCGAGGAACGCGTTGGCGGAGCGGACGATCGTGCCGATGTTGAAGTCGTGTCGCCAGTTCTCGATCGCCACGTGGAAGTCGTGTCGCCGGGTGTCGAGGTCGGCGACGATCGCCTCCAGCCGCCAGTAGCGGTAGCGGTCGACGACGTTGCGCCGGTCGCCCTCGGCGAGCAGCTCCGGGTCGTACTGCTCACCGACCGGCCACTCCCCGGGCCACGGTCCGACGCCGACCTCGTCGGGCCCGTAGGGCATCGGGTCGTACGGCGCACGCTCGTCGTCGGCGTTCAGGACCAGCGCGGGGGCCACGTCGACGGCATCCACGAACGGCCCGCGCAACGGGTGATCCATGTTCGCGACGCTAGTCCACGCCACGGTCCTCAGGAGTTCTCTGATCGCTCCACCCACTGGATAGGCTCGCCCGGTGACCGGCCTGTACCCCTTTCTCTTCGGCATCCCGTGGATGGAGCCGAAGTGGCTCCTGGACCATTTCGGGTCGGAGTTCATCCTGATCAGCCTGGTCATCGTCTTCATCGAGTGCGGCCTGCTCTTCCCGTTCCTGCCCGGTGACACGCTGCTGGTCTCGGTCGGGATCTTCCTGGCCACCGACCAGCTCGACATCGGCAACGGGCCCAACCTGCTCGGGCTGGTGCTCGGCTGTCTGGCCTTCGTCACAGCGGCGTTCCTGGGCAACGTCGCGGGCTACGAGCTCGGCCGAGCGATCGGGCCTCCCGTACGCAAGCACGACGGCAGGGTGATCAAGAAGAAGTACCTCGACCGCACCGTCGACTTCTTCGACGAGCACGGCAGCCAGGCGCTGGTGATCGGCCGGTTCGTGCCGTTCGTCCGTACCTACGTCACCCTGGTGGCCGGGGTCAGCGAGATGAACCGGCTGAAGTTCTGGCTGTGGAGCGCCATCGGGGCTCTGCTGTGGGTGCTCAGCATCATGTGTGCCGGCTACTTCCTGGGCCAGACGTTCCCGTGGGTGGCCAACAACATCGACTACCTGATCCTCGCTCTGCTCGTGCTCACGGTGATCCCCATCGCCTACGAGTGGTGGCGCAACCGCGAGGAGCAGGCCACCGGCTGACCGCAGCGAGGACCGGTCGGCTCGCGCGCCGACCGGGCCTATCCGCGGACGGCGTCCAGATCGGCCTTGGTGAGGACCGAGCGGATCTCCAGCCCCGCGTCCGCGAGCGGGTTGTCGGTGCCGGGCGACCGGTCGATCGCGCAGACCACCGTCTCGACGACCGCGCCGGCCGCGCGCAGGGCCACGGTCGCGTCCCGGACCGCGCCACCGGTGGTGATGACGTCCTCGATCAGGGTGACACGCCGGCCGGCGACGTCGGGCCCCTCGGCGAGCTTGCACGTGCCGTAGGTCTTCGCCTTCTTGCGGACGAACAGAGCCGGCAGCCGGCTCTGGGCGCTCAGCACGGTGACGATCGGGATGCCGCCCATCTCGAGCCCGCCGAGGAGGTCGGTGGCCTCTGGGACCAGGGGCACCATGGCCGAGGTGACCCGGGCGAGGAGGTCGGGATCGGTCTCGAAGAGGTACTTGTCGAAGTACTCGGTCGCGAGCTGCCCGGATCGCAGGGTGAACTCGCCGGTGAGCCGGCACCGGGCGTCGACGTCGCGGGCGAGCGCTGATCCGTCCTGAGCTGCCATGTGGCTACTGTCGCAGCATGCGGATCCTGATCATCGGTGGCACCCGGTTCGTCGGACATGCGATGGCGGAGGCCGCGCTCGACTCCGGGCACGACGTCAGCCTCCTCCACCGCACCGCGACCGACGAGCTTCCAGCCGCCACGCACCTGTTGGCCGACCGCGACGGCGACCTCTCGGTCCTCGCCGGGCTCGACTTCGACGCGACGATCGACGTCTGCGCCTACGTGCCGGGTCAGGTCCGCTCCCTGCACGAGGCGCTCGGAGATCGCGGCGGCCACCACCTGTTTGTCTCGACGGTCTCGGTGTACCAGGAGCCGGACGGCCCGGGAGCGAGCGAGGACTCGCCGCTCTTCGCACCCGCACCCGAAGACGCGACCGAGGTCACGAACGAGACCTACGGCCCGCTCAAGGTGACCTGCGAGAACGTCGCCACCGAGCTGTACCCCGCGGACGCGCTGGCGATCATCCGCCCGACGTACGTCGTGGGGCCGCGCGACATGACCGCGCGCTACCCGTGGTGGGTGCTGCGTGCCGCCCGGGGTGGCAACATCATCGCGCCCGGGCCTGCCGAGGCCCCCATGCAGTACATCGACGCCCGCGACCTGGGCTCCTGGACCGTCCGCCTGGCCGAGCAGCGAGTCGGCGGCACGTTCACCGCGGCCCACCCGCACACGACGTACGGCGCCCTCCTCGACGAGACCCTCGAGGCGGTGCCGAGCGACGCCCGGCTCGTGCCGGTCGACGGCGACTGGCTGGTCGAGCAGGGGGTCGACGGGCTCCAGCTGCCGCTGTGGACCGAGGGCGGCGTCGAGTGGTCGCTGGCCATGGCCACCGACAAGGCCCAGGTCGCCGGGCTCACCTACCGGCCCTTCGCGGAGACGGTGCGTGACACCCTCGCCTGGGCCGAGGCGAACCCCGACCAGGCCGTCAGCGAGCAGTGGGGGATGTCGCCGGAGCGCGAGCAGGAGCTGCTCATGGCCTGGCAGACCACCCAGGCCTGAGCACGAGATGACACCCGCCCACCGCCTCGACGGGATCCCGCCGACGATCTTCACCACGATGTCGGCACTGGCAGTGCGCACCGGCGCGGTCAACCTGGGTCAGGGGTTCCCCGACGCCGACGGCCCGGCGTCGGTGCTGGCGGCGGCCGAGCGGGCGATGCACTCGGGCTTCAACCAGTACGCCCCCGGGCCCGGCGTCCCGATGCTCCGGCAGGCGATCGCCCGGCACCAGCAGCGCCACTACGGCCTCGAGCTCGACCCCGACCGGCAGGTCGTGGTGACGACCGGCTGCACCGAGGGAGTCGCCGCTGCCCTGCTCGGCCTGGTCGACCCCGGCGACGAGGTCGTCGTCCTCGAGCCCTACTACGACTCCTATGTCGCGATGATCCAGATGTGCGGCGGCGTACGCCGTCCGGTCACCCTGCGGGCTCCAGACTTCCGTCTCGACGTGGACGAGCTGCGCGCCGCCGTCGGGCCGCGCACCCGCTTCGTGCTGCTGAACTCCCCGCACAACCCCACGGGCACGGTCCTGACCCCGGCCGAGCTCCAGGGCGTCGCGGACGTGGCGATCGAGCACGACCTGACCGTGATCACCGACGAGGTGTACGAGCACCTGACCTTCGCCGACGACACCGGCGCCCACTCCCACCTCCCGATCTCGACGCTACCCGGGATGTTCGAGCGGACGTTGACCCTGTCCAGCGCCGGGAAGTCCTACAGCGTCACGGGCTGGAAGGTCGGCTGGGCGACAGGGCCCGACGACCTGGTCGGGGCCGTCCTCTCGGCCAAGCAATGGCTGACCTTCACCTCCGGCAGGCCGCTCCAGCACGGCATCGCGGCTGCCCTGGACGACGAGCCCGACTGGCCGCGCGACCTCGCCCGGGACCTGAGGGCGCGACGTGACCTGCTCTGCGACGGGCTGACCCGGCTCGGGCTCGACGTACGTCGTCCCGAGGGCACCTACTTCGCGCTCGCCGACATCACGTCCCTGGGGTGGGAGAACGGCATGGAGTTCTGCCTGGCCCTGCCCGAACGGGCCGGCGTCGTCGCGATCCCGGCACAGCCCTTCCACGACAGCGACGTCGGCGACCAGCTGGTGCGGTGGGCGTTCTGCAAGGAGTCCGCGGTGATCGAGGAGGCGCTGGCCCGACTGGCCGCGGGCGATCTCAGACGCTGAACACCCAAGCCTTCACCTCGGGCCGGATCAGGCACACGATCGTCGCGACCGCGGCCGCGAGCGGCACCAGCAGCACCAGCGAGCCGAGGACCGCGACCATGGAGAGGCCGGCGACCCCGATGCTGGAGACCAGCAGCGCGTACCACGCCCAGCGACGCCGGCGGTACAGCACGACGGCCACGGCGATCGCCACCAGCGCCCACGCCAGCACCACCGCGCACATGGTGTAGCCGATCACGAGCAGGTCGTGGTCGCTGATGCCACGCTCGGCCAGCTGCGGGTTCTGCTCGTGCATCCGGGTGAGCACGGTCGCGGAGTCGGCGGCGAGCACGGCGATCGACCCCGTCACCAGCAGCAGGGTCACCGAGCAGAACGCCCAGGTCACCACGCACGCCCAGGTCAGGGCGAGCGGGCGTCGGCCGGCGGGTGACGGACCCCGCCCGTGCACGTCGTAAGCCGAGGTGGGCGGGGGCACCCAGCCCAGGGGGACGCCGCCCTGGGGACCGGGCTGCGGGGGCCAGCCCGGGTTGGCCGGCGGCGCCTGACCGAGCGGCGGCCGGTCCGTGGCCGGGGTCCGGCGAGCGGGGCCGGGATCGGTGGGTGGCCCGGCCGGTCGGGGCACGCCGTCGAAGAAGTGGCGACCCGGCCCGAACCACAAGGTCGCGACCGCGGCCCCGATGCCGGCGGCCAGCACCCCCAGGCCCGACGACAGCATCGCGTCGGTGGCGAGTGCGCAGAGCAGGAGCGGCGCGGCGAGCACCGTCATCACCAGGCGGCCCGTGCGGTTGCCCTTCAGCGCCTCCGCCCCGAGGATGCCCATCGCCGTGGCGCACACGGCGGCGACCAGCGACAGCACCCGGACCGCGGTGATCAGCCCCGCCAGCGTGACGCCGTCCCCGAGGGACGCGTCGGCGAGGAAGCCGTTCAGCGACTCCCGGGTCGCCAGCGACTGCAGGGCGGTGATGCGGTCCCAGACCATCAGGACGACGAACACCGACCCGGCCATCACCATGACGCAGGCCACGGTCACCTGGCCCGGGCGGTCGCTCCTCGGCTCGGTCTCGCTCACGCGCTCCATTGCATCACGGGGACCTGTGGGGATCGGCATTCTCGCGGGCACGGCAGGATGGCAGCCATGAGCTACCAGGCAGCCGACACCCGGTACGACAGCACGGACTACCGCCACACCGGCCGCAGCGGGCTCCAGCTCCCGCCGCTGTCGCTGGGCCTGTGGCAGAACTTCGGGGACGACCGCCCCGAGGAGTCCCAGCGCGCGATCCTGCGCCGCGCCTTCGACCGTGGCGTGACGCACTTCGACCTCGCCAACAACTACGGGCCGCCGTACGGCCGGGCCGAGGAGAACTTCGGCCGCTGGATGCGCGAGGACTTCGCGCCGTACCGCGACGAGCTGGTCATCTCCACCAAGGCCGGCTACGACATGTGGGCCGGCCCCTACGGCCAGGGCGGCGGATCACGGAAGTACCTGCTGGCGTCGCTCGACCAGTCGCTCGCGCGGATGGGCCTGGCGTACGTCGACATCTTCTACAGCCACCGGTTCGACCCGGACACGCCGCTCGAGGAGACGATCGGGGCGCTCGACACCGCTGTCCGCTCCGGACGGGCGCTGTACGCCGGGATCTCGTCGTACTCGGCCCCGAAGACCCGTGAGGCCGCGACGATCGCCCGGGAGCTGGGGACTCCGCTGCTGATCCACCAGCCGTCGTACTCGATGCTCAACCGCTGGATCGAGAAGGACCTGCTCGAGGCGACCGAGGAGCAGGGCATGGGCTGCATCGTCTTCAGCGCGCTGGCCCAGGGACTGTTGACCGACCGGTACCTCGACGGCGTGCCGGACGACTCGCGCGCCGCTCGGTCGGACTCGACCATCGCCGGCCTCGACGAGAGCGTCCTGGACCGGGTGCGGTCCCTCGACGACATCGCCCAGCGGCGTGGGCAGAAGCTCGCACAGCTCGCCCTGCAGTGGGCGCTGCGCGACCCGCGGGTGACCTCGGCGGTGATCGGCGCCTCGAGCGTCGAGCAGCTCGACACCAACCTGGACGCCCTCTCGTCTCCCCCGCTGACCGATGACGAGCTGGCCGAGATCGACCGCTACGCCGTGGAGTCCGGCATCAACCTCTGGGCGAGGTCCATCGAGGAGTAGCCCACCATGCGGCCCGCTGTGCTGAGCCGGACCTGCGCACGTGGAACACGCCACTCCGCCGCTAATCTCAACACGTGATCATCGGCAGCCACCTCGTCGTGTACAGCAGTGACGCGGAAGCCGACCGCGCGTTCTTTGCTGACGTTCTGGGACAACTGCATGTCGACGCCGGCGATGGCTGGCTGATCTTCAAAGTGCCGCCCGCGGAGCTGGCTGTGCACCCCTCCGATGATCCCGGCGATTGTGAGCTGTACTTCTTGTGCGACGACCTGGAAGCCACGATGAGCGAGTTGCGGGCCAAGGGCGTGAATTTCACCCACGACGTTTCCGAAGAGCGGTGGGGACGGGTGACCCGCTTCCGGATGCCGGGCGGCGGGGACGTAGGGGTCTACGAGCCCCACCATCCGCTCGCTATCGACTTGTGAGGGTCCCGAGCCTTCGGTCCGAGCACGAGTCGAACCGCCGCCCATGAGCGGCGGTTCTCCGCGCTCAGGAGTCTTCCGATTCCGTCCGGTCGCTCATCCCGGTGTCTCGCGACACCCACCGTTCAGGGGATGCCATCTCGCGCCGACCCGGCGAGCGGTCAGGCGGCGGTGAGGGTCAGCTCACCGTCGTGGACGTCGACGGTCACCTTCCCCCCGTCGGCCACCTCGCCGCTGATCAGCAGCCGGGCGAGCCGGTCGCCGATCGCGGACTGGATCAGCCGCCGCAGCGGGCGGGCGCCGTACGCCGGGTCGTAGCCGGTCTCGGCGAGCCAGGCGCGGGCGGCGTCGGTGACGTCGATCGTGATCCGCCGAACGGCCAGCCGCTTCTCGAGCAGGGTCAGCTGGAGGTCGACGATGTGGGCGAGCTCGTCTCGTGTGAGTGCCTCGAAGACGACGACCTCGTCGAGCCGGTTGAGGAACTCGGGCTTGAAGCTGGCCCGCACCACCGACATCACCGACTCACGCTTGGCCGCGGGGTCGAGCGTCGGATCGACCAGGTAGGTCGAGCCCAGGTTGGAGGTCAGGATCAGCAGGGTGTTGCGGAAGTCGACGGTGCGGCCCTGGCCGTCGGTGAGACGTCCGTCGTCGAGCACCTGCAGCAAGATGTCGAACACCTCGGGGTGGGCCTTCTCCACCTCGTCGAGGAGGACGACCGAGTACGGGCGCCGCCGGACGGCCTCGGTGAGCTGACCGCCCTCGTCGTACCCGACATAGCCAGGAGGCGCACCGACCAGGCGCGCGACGGAGTGCTTCTCTGAGTACTCGCTCATGTCGATGCGGACGATCGCCCGCTCGTCGTCGAACAGGAACTCCGCCAGCGACTTCGCCAGCTCGGTCTTGCCGGTGCCGGTCGGGCCGAGGAACAGGAACGACCCCGTCGGCCGATTCGGGTCGGAGATGCCCGCGCGCGACCGGCGTACGGCGTCACTCACCGCACGCACGGCCTCTTGCTGACCGATCAGGCGGTGCCCGATCACGTCCTCCATCTCGAGCAGCTTCGCGGTCTCACCCTGCAGGAGCTTGCCGGTCGGGATGCCGGTCCAGGCCTCGACGACCTCGGCGATCTGCTCGGCCCCGACCTCCTCGCCGACCAGCGGCTCGAGCTCGTTGCGCTCGGACGCCTCGACAGCCGCCAGCTTCGTCTCCAGCTGCGGGATCGACTCGTAGCGGATCTTGGAGGCGGCCTCGAGGTTGCCCTCGCGCAGCAGCTTGTCCGCCTCGATCCGCAGCTGGTCGAGCGCCCGCCGGATCTCGCCCTCGCCCTCGAGCGATGCCTTCTCCTGCTCCCATCGCGCCTCGAGCCCGCGCAGCTGCTCCTCGGAGTCGGCCAGGTCGGCGCGCAGCTTCTCGAGACGCTCCTTCGAGGCCGCGTCGGTCTCCTTGTCGAGCGCGAACTCCTCCATCTTCAGCCGGTCGACGGTACGCCGCAGCTGGTCGATCTCCTCCGGCGACGACTCGATCTCCATCCGCAGCCGCGAGGCCGACTCGTCGATCAGGTCGATCGCCTTGTCGGGCAGCTGCCGGCCGGTGATGTAGCGGTCGCTGAGGGTCGCGGCAGCGACGAGTGCGGCGTCAGTGATCCGCACGCCGTGGTGCGCCTCGTACTTCTCCTGGATGCCGCGCAGGATCTGGATCGTGTCCTCGACCGAGGGCTCGCCGACGAAGACCTGCTGGAAGCGGCGCTCCAGCGCAGGGTCCTTCTCGATCCGCTCGCGGTACTCGTCGAGCGTCGTCGCGCCGATCATCCGCAGCTCGCCGCGCGCCAGCATCGGCTTCAGCATGTTGCCGGCGTCCATCGCGGAGTCGCCGCCGGCGCCCGCCCCCACCACGGTGTGGAGCTCGTCGATGAACGTGATCACCTGGCCGCCGGAGTCCTTGATCTCCTCCAGCACGGCCTTGAGCCGCTCCTCGAACTCGCCGCGATACTTCGCACCCGCTACCATCGCGGCCAGGTCGAGCGAGAGCAGCCGGCGGCCCTTGAGCGAGTCAGGCACGTCGCCGGCGACGATCCGCTGGGCGAGCCCCTCGACGACGGCGGTCTTGCCGACGCCTGGGTCACCGATCAGGACGGGATTGTTCTTGGTACGGCGGGACAGCACCTGGATCACGCGCCGGATCTCGGAGTCGCGCCCGATCACCGGGTCGAGCTTGCCCTCCTCGGCCGCCCGGGTGAGGTCGACGGAGAACTTCTCCAGGCTCTCGTACGTCGACTCCGCCTCCGGGCTCGTGACCCGTCGATTGCCGCGCAACGCGGTCAGTCCCTCCCGGAGACCGTCGGCCGTCAGCCCCGCATCGGTCAGCAGCCTCTGGGCGGTGGACTCCACCGTCGCCAGGCCGACCAGCAGGTGCTCGGTGGCGACGTACTCGTCCTTCATCGACGCGGCCAGGTCGAGCGCTCCGGCGAGGACACGGGTCAGCGCCGCGGAGGCGGCCGGCTGGGCCACGGTCGCGCCGCTCGCCTTCGGCAGCGCCTGCACCGCGCCCTCGGCCTGGGCGGCCAGGGACGCAGGGTCGGTGCCGGCCCTGCCGACCAGCTGGCGCGCCGTACCGTCGGCGTCGCGGAGCAGGGCGGCGAGCAGGTGCACCGGCTCGGTCTGGGTGTTGCCCGCCGTGGTCGCGGCGAGCTGGGCGGTCTCGATCGCCTCACGGCTGCGCGTGGTGAACTTCTCGGCCCCGAACTGGCTCATCTGGTTCCTTCACTGGGTCAGGTCCTGGGCCCACTGTGGCCCTCATCAGACCCAACGATCCAGAAGTTGAGTCGATTCCCCTCAACTCTGGAAATCTGGCCCTTCGGCCCCCAGCGCGCCCCAGGTCCTCCGCCACCGCCGGAGCAGTCAGCGCCGCTTCACCACCGAGACGGTCACGGTGTCGCTCGCCGTCAGACCGCCGTTGTCGGTCACGGTGAGGGCGAACGTGTAGCTCCCGAGCCCCCTCTTCAGCGTGAGCGTCGGTCCCGAGCCCACCGTGACTGCGCCCAGGCTCCAGGTGTACGACGTGAGCGTGCCGTCGGGGTCGGAGGAGCCCCTGCCGTCGAGGGTGAACGTGCCGAGCCCGGTCTTCTTGTTCACCACGACCCGCTGGTCCGGACCGGCATCGGCGACGGGCGGCTGGTTCGTCGGCGGTGGGGGTGGCGGCACGGACGCGCCACTCGGCCCGCGGGAGACGTCGACCGAGACGGTGCCTCCCTGGCCGTTGTTGGGGGAGCCGGTGAACGCGTAGACGTGCAGCGTGTACGTTCCGGCCACGGTCGGGGTGTATCCGATCGTCTCCTGGCGCCCGGTCACACACGAGAGGCCGTCCAGAGCGCACTGGCTGTCGGCCACGACCGTGCCCGCCGGCGACCTGAGCTGGACGTCGATGTCCGGTGACCACTCGACGTACAGGCAGCCGAAGTAGCAGATCGCCGAGCCGGCGATGGTCGCGGTGACCCCGATCGGCACCCCCACCCCGTCGCTCGGCACGTCGATCGGGAGGTCGACCGCACCGTTCGCCGGGACCGTGACCACCGTGTGGCTCTGCTGCGGGAAGGCCGTGGTCAGCACCGGAGAGTCCCCCGAGAGGCTGCTGACCAGGGCGCGGACGTCGACCAGGCCCGCGCCGTACTCGTTGTCCTTCCCGGGAGCCCCCACGTCGACCACGGTCGAGGTCAGGGCCGAGCGGATCTGCGCGGGAGTGTCAGCGGGGGCGACCTCACGGGCGAGCACGGCCGCTCCCGCGACGTACGGCGCGGCCATGGACGTGCCGCTGAGGGTGACGTAGCCGCTCGTGGTCCCGGCCTGCGCGGCTCGGACGGTCATGCCCGGAGCGACGAGGTCCGGCTTGGTCCGGCCGTCGACCGTGGGTCCGCGGCTGGAGAAGGCGGCGAGCCAGATCCCGTCGTCGTGCCGGTCCGTGCCCACCGGGCTCGACCAGTCCGAGACCGCTCCGACGGTGATCGCGCCCGTCGCGGTGCCCGGCGCGTTGATCGTGCCGGGCTGGTCGCCGCTGTTGCCGGCGGCGACCGCGACGACGTCGCCGGCAGCCACGGCGGCGTCCACCGCGAGGCTCACCGCGTCCGTGCCGTCCCCGCCTGCTGTGTCACCCAGCGACATGGAGATGACGCCGACGCCCGGCTGTCCGGCACACCACTGGACACCCGCGGCGACGACGTCGTTGGGACCGTTGCCCGAGGAGTCGAGGACCTTCGCGGCGTAGAGGCTCGCACCCGGAGCGACACCACGGAACGTCGCGGCGTTCGACCCGCCGACGCCGTCGCCTGCGGCGATGCTCGTCACGTGCGTGCCGTGGCCCTGGTCGTCGTACGCCGTGGTCCGACCGTTGATGAAGTCCTTGAACGTGACCGTACGCGGCGCGATCTGCTCGTGGTTCGGATCGACCCCGGTGTCGACCACGCAGAGCCCGACCCCGTGCCCGTCCACGCCGACGTGGTCGCTCGGTACCGCGGCGGCGCCGAAGTCACGGTTGGTGCCGTCGTCGAGAGCGTGCACGGTGGTGACCGGCTCGATCCGGCGTACGCCGGGCTGCCGGGCGAGAGCGCGCGCCTGTCCCGCGGTCATCGTGGCCGAGAACCCACCGATCAGCGGAAGCCGGTGGCGCACGAGGACACGACCCACGGCACGCTCGGCCCTGCCCACAGAGACGCCGGTGACGATGACCGCGAGCTGCGCGTCGGCCCGTGCCCGGTCGAGCCGACCTTGGAGCAGGTCGTCGACCCGGTTGTGGTCGCGGTCTCCGTGCGCGACGGCCGGGACTCGGGACGCCTGCGGCACCGCACCCGGTCGCGCCGACCCGCCGGAGGATGCCGCCGAGATGCCGGCCGGGACGACGGCGGCGACCAGGACCGCCAAGGACGACAGGACAGCACGCGTTCGCACCATGGCCGAACCTCCGCTCGGGCCGAGAGCCGCTGTCAGGCTAGGGGCGCAGCCGGGCACCGTCCATAGCCCGATCGGGCTGCCCGACCGGGGCTCAGTCGCGCGACCGCCGCCAGACCACCACCGACGACGGGGCGTCCGGCCGGCGCAGGACCGGCAGCTTGTTGGGGTCGGTACGCCGTGTGGTCACCGCGGCGCGGAGCGTGTCGCGGGTCGCAGCCAGCTCGGCGGCCAGCTCGGCGTTGCGCGACTGCAGCGCCGCCACCCGGTGCTCGAGCTCGAGGATGCGGCGTACGCCCTCGATGCCGACCCCACCGGCGGTCAAGGTGGCGATCTCGCGCAGCAGCTCGATGTCGCGGTGGCTGTAGCGCCGCCCGCCGCCCCCCGTGCGACCGGGCATGATCAGGCCCATCCGCTCGTAGGAACGCAGGGTCTGGGGGTGCAGCCCCGACAGCTCGGCAGCGACCGAGATGACGTAGACCGCGGCGTCGGACGTGGGCACCCGCGGCTCACGCCGAGGCATCGTCGGCCTTCGTGAACAGGTTGGCGCGCAGGGTGCCGTCGACCCCCGCGGCGCGGTAGCCCGCGATCGCCTCGCGCGCCGCGTCGTTCAGACGGGCGGGCACCTGCACCTGCACGGTGGCGAGCAGGTCGCCCTTGGTGCCGTCCTTCTTGGTGGCGCCGCGGCCGCGCACCCGGAAGGTGCGGCCGTGGGGGGTGCCGGCGGGCACCTTCAGGGTCACCGGCGTGCCGCCGAGGGTTGGGATCTTGATCTCGGCACCCAGCGCGACCTCGTCGAACGAGACCGGTACGTCGAGGGTGAGGTTGTCGCCCTTGCGGCCGAAGAGCCGGTGCGGAGTGACCTTGACGGTCACGAACAGGTCGCCGTTGCCGCCGCCGTTCTCGCCGGCGCCTCCCTTGCCGCGCAGCCGGATTCGCTGGCCGTCCTTCACACCGGCGGGGATCCGGGCCTGGATCGTGCGCGACGAGGTCCCGCGACCAGAGCCGTGGCAGGTCGGGCACACCTCGTCGTAGATCAACTGTCGTCCGCCGCAGCGCGGGCAGGTCTCGTTGATGGAGAAGCCGCCGCCCGAGGAGTTCACGATGAAGCCGGCGCCCTCGCACTCGGGGCAGATGTGCGGCTGGGTGCCGGGCTTGCCGCCGGTGCCGTGACAGTCGGGGCAGGCCGCGTCGGAGGTCAGGCGCAGGCTGATCGTGACCCCGGCGAGCGCGTCGGTGAACCCGATGGTCGCGCTGCTCTCGACGTCGGCGCCGCGGACGGGACGGGTGCGCGTGCGGGCTCCGCCGCCGCGACTGCCGAACAGGTCGCCGAACAGGTCGCCGAAGCCGCCCGCGCGGTCACGCAGGAGGTCACCCAGGTCGAAGCCCGCACCCTCGCCCGAGGAGCCACCGGGGAATCCTCCGCGGAAGCCTCCGCCGTTGCCGTAGAGGCGCTGCACCTCGTCGTACTTCTCGCGCTTCTTCTCGTCGCCGACGACGTCGTAGGCCTCGGCGACGGCCTTGAACTTCTCGTGCTTGGCGGTGTCTCCGGGGTTGGAGTCGGGGTGGTTGGCGCGGGCGAGCTTGCGGTAGGCCTTCTTGATCTCCGACTGGGTGGCCTTCTTGTCCACGCCCAGCTCGGCGTAGTAGTCCTTCGACGCCCAGTCGGCGCGGATGCCGGTCTCACTCACGGTTTCCCTCCCCTCGTTCCTCGGTCGAGCCCGGCCGGCGCGGCGGTCGTGTCGCGTCGCGGCCGGCGGATCCCGTCAGCCCGGCCTCAGCCATGCACCGGGTCGACGACGAGCACCTGGGCGGCCCGCACGACGCGCTCGCCGATGCGGTAGCCCGCCTTGGCGATCACCTTGCACGTCGTGACCTCCACGTCGGGATCCTCGCCGATGTGGCTCAGGGCCTCGTGGAGGCGCGGGTCGAACGCGTCGCCGGGTTCGCCGTACTTGACCAGTCCGGCGTTCGCGACGACCCGCTCCAGCTGGTCGGTCACGGCCTGGAAGCCGTCGTCGAGGTCGCCGTGCTCGCGGGCCCGGTCGATGGCGTCGAGGACGTCGACGATCGGGGCGAGGGCGGCGTACGTCGCGTTCTCGCGGACCAGCTCCCGGTCACGCTCGACCCGGCGCTTGTAGTTGACGTACTCGGCCTGGAGTCGCTGCAGGTCGGTGGTGCGTTCGGTCAAGGCCTGCTGGACCTGGACGAGATCGGCCTCCGGCTCCTCGAGACCCGAGGTCTCCGAGGCCACGTCCTCGTCGAGGAGCGTCTCATCCTCGCCGGGAGCGTCGGCGGCGCCGGTCGGGTCGGTCGGGTCGGTCTCGGTGACGACGTCGTCGTCGAGCTGCTGCTGTGGCTCGGCCACGGGTTGTTCCACCTCGGTCTCTCGTGCGCTCGGCGGAGGAACCGACGAGGGCTCCCCCGCCGAGTGCGTGGTCACTGGGACTGGTTCTCGCCGTCGGCGCCGCCCTCGGGCGCCTCGTCCACGATCTCGGCGTCGACCACGTCGTCGTCAGCGGCTCCGGTCGATGCGTCGGTGCCACCGGCCGCGGCCTGGTCGGCCTCGGCGGCGGCGTACATCGCCGCCCCCATCTTCTGGCTGGACTCGCCGAGCTTGGTCACACCGGACTGGATCTCGGTCGAGCTCGCCTCGGCGTTCTCCAGGATCGCCTTCAGCGAGTCGACGTCGGCCTGGACCTCGGTCTTGACCTCGTCGGGGATCTTCTCGCCGTTGTCGGCCAGGAACTTCTCGGTCGAGTAGACCAGCGAGTCGGCCTGGTTGCGGGTCTCTACGGCCTCGCGGCGCGCCGCGTCCTCCGCGGCGTACTGCTCGGCCTCCTTGACCATCCGGTCGATCTCGTCCTTGCCCAGGGCGCTGCCGCCGGAGATCGTCATCGATTGCTCGCGGCCGGACGCCTGGTCCTTGGCGGAGACGTGGACGATGCCGTTGGCGTCGATGTCGAAGGTGACCTCGATCTTGGGCACGTTGCGCGGCGCCGGCGGCAGACCCGTCAGCTCGAAGTTGCCGAGGGGCTGGTTCTGCGCCCACATCTGGCGCTCGCCCTGGGCGACCTTGATCTCCACGCTCGGCTGGTTGTCGTCGGCGGTGGTGAAGATCTCCGACCGCTTCGCCGGGATCGTGGTGTTGCGCTCGATCAGCGTGGTCATCACGCCGCCCTTGGTCTCGATGCCGAGACTCAGAGGAGTCACGTCCAGGAGCAGGACGTCCTTGACCTCGCCCTTCAGCACGCCCGCCTGGAGCGCGGCACCGACCGCGACGACC
>JAICHQ010000010.1 GCA_025924815.1 Nocardioides sp.
CGACGAAGGCACCGAAGGCGCCCACGGCCACGCGTCTCGGGCCGTGATCGGGCTCGTGGTCGGGGCGGCGATCGTCCGGTCCGGCCGCCTCCTCGCGGCTCGGCGTACGACGCCACCCGCGGCAGCGGGACGCTGGGAGCTCCCGGGCGGCAAGGTCGAGCCGAGGGAGTCCGCGGACGACGCGCTCGTGCGTGAGATCGGCGAGGAGCTGGGCTGCCGGGTGGCGGTCGTCTCGTGGCTCGACGGTGACCAGCGGATCGATGCGCGGCACGTGCTGCGCGCGGCGGTCTGCCGGCTCGCCGCGGGCGAGCCACGGGTCGGGTACGACCACGACCGGCTCCGCTGGCTGGCCCCGGGCGAGCTCGCGGAGGTCGACTGGCTGGAGCCGGACCGACCCTTCCTGCCGGCGTTGCGCACGGTGCTCCTAGGGTCGACGCCATGAGCGAGAAGGACCGACGACTGCTGCTCGTGCACGCCCATCCCGACGACGAGTCGATCGGCACCGGCGCGACCATGGCCAAGTACGCCGCCGAGGGGGCCGGCGTCACGCTCGTCACCTGCACCGCGGGCGAGCGAGGCGAGATCCTAGTCCCCGAGCTCGCGCACCTGGCCCACGACCGCGACGACAAGCTGGCCGAGCACCGCCGGGGCGAGCTCGCCGAAGCTCTGGCCGCCCTCGGGGTCACCGACCACCGCTTCCTGGGCGGCTTCGGCCGCTACAGCGACTCCGGGATGGCGTGGCACGACGACGGCTACGCGATCGCCGGCGACGACCGGCCCGCCACCGCCTTCTGGGACGCCGACCTGACCGAGGCGGCGACCCTGCTCGTGGAGGTGGTCCGCGAGGTCCGGCCGCAGGTGATGACGACCTACGACCAGTTCGGCAACTACGGCCACCCCGACCACATCCAGGCTCATCGGGTTGCGACGTACGCCGCCTTCCTGGCCGCGGTGCCCACCTACCGTCCCGACCTCGGGGAGCCGTGGGAGATCGCCAAGATCTACTGGCAGGCGATGGCGGAGTCGCGCTGGCGGCGCAGCCTGCGGGCGATCCGCGCCGCGGGCGACACCACGTCGTTCGAGGGCTTGGACCCCGACGGCCCGCTGCCGATGGCCACGCCCGACGCCGACCTCGCGGCCGAGATCGACGCGACGGAGTACGCCGACCAGAAGGTCGCGGCGCTGCACGCCCATCGCACCCAGATCGAGGTGGACGGGCCGTTCTTCGCGCTGTCCAACCACGTCGGGAACGAGGTGCTCGGGATCGAGTCGTTCCGGATCGCGAAGGGGGTCACCTCGCCGGGTCCGGAGGGGGTCGAGACCGATCTTTTCGCCGGCATCTGATCGGCGCGTTCGTCCACCCTGAAGGGTGCTCTGCTCCTAGCATCTCCCGCGTGGTGCGCTCGACCCGGCGAGACGACCGACCCGGCCCCGAGCGCGAGGGTGGTCGGGTCGTCCTCGTGCTCGTGCTCGGGCTCGCGTTGCTGGCCGGCGGCGCATACGCTGCGGCGTACCTCGCGGCGGGTGACAAGGTCCCGGTCGGCACGCGGATCGCGGGGGTCGACATCGGTGGACACGACCCGTCCTCGGCGATGCAGATGCTGCGCGACGGGCTCGCCGCACGCGCGGACCGGCCGTTCACGGTCGTCATCAACGGGCGCACCCAGCAGATCAGCCCGTCGGACGTCGGCCTCGGCGTCGACTACGCGGCCTCGGTGGGCAAGGCGGGTGCCGATCGCAGCTGGCGGCCCTCGCGGCTGTGGAGCTACTTCACCGCGGGGTCGGCGTACGACCCCGTGGTCACCCTCGACCAGGATCGCCTCGAGGCGCTGATCCGCCGACTCGACGCCAGCGACGGGCGGTCGGCGACCGACGGGTCGGTGGTGTTCCGACACGGGACGTTCGTCGTGCGGCCTCCCCGTGCGGGGCTGACGCTCGATCCGCGCGTGGCCGGGACGGCGTTCTGGAACGCCTATCTCTCCGATGCCACCTCCGTGCAGCTGCGGATGGCGCCGGTGACGCCCGCGATCGACGCGGCGGCGATCGACCGGTTCGTGAGGCGTTTCGCCAACCCGGCGGTGGCGTCGGCGGTCGAGCTGCGCTTCGGGCCGGCGAGCGTGCACCTGGCGCCGTCGTCGTACGCCGACCTGCTCGTGGCTCGGCGTGTGGGTGACCGGCTCCGGCTGCAGGTGCGCACCCGCGCCCTCTTCCGGGAGACGCGGTCACAGCTCGTCGGAGCGCCCGCCGACCGGCCCACACCGGCGTCGGTGGCGCTCGTCGACGGCCGACCCCAGGTCGTGCACGCGAAGCCCGGGGTCACCTTCAAGCCCCGCGACGTCTCGGCGGCCCTGCTGCGGGCGATCGCCTCGTCCCGGCGCACCGCCCGGGTCCATCCGACGCGAGCACTGGCCTCCTTCACCGACGCCGATGCGCGGGCCCTGGGGATCCGGCAGCAGGTGTCGCGGTTCACGGTGCGGGTCCCGCGCGGCTCCCAGGGCGCGTTCGTCGCCGACGCCGCGCACGGGTTGGACGGCACGGTGCTGAAGCCGGGACGTGGCTTGTCGCTGCGCGGCGTGCTCGGTGGTCGCACGCCTCCGCGAGCCGGCGGGGACGCACTCGCCACCGCCGTCTTCAACGCCGCCTGGCTCGGGGGACTCCGGGTGACCTCCCACGAGGTCGGCGCGACGTACGCCGGGTCGGCGCCGGTGGGGCGCGACGCGTCGCTGCACGCCGGCGGCGATGTCGCGTTCACCGACGACACGAAGTACGGCGTGCTGGTCTCGACGACGATCCGAGGCAGGTCCCTGACCGTGACGCTGTGGTCGACGCCGCGCTGGACGGTCTCGTCGTCGCACGGCCCGCGCCGGCACGTCGTCGCAGCCGGACGTCGGGTCGTGCGAGGTGCGGGGTGCACCCCCCGCCCGGGGCGCGACGGCTTCGAGATCACCGTGACCCGGACCTTCGCCCGGGGCGGCGAGGCCGACCACTCCTCGTCGTACACCGTCACCTACGCCCCGCGCGACGCGGTGGTCTGCAAGGCCGGCGACCACCGCGGGTGAGGTGCGCGACCACCACGCGACCTCTTACGGGGCGAGGCGGTGCAGGTCGCGTGGGAAGAGCGTGACCTCCCGGATGTTGGGTGCCTCGACGAGGCGGCCGACCCAGCGCTCGAGACCGATCGCGAAGCCGCCGTGCGGTGGGATTCCGCGGCGGAACGCCTCGACGTACGTCGCGTAGGGCGCGTAGGGGTAGCCGCGCTCCTCCAGCGTGCGGACGTAGTCGTCGTACCGGTGCAGCCGCTGCGCTCCGCTGACCAGCTCGATGCCCCGGAAGATCAGGTCGAAGGCCCGGCTCCAGTGCGGGTCGTCCGGGTCGGGGTGGCTGTAGAAAGCGCGGTGGGCGGTCGGGTAGCCCTCCACGAGCAGGAAGTCGGAGCCGTGCTCCGATCGGGCCCACTCGCCGAGGGCGCGCTCGTGACCGGGGTTGAGGTCGGGCTCGTCGACGGGAGCGGCGGCGATCTCGAGAGCCCGCCGGAAGTGGATCGTCGGAATCCTGTCCGGCACGTGGGGGAGCGTGAGCCCGAGGCGTTCGACCGCGGGGCCGGCGTACCGCTCGATGCCCTCGACCATGCCCGCGATCACGTCGCGCAGGCACGCCATCACCTCGTGATGGTCCTCGACGAAGCCGAGCTCGACGTCGAGCGAGACGTACTCGGCGAGGTGGCGCACCGTGTCGTGCGGCTCGGCGCGGAACACCGGCCCGACCTCGTAGACCCGCTCGAAGACCCCGACCAGCTGCTGCTTGTAGAACTGCGGGCTCTGCGCGAGGTATGCCGGTCGGCCGAAGTAGTCGACGGTGAAGACGTTGGCTCCGCTCTCGGTCGCCTGCTCGACGAGCTTGGGGGAGTGCACCTCGGTGAAGTCCTGGGCATCGAGGGTCTCCCGGAAGCCACGAAGGCTCGCGGCCGCCAGCTCCCATTTCGCGCGCTGGACCGGATGACGCCAGGTCGTCGCCGCATGGTCGAGCAGGGTCGGGAGGCCGGTGTCCAGAGTCGGTCGCCAGAGCTCTACGGCGGGGGTGTCGGCCGGTTCGCTCAGCGCGGTGACGGTCGCCTCGGTGACCTCGACGCCCCCGGGCGCCTGTTCGTTCCGTGTGGCGGTGCCCACGACCTCGATGGGGGTCTCCTCCGGTGGCAGGTCCGTGCCGGCCGGGAGCACGACCTGGGCCGGGCCGGTGCGGTCGCGAAGGACCAGGAAGGTGACCTTCGCCAGCTCGCGCCGGCGATGCACCCAGCCCTGGAGCCGGACCTGTTCGCCCGGTCTCGTCGCCGGCAGTGCGGATGTGAGTGTGCGTCTCATGTGTCCTCCAGCAGCAGGAAGCCCTGGAGGTGTGGGCGGGGGCGAAGTCGCGGTGCCACCACACCTTTGCCGGAGGCTCCGTCGTGGACGGAGGCCGGCCTCTCGTCGGTACGTCGTACGCACGGACGCGGCTGCTCTCCCGGCGTGGAGGGGAGGTGTCAGCTCCCACCGCGGTCGACGGAAATCCTACGACGCAGCCCACGGCACCGCCGAATCGATCGACCCGGCCCCGGCGAGCGGCGCACCCCGACGTGAGGACCAACAGCATCAAGAGGCGTGCCGGAGGGCGGTACCGGAGGGCGACGGTCCGGGCGAACAGTGGGCTCTGCCAGTTGTCTCGTAGAACCCACATCAGGAGGACTCCCATGCGTACCCGGTCGTCGTCGTTGCTGCTGGCATCGGCTGCCGCCCTTCTCGTCGTCGCTCAGGTCGGTGCCGCCGTTCCGGCGGTCGGCGCCGAACCTTCGTGGGAACCCGAGCACGTCGTCGCCACCGGTAACAGGGGCTCGGCGCTCGCAGTCGATGCCCGGAGCAACACCTGGGTCGTCTGGGAGGCACACTCCGGCGCGATCAAGATCGCCGAGCGACCTGCCGGTGGCACCTGGGGTGAGCCGACGAGGCTCGTTCGGACCAACTCCGCGACGGCCGATCCCCACGTGGCCGCGGACGCCGAGGGGAACCTCACGGTCGTCTGGATCGCCCAGCGGCAGAACTTCACCGACGGCGTCAAGGCGATGACGCGTACCCCTCTCGGCCGCTGGTCCGATCCGGTCCGGGTCTCCGATGACAAGCGGGTCGCTGGATATGGGACCGATGGGAAGGGAGCGTGGGGGGCTCGTGGGCTCGATCTCGCGGTGAGCCCGAAGGGCGCGGTGACGGTCGCGTGGGCCTGGGGAAGCGAGGATCGCAACAAGGCGTGGCGGATCCAGTCGGCCTTCCGCCCGGTGGGCCACGGGTGGCGCGACGTACGTCAGCTGACCGAGGCGAACGGTGCGGAGGACCCCCAGGTCGGCATCGCCCGTGACGGCACGGTGACCTTGCTGTACACCCGCCAGGAACTCGGACACGACCAGCGGCTGTTCACGGTGGTGCGCGTCCCGGGTGCAGGGTGGCGGGGCAGGACCGTGCTTGCCGACCGCGGGTACGGCCCAGAGCTGATGGTCGACCGAGCCGGCAATGCCGTGGTCGCGTACATGCCCACCGTCCGCCTGCGTGAGGTGGTGGCTGTGTACAGCCACGACGGCAGGCACTGGGCCGGCCCTCGCCGGCTGTCGCCCGCAGGTGTCCGTCTCGACGGCGTCATCGCGGCCGCGATGAACGGTCGAGGTACGGCGATGGTCGCCTGGGCGCGAAAGGACGGCCGGGTCGATGTGGTCCGCCGACCTCGCCAGGGCCCGTGGTCGGGGCCGCAGCGCGTGGTCGGCGTAGCGGGTGACGTCGGCGAGGTGGCCGTGGCTCTGAACGGCGCCGGTGATGCCTTCGTCGCGTGGGGCCTGTACGCCCTCTACGGCAGCTACCTGCCCCGTGGTGGCAGCTGGACCGGTCCGGTCACGCTCTCGTCTCAGATGGATGTCGATGTGGTGGACAGCATCGACGCCCAGGTCGCGCCGAACGGCGACGCCGTCGTGATGTGGGACCAGGAGGACTGGCCACTGAGAGTCCGGGTGGGCGCCACGCCATAGTTCCCGACGCACCCCTCGGCCGCATCCCGCCGACGCCCCGGCTCCATGCGTGCCCGAGCTCTGGCCCGTCGCCATGGTCGGTCCATGCCTGGGGATCAACCGGGCGAGCGGCAACGGAGCGACGGTGGTCTGGCCGCACGGCACCGAGATCACCGCCGGCGATCCGTTGACGATCGAGGTGCCGGATCTGCGCATGCCGGTGTCGGATCCACCGTTCGCGGCTCCCAACTGGTGGATCCCTCACCGCTAGGGCGTGACGTCGGCGATGCCGTCCATGTAGCGGCTACAGCGCCTACACTTCGCACGGAGGCGTCATGGTGGCGCGCTCCACGGAGGTGCCGACGTGATCCTCTTGATCGTGGTCGGCGGCTGATGAGCAGTCTCCAGAACGACCCTGGCAGCTCAGGATTCCTCGCGGGGTACTCGCCGGGTCCGGTGTCAGGTATCCCCACCTCGCCCTACGACGGGTACCCGGCGGGAACCACCTACAGCCGCGCCCGGAACGCGCTCATCCTCGGCGTCCTCGCCCTTCCGCTCAGCATCCTCACCGGTATCCCCGCCGTCCTCGTCGGCGCCCACGCCCTGAGGATCATCGACGCCTCCGACGGGACTCTGAAAGGTCGCGGCATCGCCTGGGGCGGCATCGCCCTGGGCGGCCTCAGCGTCGCTGGGTTCCTCGCGTTCCTCTACGTCACCTACGCGTAGCCCCACCGGTTTCGGACGCCTGATCGGCTCACGTCACCGCTCAGTGGACGCTCGCGTGCTCGACCAGCGCCCACGACCGGCGCCCACGACCAGCGGTGGAGGATCCACCGTTTCCTCGACGCGAACGGTGGATCTGCCACCGCCCCGGGGCCACGCCGACGGCCGCTGCTGCTCACACCTCGCCAGCGACGAGACCCACCACACCGGCGAGGGCACCTAGATTGACCGCGTGCTCACCCACCTGCGCCTGACCTTGCCACCGGACCTCACCGAGCCGACGGTCGGCCTCCTACGACGCCACGAGTGGAGCACCAACGTCACCCTGCAGCCCGGCGCCTCGGTCGAGCCGGAGGGCGATCTGGTCGAGGCGGACGTCGCGCGGGAGCGGGTGAACGAGGTGCTCGACGAGCTGGAGCGCCTCGGCGCCTGCGACCGGGGCGGGGTGCTGGTGACCACGCCGTCGGCCACCCCGTTCGCCGCCGCCGACCGGTTGGAGCGTGCGGCGCCGGGTGACCCGGACGACGCGATCATCTGGGACTCGGTGCTGGCCGAGGCCGAGGCGGGGGCGAGGCCCACCGTCTCGTCCCTGGTGTTCTTGATCCTGGCCGTCGTCCTGGCCGCGATCGCGGTGATCCTGGACTCCGCGATCCTGGTCGTCGGGGCGATGGTGGTGGGCCCGGAGTTCAGCATGATCGGGGCGGCCGGCGTGGGCCTGGTGTTCGGCCGCTGGTCGGTGGTGGGCCGCAGCCTGCGGCTCCTCGTGCTCGGATTCGCGGTCGCGATCGTCGTGGTGACCCTGCTGAGCCTGATCGGGCGCGCCACCGGCTCGATCACCGCCGACATGATCACGGCGCCACGACCGCAGACCGGCTTCATCTGGCATCCGGACCGCTGGTCCTTCATCGTCGCCCTGGTGGCCGGTTCGGCCGGTGCGGTCGCACTGGCGATCAACAAGACGTCGACGATGGTCGGCGTCTTCATCTCGGTCACCACGATCCCCGCCGCGGGCAACCTGGCCCTGGGCCTGGCGTTCTGGGAGGGCGGCGAGATCCGCGGGTCGTCGGAGCAGCTGGCCCTGAACATCGTCGGCATGGTGCTCGCCGGCGCCCTCACGCTGGCCTTCCAGCGCGCCTTCTGGACCCGTCTCACGACCGGGTCCGAGCGGCTCCTCGGCCGGCGGCCGGAACACTGAGCCCATGGCCTACTTCGAGCGGCTCGGCGATCACCGGTTCAAGGCGACCGAGCACACCGGCGGGGCCTGGGACCTCCAGACGCAGCACATCGCCCCGGCGCTGGGCCTGATGGCGCACGTCGTCGAGACCGACCGCGACGCGCGTCGTACCGACGGCCTGGTCGTGAGCCGGCTGAGCTACGACATCCTCGGCACGGTCCCGATCGCGGAGGTCGAGGTGGAGGTCGGGGTCGCCCGGGCGGGGCGCACGATCGAGCTGGTGGAGGCCGAGCTCAGCCATGCGGGGCGGGTCGGCGTCCGCCTGCGAGCCTGGCTCCAGGAGCCCCGCGACACCGCGGCACTGGCCGGTACGACGCACGACGTCATCCCCGGACCCGACGACACGCCGCCCTGGGACGCGACCTGCGTGTGGCCCGGCGGCTTCATCGAGAGCGTCGAGGTACGCCGACACCAGCAGCAGCCGGGCCGGGCGGGCTTCTGGGTCCGCACCGTCGTCCCCCTCGTGGCCGACGAGGCCGTCAGCCGGCTCAGCCGGACCACCGGCCTGCTCGACATCGCCAACGGGATGACCGTGCGCGCGCAGCCCGGAGAAGTCCTGTTCCCCAACATCGACCTGACGGCGCACTTCTTCGAGCAGCCGGCGGGGGAGTGGGTCGGCTTCGACACCCGGGTCTCCTTCGGCACCGGCGGTCTCGGCCTCACCGCGAGCGTCGTCCACGACGAGCGCGGCCCGGTCGGGACCAGTGCGCAGTCGCTGACCGTCCGACCCCGCTGACCGCACCGCAGGAGGATTGAGGGATCGCGGAACGGGGTACCCGTCAAGCAAGCAAGGGAGGGTGTGATGACCAGGCACCAGGCGCTCGGACTGCTGCTCGCACGGCGCATCCCGGACGACGTCGCCTCGATCGAGGCGACGTTGCGCGCGATCACCGCGCGGCTCGACGCCGTGACCGGCTCCGAGGAGTACGCCGCGGCCCACCAGCGGCTCGACGACCTGCTGACCGCGCGCGACCGCGTCGCCCAGGGCGACGGGGTCCTAGTCTGACCTCGTGAGCGACGTGCGCCGGGCCCTCGCCGACGGTCCGGTCGTCCTGGACGGCGGGCTTGCCACCCTGCTCGAGGCTCGTGGGCACGATCTGTCCTCCGACCTCTGGTCGGCCCGACTGTTGACGGACGCCCCGGAGGCGATCGTCGCCGCCCACGCAGAGTTCTTCGACGCCGGTGCCCAGGTGGCCACCACCGCGTCGTACCAGGCGTCCTTCGCCGGCTTCGCCTCCCTCGGCCTGGACGCCGCCCAGGCCGCCGACCTGATGCGGCTGAGCGTCTCTCTCGCCCGACGGGCCCGTGACGAGCACCGCCCCGACGGCTGGGTCGCCGCGTCGATGGGCCCGTACGGCGCCTACCTCGCCGACGGCTCGGAGTACCGCGGGGACTACGACCTCGACGTCGCCGGCCTGCGGGAGTTCCACAGACCCCGCCTCGACGTCCTGGCGGCCGCCGGGGCCGACGTCCTCGCGGTCGAGACGATCCCGTGCCTTGCCGAGGTCGAGGCGGTCTGCGCGGAGCTCGACGGCAGCGGGCTGACGGCCTGGCTGAGCCTGAGCGCCGACGGCGACCGCACCCGGGAGGGCGAGCCGCTCGCGCAGGCGTGGGCGATGGTCGCCGACGTCGCCGAGATCGTCGCGGTCGGCGTCAACTGCTGCGCTCCCGACGACGTGGTGCCGGCGCTGACCGGCGCGACGGGGCCGCTGGTGGCCTATCCCAACTCAGGCCAGGGCTGGGACGCCGTACGCCGCACCTGGACCGGCGAGTCGGCCTTCGACGCCGGCGCGGTGGACGACTGGCTCGCAGCAGGGGCCCGCCTCGTCGGTGGCTGCTGCCGGGTCGGTCCCGCCGACATCGCCCGCGTCGCTGCCGGCGTCACCGCAGAAGGGTGAGGGCCGGCGCAACCCCCCCGGTGCACACCGACCCTCAAGCACTCTGTTCGACGCGCGCGAGACTGGATCGGTTCGGTCAGGACTCGGGCGCCTGGAGGTAGCGACAGCGGTGGTGCTCACGCAGCCCGAGGCCGGCGTACAGCATCCACGCGGCGGTGTTCTGCCGGTCGACCTCGACCCACACCGTGCCGGCCCCGGTCTCGGCCCCGGCGTCGAGCAGGCCCGCCACGAGCGCGCGGCCGAGGCCGCGGCGCCGGTGCGACTCGTCGACCCGCAGCCCGTGGACCCACAGCCAGTCGGAGTTCAGCTCACCACGCACCCGTCCGACCTCCCGGCCGTCGTCATGGACGGTGGCCAGGATCCGGGTGCCGTCCACAACGATCTCCACGCCGTCGTCCGATCCGGCGACGCGCCGGGCCATCACCAGGGAGCCCACGAGGTACGGGGCGTCCTCCGGCTCCGCCTCCGACCACCCCGCGGCCGCCAGCGCGGCGTCCACATCCGAGCCCACCTCGACCTGCGCGGTCGCCACGCGTCCCCAGCCGGCGTAGAAGCGCTCGACCCGTGCCGCGGCCTCGCGGATCGGAAGGCCGGGGTCGCCGATCGCGAGCACCGAGTTGGCCCGTCGTGAGCCCCGCCCGCGTTCCCCGGTGACGATCCGCAGGACCCACTCGCCGAGCGACTCCGTCGTCGGGGACGCCCAGAGCGGCAGGGCGCGGAGCTCGGCCTCCCGGGCGGTCACCCGCTGCCGGACCGAGCCGCGCGGCGGCACGGGCTTCCCGGTCACCACGTCGGCGACGGGGATCGTCACGGCCGGTCCGGTCTCGGGCGACACCACGCACGTCTCGGAGTCCCATGCGACCAGGATCCCGAGGACGTCGGTCATCGCCGGGCCACCCGACGGACCGGTCTCCCCGTGCACCACCCGGCGTACCACGACGCGCTGCCCGACGACATGCGGGCCCAGGCCGTGGGCGGATCGGGGCGGCGGCACGCGGAGATACTAGGCTGCCGCCGACATCGCAACGCTTTCGCTCAGGAGGACCAGGTGACCTACGTCATCGCCCAGCCGTGCGTCGACCTCAAGGACCGGGCCTGCGTCGACGAGTGTCCCGTCGACTGCATCTACGAAGGCAAGCGCATGCTCTACATCCATCCCGACGAGTGCGTCGACTGCGGTGCCTGCGAGCCGGTCTGCCCGGTCGAGGCGATCTTCTACGAGGACGACACCCCGGAGGAGTGGAAGGCCTACTACGACGCCAACGTCCACTTCTTCGACGACCTCGGCTCGCCCGGCGGCGCCGCCAAGCTCGGCGAGATCGACCACGACCACCCCCTGGTCGCGGCGTTGCCCCCTCAAGAGCACGACGAGTGACCCGACCGGCATGACCGCGCCGGTCTCGCGGCGTCTGCCCGACTTCCCCTGGGACCAGCTGACGGAGTACGCCGCGCAGGCGCGCGCCCATCCCGACGGCATCGTCGACCTCTCGATCGGCGCCCCGATCGACCCGACGCCCGACGTCGTACGCCGCGCACTCGCCGACGCCTCGGACGCGCCGGGCTACCCGCAGACGGTCGGCCTGCCCACGACCCGGCAGGCGGCGGTCGACTGGCTGGCGCGCCGGCACGGCGTGACCGGCCTCGGCCTCGACGGCGTGCTCCCGGTGATCGGCACCAAGGAGCTGATCTCCACCCTGGCGATCCAGCTCGGGATCGGGCCGGGCGACCTCGTGGTGGTCCCCGGGCTCGCCTACCCCACGTACGGCGTGGGTGCGGCGCTGGCCGGCGCGCGCGTGGCCGCGCGGGACTCCCTGACCAGCCTGGGGCCGGAGCGGCCGGCGCTGCTCTGGCTCAACTCACCGTCCAACCCCACCGGCCGGGTGCTCCCGGTGCCCCATCTGCGCAAGGTCGTCGACTGGTGTCGCGAGCGCGGCACGCTGCTGGTCAGCGACGAGTGCTACCTGGAGTTCGGCTGGGACGAGCAGCCGGTCTCGGTGCTGCATCCCGACGTCTGCGGAGACACCCACGAGGGGATCCTCGCGGTGCACTCCCTGTCGAAGCGCTCCAACCTGGCGGGCTACCGCTGCGGGTTCGTGGCGGGCGACCCGTCGCTGGTGGCCGAGCTGCTCGCGGTCCGCAAGAACCTCGGGCTGATCCAGCCCTGGCCGCAGCAGGTCGCGATGGCGGTGGCGCTCGCCGACGACCAGCACGTGGAGGAGCAGCGGGCGCGCTACCGGGCGCGGCGTACGACGCTGAAGGCGGCGCTGGAGGGCGCGGGATTCCGGGTCGATCACTCCGAGGGGTCGCTCTACCTGTGGGGCACCCGCGAGGAGGACTGCTGGACGACCGTCGCGGACCTCGCCGCGCTGGGCATCCTGGTCGCGCCCGGCGCGTTCTACGGGCCCGCGGGCCAGCGCCACGTGCGCGTGGCGCTCACCGCCACCGATGAGCGGGTGACGACCGCAGCCGCTCGGCTCTGAGCCAGTCGAGCGACGGAGGCGTCCGACCTGCTAGAAGCTCGCGACCCCCGGCATCGCGAACGCACCGTCGTCCTCGCGGGCCTCGTTGACCGCGAGCTCGTGGTGCTGGTCGAACGTCTCGGCGACCGGTGCGTCGACCATGGTCTCCGGGATGCGCACCGCGGCGATCGACTCCAGGCGTACCACGGAGTGCTCGGAGTGCGTGCTGAGAATGACCCCCTGGCCGTCGACACCGGCGACGGTGCCGCGGAGCCAGTGCCCGTGCACCAGCACCTCGACGGGCAGATGGTTGTTCTCGGCGCGTCGCAGCGCCGTACCGACCGTGAAGATCGTCGTCGAACTGTGCATCACAACCCCCCAAGCCCCCCCGGGCTCTAGCCCAAAGCCCCCCCGGGCTCTGCACGGATCACCAGAGTAGGGCCAGGACCCGGGCCCGAGTGCGGATTTGAGGCAAAGTTTCCGAGCCGGGTCGCAGCGACGCGGCGACCCTCAGTCCACGACGACCCGCGACCGGTCCGGGCTGCCCTCGATGGGACGCCAGCCAGCGTTGGTGCCGCTCGTCCAGGCCCGTCCGGCGTAGGTGACGCCGGAGATGCCGAGCCGATCGGCATGGGCCACGAGGTACGACGCCAGCGCCCAGCCGCGCGACGCGGAGGACACGGGGATCTGCAGGTGCCCGCCGGTGGCGACGGTCGGCTCCAGGGTCCCGAACGCCGGCTCGAGGGCGGCCCGGAGGGTGACCGCCCGGCTGGTGACGGGTGCCGCGGGCGACTCCGGAGTCGGCAGGTGGCACCAGAAGGCCCGGGGGGAGTAGCCGGTGAGGGCCGAGGCCAGGACGCGGGCGTCCCGCTCGTAGTCGCCGTAGGCGTTGGGGAAGCCCGAGCGCTGCACCTCCTGGGCGGCCTCGGTGACCGGGAGGTCGGCGTACCCGGGGACCCGCTCGAGCGCGTCGTAGAACGCATTCGTGGCGTAGACCGGGTCGAGGATCTGCGCTCGCGTGCCCCACCCCTGGGAGTGTCGCTGCTGGAAGAGGCCGAGCGAGTCGCGGTCGCCGCCGCGGAGGTTGTAGAGCTTCGACTCCTGCAGGGCGGTGGCGAGGCCGATCGTCGCCGCGTGGGCGGGCATCCCGCGCCGGATGGCGATCGCCGCGACCAGGCTCGCGTTGCGCGCCTGCTCGTCGGTGAGGACCACGGTCCGGCCCCCGACCTTCGTCGTGCACTCGCCGAGGGTCTTGTCGTCGCCCGAGGTGTGCCGCGAGACGCCGTACGCGACACCGCCCACCACGAGGCCGAGGGGGACGACGACCGCGGCGACGCGCTTGGCCAGGCCCATGGCTCAGTTCCGGTGGAGCGCCTCGTTGAGAGCGACGCCACCGGCCTTCCAGGCCACGACCTCGACGGCGCCCGACATCGAGTTGCGGCGGAAGAGCAGGTTGTCGCCTCCGGCCAGGCCGAGCGCCTTCACGACTCGGCCGTCGGGCATCGTCACCTTGGTGCCCGCGGTGACGTAGAGGCCCGCCTCGACGACGCAGTCGTCGCCCAGCGGGATCCCGATGCCGGCGTTGGCGCCGATCAGGCAGCGCTCGCCGATGGAGACGACCTGCTTCCCGCCGCCGGAGAGGGTGCCCATGATCGACGCCCCGCCGCCGATATCGGAGCCGTCGCCGACCACTACCCCGGCGGTGATCCGCCCCTCGACCATCGAGGCGCCGAGCGTGCCGGCGTTGTAGTTGACGAAGCCCTCGTGCATCACCGTCGTGCCCTCGGCCAGATGGGCGCCCAGCCGCACCCGATCGGCGTCGGCGATGCGGACGCCGGGTGGGACGACGTAGTCGGTCATCCGCGGGAACTTGTCGACCCCGAAGACCTGCACCGGGCCTTCCGCGCGGAGCCGCAGGCGCGTCGCCTCGAAGTCGTCGACGGGGCAGGGGCCGGCGCTGGTCCACACCACGTTGGGCAGGACGCCGAAGATGCCGTCGAGTTTCAGCCCGTGCGGGCGGACCAGGCGATGGGAGAGGAGGTGGAGTCGCAGGTAGACGTCGGGTACGTCGCGGGGCGGCTGCGCCAGATCGGCCTCGACGGACACCGCCTCGACGCGCACCCGGCGTACGGCGTGCTCGGCGTGCAACGCGACCAGGTCGGGGTCCATCCCGCCCGTGGGTGCCGACCCCAGTCCGAGGCGGGGGAACCACGCGTCGAGCACGGTGCCCTCGGACGCGCCGTCCGTGACGACGGTCGCCAGGCCGTGACCCCAGGCCGGCTGCTCGCTCATGGCGCCCAACCTACTGACCGGTGCGGCGGAACCGGGTGGCTCCCCGCGGAGCCCGCCCCGTACCCTGGAGCCACAGGCGTTCGAGCCGTCATCAGCGGCGAGCCTTCGGAAGAACGGTCTGATCGTCGGTCGAGCAGAGGCGAGACCACGCGCGGGCCCAGTAGAACCGGACGGGTGGGCCCGTGACAGCCCGCGAACGAGCGGTCCGCGTCGCAACGCGCGGGCAAGCGAGGTGGTACCGCGGTCCCGGCGTACGTCGAGGGTCGTCCTCGTGAGGACGAGGACGACACCCGAGGACCAGCAGGAGAGCCACCCATGACGTACCCGAAGGTCTCCACCGATCCGCACGTCACCGAGGGCGGCGGCGTGCCGTCGAGCCCTCGCTTCCCGCAGATTGAGGAGCGGGTGCTCGCCTACTGGGAGGCCGACGACACGTTCCGGGCGAGCGTCGAGCAGCGCGACGCGGGCCAGGACGGCGACAACGAGTTCGTCTTCTACGACGGTCCGCCGTTCGCCAACGGCCTGCCCCACTACGGCCACCTGCTGACCGGCTACGTCAAGGACCTGGTCCCGCGCTACCAGACCATGCGCGGCCGGCGGGTCGAGCGCCGCTTCGGCTGGGACACCCACGGCCTGCCCGCCGAGCTCGAGGCCATGCGCCAGCTGGGCATCAAGACGACCGACGAGATCTTCGAGCTCGGGATCGAGAAGTTCAACGACGCCTGCCGTGCGTCGGTGATGGAGTACACCAGCGAGTGGCGCGACTACGTCACCCGGCAGGCGCGCTGGGTCGACTTCGACCACGACTACCGCACGATGAACGCCGACTACATGGAGTCGGTGATGTGGTCGTTCAAGCAGATCTACGACCAGGGCTGGATCTACGAGGGATTCCGGGTCCTGCCCTACTGCTGGAACGACGAGACGCCCCTGTCCAACCACGAGCTGCGGATGGACGACGACGTCTACCAGCAGGTGAAGGACCCCGCGGTCACCGTCGGGATGCGGCTCGACGACCGGGGCGACGACCTCGACGGCGTGCTGGCGCTGGTCTGGACGACGACCCCGTGGACGCTGCCGAGCAACCTGGCGATCATGGTCGGGTCCGACATCGACTACGTCGTGGTCGAAGGGCCGGTGCCCGGCACGGACCGGACGGCGAGGTACCTGATCGCCGAGGCGCGACTGCCGGCGTACGCCCGGGAGCTGTCGCCGGACGGCGACCCGGTCGTCCTGGGTCGCTACACGGGTGCCGACCTCGTGGGCCGCACCTACACGCCGCCGTTCGGGTACTTCGCCGGGCACGCGAACGCCTTCCGGATCGTGGCGGCCGACGACGCCGTGACCACCACCGACGGTGTCGGCCTCGTGCACACCGCCGGCGCGTTCGGAGAGGTCGACAAGGAGGTCACCGACCGCGAGGGCATCGAGGCGGTGATGCCGGTCGGCAAGGACGGCCGGTTCACGACCCCGGTCGACGACTACGCCGGGATGCTGGTCTTCGACGCCAACCTGCACATCATCGACCACCTCAGGAGCATGACCCGTGGCGAGGGCGACACCGGCTCGGTCACCCCCGGCACGGTCCTCCTGCGACGCGAGACCTACGAGCACTCCTACCCGCACTGCTGGCGCTGCCGCGAGCCGCTGATCTACAAGGGCGTCTCGTCGTGGTTCGTCGAGGTCACCGCGTTCAAGCAGCGGATGCTGGAGCTGAACCAGCAGATCACGTGGGTGCCCGAGCACGTCAAGGACGGGCAGTTCGGCAAGTGGCTGGCCAACGCCCGCGACTGGTCGATCACGCGCAACCGGTTCTGGGGCAGCCCGGTGCCGGTCTGGGTCAGCGACGACCCGGCGTACCCGCGGCTCGACGTGTACGGCAGCTTCGCCGAGCTCGAGGCGGACTTCGGGCGCAGGCCCCGCGACCGCGACGGCGAGGACGACCTGCACCGGCCGTGGATCGACCAGCTCACCCGGCCCAACCCCGACGACCCGACGGGGAAGTCGACGATGCGCCGTGTGCCCGACGTGCTCGACGTGTGGTTCGACTCCGGCTCGATGAGCTTCGCGCAGGTTCACTACCCGTTCGAGAGCCACGACTGGTTCGACCACCACTTCCCCGGCGACTTCATCGTGGAGTACATCGGCCAGACGCGCGGCTGGTTCTACACGATGCACATCCTGGCGACGGCGCTGTTCGACAAGCCGGCCTTCGAGACGTGCCTCTCGCACGGGATCGTGCTCGGCAGCGACGGGCAGAAGATGTCGAAGTCGCTGCGCAACTACCCCGACGTGCGGGAGGTCTTCGACCGCGACGGCGCCGACGCGATGCGGTGGTTCCTGATGTCGTCGCCCATCCTGCGCGGCGGCAACCTGATCGTCACCGAGGAGGCGATCCGCGACGGCGTCCGGCAGGTGCTGATCCCGCTGTGGAACTGCTGGTACTTCTTCGCGCTCTACGCCAACGCCGCCGGTGACGGCGGCTACGACGCGCGACGCTCGACCGCGTCCGACCACCCGATGGATCGCTATCTGCTGGCCAAGACCCGCGAGTACGTCGAGGAGTCCACCCGCCAGCTCGACGCCTACGAGGTCGCCAACGCCTGCGACACCACCCACCGGTTCCTCGACGTGCTGTCGAACTGGTACATCCGGCGGTCGCGGGAGCGGTTCTGGGCCGCCGACGGGCCGTCGGTCGAGCCTGTCGGGACCACGGCTCAGGCCTTCGACACCCTCTACACGGTCCTGGAGACCGTCTGCCGGGTCGTCGCGCCCCTGCTCCCGCTGACCTCGGAGGAGGTCTGGCGCGGGCTGACCGGCGAGCGGTCGGTGCACCTGACCGACTGGCCGTCGGTGGGCGACCTGCCGGAGGACGACGACCTCGTGTCCGCGATGGACCAGGTGCGCGACGTGTGCTCCGCGGGCTCGGCGCTGCGCAAGGGCGCCGCGCTGCGCAACCGGCTGCCCCTGTCGTCGCTGACGGTCGTGGTCGCCGGCGCCGAGCGGCTGCAGGGCTTCGAGGGGATCGTGGCCGACGAGCTGAACGTGAAGTCCGTGCGCCTGCTGGACGACGACCACCCCGAGGCCGCGTCGTACGGCGTCTCGCAGCGGCTGACGGTCAACGCCCGCGCCGCGGGGCCGCGGCTCGGCAAGGGCGTGCAGAGCGCGATCAAGGGCTCGAAGTCCGGTGACTGGAGCATCGCCGAGGACGGCACCGTCACGGCGGGCGGGCTGGAGCTCGAGGACGGCGAGTACGCCCTCGAGACCGTCGCCTCCGGCGGTGCCGGCTCGGCCACAGGGCTGCTGCCCGGCGGAGGCTTCGTCGTGCTGGACACGGCGGTGACGCCGGAGCTCGAGGCCGAGGGCGTGGCCCGCGACCTGGTCCGCGCGGTCCAGCAGGCCCGCCGGGACGCGGGCCTCGACGTCTCCGACCGGATCACGCTGTCGATCTCCGCCGACCCCGCGACTGCCGACGCCGCCCGCACCCACGCCGAGATGATCCGCCACGAGACCCTGGCGAGCTCGTTCGACGTCCACGAGGCCGACGTCGCCCAGCCTGTGATCGAGCTCGGCCGGGCGTGAGGACGCCCGCCCGTCCTGCCGCAGGCCCCTCGTCCCCCGATGACAGGATGGGCCCATGCCGCTCGACCTGACCACCGACGTGGTGGACGTGACCGCGCAGCTGGTCGACCTCGAGTCGGTCAGCCGCGAGGAGCAGGCTATCGCCGACGCGGTCGAGGAGGCGCTCACGACGCTGCGGCACCTCGACGTCGTACGCCGCGGCAACACCGTGGTCGCGCACACCGACCTCGGCCGGTCCGAGCGGGTCGTGATCGCCGGTCATCTCGACACGGTGCCGCGCAACGACAACCTGCCGAGCCGCAACGACGGCACGAACCTGCACGGGCTGGGGGCCTGCGACATGAAGGGTGGCGACGCGGTCATCCTGCGGCTGGCCGCGACCGTGGCAGAGCCGGCTCGTGACGTCACCTACGTGCTCTACGAGGGGGAGGAGATCGAGAGCGAGTTCAACGGTCTCGGCCACCTGGCGGCCGACGTACCCGACCTCCTACGGGCCGACTTCGCGATCCTGATGGAGCCCTCCGGCGCCGTCGTCGAGGCCGGCTGCCAGGGCACCGTGCGGGTCGAGGTGACCACGCACGGCGAGCGTGCCCACAGCGCCCGCGCCTGGAAGGGCGTCAACGCGATCCATGCGGCCACGCCCGTGCTGGAACGGCTCACGGCGTACGAACCGCGGATGCCCGTCATCGACGGCCTGACCTATCGCGAAGGCCTCAACGCGGTCGGCATCAGCGGCGGGGTGGCCGGCAACGTGCTGCCCGATCTCTGCACGGTGAGCGTCAACCACCGCTTCGCTCCCGACCGCTCCGAGGAGGAGGCCGAGGCATTCCTGCGCACCTTCTTCCAGGGGTACGACGTGCGCGTCACCGACAGTGCGCCCGGCGCCCTGCCGGGCCTGGACCGCCCCGCCGCCCAGGAGTTCGTCCGGGCGGTCGGCGGCACGGTCAACCCGAAGTTCGGCTGGACCGACGTCGCCCGGTTCAGCGCTCTCGGCGTACCCGCGGTGAACTACGGTCCGGGTGACCCGATGCTGGCGCACAAGCAGGAGGAGTTCGTGCCGCTGGCGCAGCTCCGGCACTGTGAGCGCGCGCTGACGGCCTGGCTCGGGACGAAGGGGTGAGCCGATGACCCACCACAAGGGCGAGAAGTACCAGGGCCCGGTGGTCATGCGTCGCAAGCAGGTCGACGGGAGCACCACCGACCAGCGGCTGCTCGACTCGCGCGGACCCACGGACTGGGTGCACACGGATCCGTGGCGCGTCATGCGCATCCAGGCGGAGTTCGTCGAGGGCTTCGGCACGCTCGCCGAGCTGGGGCCGGCGATCGCCTGCTTCGGCTCGGCCCGCACCATGCCCGACGACCCCGTCTACGCCATCGGCGAGGAGGTCGGCCGCCGGCTCTCCGAGGAGGGGTTCGCGGTGATCACCGGCGGTGGCCCGGGCACCATGGAGGCGGTGAACAAGGGCGCCAGCGAGGCGGGCGGCACCAGTGTCGGGCTCGGCATCGAGCTGCCCTTCGAGAGCGGGCTCAACCAGTGGGTCGACATCGGCATCAACTTCCGCTACTTCTTCGCCCGCAAGACGATGTTCGTGAAGTACTCCCAGGGCTTCGTCGTCCTGCCCGGTGGCCTCGGCACCCTCGACGAGCTGTTCGAGGCCCTGACCCTGGTGCAGACGCAGAAGGTCACCAGCTTCCCGCTGGTACTGCTCGGCACGGACTACTGGCAGGGGATGATCGACTGGCTGCGCGACCGGGCCCTCGAGCACGGCACGATCAACCAGTCCGACATCGACATGCTCCAGCTGACCGACGACGTCGACCACGCGGTACAGCTGATGATCGAGGCGCGCGACCGTCGGCAGGTCGAGGCGGGGCCGTCATGATGTGGCTGTTCGCGATCCTGATCGTGCTCGCTCTCGGGGGGATCGCCGTGGTCGCGGCCGGGCGCGGCGCGCCCATGTCGCCGGCGTACGACGACGCCCCCGACTCGCTGGTGCCCCTCGACGGGCCGGTCACCGCCGACGACCTGCGCCGGATCCGGTTCCCGATCGCGTTCCGCGGCTACCGCATGGCCGAGGTCGACGCGCTGCTGGACCGCCTGGCCGAGGAGCGCGAGCACGTGGCCCGACCGGACCGCGACGGTGACGCCGAGGCCGACTCCTAGGGCAGACTGGGGGCCCGTGAAGCCCGAGTACATCGTCTACGTCCTCACCTTCTTGTCCGCGGTCGTCGTCGTCCTGACCCGGGTCCGGCTGTCCCGGGACGAGGCGGCCGGGCAGCATCAGGTGGGCCAGGGTGCGGTGAACGCACACTCGGCGGTCGGAGTCGTGGCCCTGGTGCTGTGGGTGGTCTTCCTGGTCACCGGTCGGGACATGGCACTGGTCGGCATCGTGGCGCTGTTCTTCTACTGGCTCACCGCACTCGTCGGCCTGATGATCCTGCTCCGATGGCTGCCCAGCCGCGGGAAGCACGCCTCCGGCACCGCCGACGACAGCTGGTCGGAGGGTCCGGGCTTGTCGGTCCTGGCCCATGTCGGGATGCTGGTCGGCGTGCTCGTGTTCACCTGGTTCTACGCCACCCAGAGCTAAGCGCCGGATCCTGGCCAACCGCGCGCGGGTAGGTCAGCGGCCCTCGAAGACCGGTTGCTGCTTGGCCAGGAACGCCTCGACGGCGGCGGCGTGGTCGGCGGTGCGGCCGGTGCGGGTCATCTGCGCCGACTCGTTCTCGACGGACTCCGCGAACGTGTGGTCCGCGGCGAACGTGAGCGACTGCCGCATCGCGCCGAGGGCGACCGTTGGTCCCGCGGCGAGCCGTCCGGCGAGCCGAGTGACCACGTCGGTCAGCTCGCCGGCCGGGACCACCTGGGTCGCGAGCCCGAGCGCGAGCGCCTCATCGGCCGGGACGGTGCGTGGGAAGTACAGCAGCTCGATCGCGCGGGCCCGACCGACGAGCCGTTGCAGGGTGAAGCTCGAGCCGGTGTCGCAGGACAGCGCGATGTTGGCGAACGCCAGGTTGAAGCCGGCGGTGTCGGCGACGATCCGCAGGTCGCAGGCGAACGCCAGGCTCGCCCCGGCCCCGGCGGCAACGCCGTTGACGGCCGCGATCACCGGCTTCTGCATCTCCACGAGTGAGCTGACGATGGGGTTGTAGTGCTCGTCGACGGTACGGAACAACGAGTCGGTGGCGCCGCTGGTGAGGATCTCGACGTGCTCCTTGAGGTCCTGGCCGACGCAGAACGCACGGCCGGTGCCGGTCAGCACCACGCATCGCACCGCCGGGTCGTCGGCCACCTGGCGCACGGCGGCGAGCAGGCTCACCTTGGTGGCGACGTCGAGGCTGTTCATCGCCGCGGGGCGGTTGAAGGTGATGGTCGCGACCCGGTCGGCGACCTCGAGCAGGACAGGGGTGGGCTCCTCCGGCATGGGCAGCACGATTCCACAGCCACGCCCGGCACTCATCCGCAGGCACCGCGGCCGGCGGCGCTACCGGGCCAGACAGCGGCCGACGAAGCGATCCGCGGCCGGCTTCAGCCGGGCGGCCTCCCGCGTGAACAGCTCCGCGGCCGGCACCCCGGGCCAGTCGTCCGGCAGCAGCCGGGCCGGGAGGCCGGGGTCGGCGAAGAGGAACTTGCGCCACTCGTGGACCAGCCGGAACCGGGCCGCGAACGCATGCTCGTCCCGGTCGCCCCCAGCGTCCCCGTCCGGCTCGACCTGCATCAGGCGGCCGGCGACGCTCGGCCAGGCGGCGTACGCCGTGGCGAGGGCCGAGAGGTCCCACGCCCCGACCGGGTCGGGGTCGAGCTCCACCGCCAGGGCGTGCCGGGCGCGGCCACCGGCACGGGCCACCACGTGGTCGACCTCGGGCCGGTCGAACGGGCACAGCCACACCCCCGGCGCGTGCACGCCGAAACCCAGGTAGGTGAGCTCCTGGCGCAGGCGCTCCCGCTCACCGCGATGCCGCGGGGCGTCGAGGAAGACCAGTCGCCACCGGCCGTCCCAGGGCTCGGGAGCACTGCGGTAGATGCGCGCGGCCGCCTCCGAGAGTCGCTCGATGGCGCGGGCCGAGGCGCGGTAGCCGGGAGCGTCGTCGACCCGGGTCGGCTCCAGCCAGCCCTGGGCGGCCATCCGGGAGATCGCGGTGCGCACCGCCGGCTCGGCGATGCCGATCGGCTCGAGCAGCCGGATCAGCGTCGCGACCGGCGCCTGGTCTCCGCGCGAGCGCAGGTGGTCGCCGTACACGTCGAACAGAGCCGAGCGCGCGCGCATGCGGTCACTGTGCCAGGGTTCGCGGGCAGCTCGACCGCCCGATAGGGAATAATGGGCGCGAGCAGGCGTGTGGGGTCCCTGTCCCGTGCGCCACCGGGTCCGAGGCAACACGAACCGACAAGAAGAGGTGCGCGGATGGCGGCCATGAAGCCGCGGACGGGTGACGGTCCGCTCGAGGTCACCAAGGAGGGCCGCGGGATCGTCATGCGCGTGCCGCTCGAAGGTGGTGGCCGTCTCGTCGTCGAGCTGAACGCCGAGGAAGCAGGCGCCCTGGGCGATGCGCTCAAGGGGGTCGTGGGCTGACGTGCCCGCGTCGATGGCCGTCCTTCCTGCCCAGGTCGCCCCTCCCGCCTTCGCCCTGAGCAGCCTCCGGCCGCACGATCTCACCGGCATCGAGGCACTCGCCCTTCCCTTCACCGTGGTCGACGGCAAGCCCGTCCTCGGAGCCGGCACAGCCGGGGTCGACACGGCGCTCGGGCTCGACCTGGCGGCGCTGCTGGACTCCCGACGACCTACCGGCAAGGGCGGCGAGGTCGTGTCCGTCCCCGTCGGGACCGGGACCGGGCTCCGGCTGGTGCTGCTCGTCGGCCTGGGGGCGGGCACGGCCACCGATCATCGGCGCGCCGGCGCCGCCGTCGCCCGCGCCGCCTTCGACCACGAGTCGGTGGCGACGACCGTCCCGGCCGAGGGCGACGCCCAGGCGCTGACGGCGTACGTCGTCGGCACGATGCTCGGGTCGTTCGTCTTCCACTGGCGCTCCGAGGGCCCCGAGCGCCGACCCGTGCGCCGCGTGGTGCTGGCCGGCCTCTCCGCCGACGACCACGCCGCCGCGCTCGAACGCGGTCTCGCGCTGGGTGGCGCCGGCTGGCGCTCGCGGATGCTGGCCACCGTCCCGTCGAACCTGAAGTCACCGCAGTGGCTGGCCGAGCAGGCCGAGCAGCTGGCGGAGGAGCAGGGGCTGGCCTGTGAGGTCTGGGACGAGGTCACGCTGGCCGAGCGGGGCTTCGGCGGGGTCATCGGCGTCGGTCAGGGGTCGGCGACGCCGCCGCGACTGATCCGGCTCGACTACACCCCGCCCGGCGGCCGCAAGGCACCCCGGGTCGTGCTGGTCGGCAAGGGCATCACCTTCGACTCCGGCGGGCTGTCCATCAAGCCCGCCGAGGGCATGGCGACCATGAAGCGCGACATGACCGGCGGAGCCGTCGTGATGGCGGTGATGGGTGCCCTCGGCACCCTGGGCTGCGGGCTGCGCGTGACCGGCCTGATCCCGACCGCCGAGAACGCGGTCGGCGGCTCGTCGCTGCGGCCCGGCGACGTGGTGACGCACTACGGCGGGCGCACCAGCGAGGTGCTCAACACCGACGCCGAGGGCCGCCTCGTGCTGGCCGACGCGATGGCGTACGCCGTGGACCGGCTCGACCCCGCCGTGCTGGTCGACGTGGCGACGCTGACGGGCGCGATGAAGGTCGCCCTGGGCCAGTGGGTCGGCGGCTACTTCGCCAACCGGGACGGTCTCGCCGAGGTGCTCGCCGACGCCGCGGCGGCGGCCGGTGAGCCGTTGTGGCGGCTGCCGCTGGAGCCCGACTACGAGGACACCCTCAGCTCGCAGGTCGCCGACGCGAACAACTCCCCGGGCGGGCCCGGCGCGATCACCGCCGCGCTCTTCCTGCAGCACTTCGCCGGCGAGGTTCCGTGGGCGCATCTCGACATCGCCTCGGCCGGCGATGCGCCGGCTGAGTCCTTCGAGTGGACCAAGGGACCCACGGGGTTCGGGTCGCGGGCGCTGCTCACCTGGCTGACCGGCTCCGACCCGCTGGCCGGCATCGCCGACTGACTGTCAAGCCGCCTTGCGAGCAAGCTCGCTGCGGCCCCGCTCCGTCGTCTTGACGTTCCTTCGTCAGGTCAAGACGTCCTCGCTCGACCACTCCTTCTTGGCGACCAGCAGCCCGTCGCCGACGGGGAGCAGCAGGGGCACCAGCGTGTCGTTGGACGCGATCTCCCGGCCGAGGTCGCGGATGACGGTCGTCTCCTCGTCGCGCTGGGACGGGTCGGCCACCCGGTCGTGCCACAGCGCGTTGTCGAAGGCCACGATGCCGCCCGGGCGGAGCAGGCGCTGCGCCTCCTTGAGGTAGGCGGCATACTCGGCCTTGTCACCGTCGCAGAACACCAGGTCGTAGTGGCCGTCGGTCAGCCGCGGCAGCACGTCGAGGGCGGCTCCCGCGATCGTCCGAGCTCGCTGGGGCGGGATGCCGGCGTCGTTGTAGGACTCGCGGGCCAGCCGCTGGTGCTCGGCCTCGATGTCGATCGTGGTCAGGATCCCGTCGGCACGCATCCCGCGCAGCAGCCACAGACCCGAGACCCCGGCGCCGGTGCCGACCTCGACGACCGCACGGGCCTCGATCACCGACGCCAGGAAGCGCAGCGCCGCACCGCCACCGGAGCCGATGGCGACCGCCCCGACCTCCTCGGCCCGAGCGCGGGCCGCCGCCAGCACGTCGTCCTCCTCCACGAACGTCTCGGCGTAGGTCCAGGTGGCGGCCTTGGGGGCGGGGAGAGTCATCGGGCGCCTTCCGATCGGGGACGGGCAGTTGGGGGACGGGCAGTCAGCGCGGTCGTCGCGACCCTACCGCCTGGGAGCACCCGGATCCCGCGGGAACACCCGGCCGGGCCCGCTCGTTGGAGCAGTGGGTTCACACGGTCCGAGGGGTCCTTCTCACAGGGTTCTCTCAGCCGTCACCGCGAGAGTTCCAGGACGGAGGTAGGACGCTGTTCGGGTCGGGAACACACCAGGCGCGCGGCCGTCGGCAGGAGGAGCTCGTGAGCGAGGACCAGTCGTACGACGGTGGGTCGGTCGCGCCCCCGCCGGCCGTGCCGAGCTGGGAGGAGATCGTCGACCAGCAGTCCGACCGCGTGTATCGGCTGGCCCTCCGGCTGACCGGCAACCGGCACGACGCCGAGGACCTCACGCAGGAGGTCTTCGTCCGCGTCTTCCGCAGCCTCTCGACGTACCAGCCGGGCACCTTCGAGGGCTGGATCCACCGGATCACCACCAACCTGTTCCTCGACCAGGCCCGCCGCAAGCAGCGCATCCGCTTCGACGCCCTCTCCGACGAGCGCGCCGACCGGTTGCACAGCGCCCTGCCGACCCCCGACCTCGCCTATGCCGACCAGACGTTCGACGACGACGTCGAGCGCGCCCTCTCGACGCTGCCCCCGGAGTTCCGGGCGGCCGTCGTGCTGTGCGACGTCGAGGGCCTGTCCTACGACGAGATCGCGCAGATCCTCGACGCCAAGCTCGGCACCGTCCGGTCGCGCATCCACCGCGGCCGCGCGATGCTCCGCGCCGCGCTCGCCCACCGCGCGCCCGCCGAGGGTCGTGTCCGATACCAGGGCCCCCCCGCCGCATCGACGCCGGACCTCGCCCCGGGGAGCGCGTCGTGATCGGTCATCTGGGCACCCGGGTCAGCGCGCACCACGACGGCCCGCTTTCCCCCGCCGACGAGGAGCGCGCCTGGGAGCACGTCCACTCCTGCCACCAGTGCCGTGACGCCGTCGAGCGCGAGGGCTGGGTGAAGACCCGCCTGGCGACCATGCAGCTGGCCGGAGCGGCCGCGCCGTCCCACCTGAAGGGCTCGCTCCTGGTGGGCGGCATCCTGGACTGGCCCGACCTGCCCGACCATCCGGCGCTGGTCGTCGCGGGCGCCCGCCGGCGCCACCTCGGCCTGTCCGGCATCGGTGGAGGTGCGGTCGGCGCCGCGGTGATGGGCGTGCTGGCGTTGGGAGCCGCCCCGGCCAACGCCCCCGGAGCGGTCGTCCGCACGGGTCCCGAGTCGTTCGGCGCGACTCTGAGCCATGCGATCAGCTCGGTCGTCGACGGCGATGGCTCGTCGGCCGAGCGAGGTCAGGGCCGCCGAGGCGCTCCGCCGGTGACTCAGGTCGCGGGTCGTACACTCGCGCCCTAGGACCTCTCCGGTCCTGCGCGCCGCCCGACGCCGGTCGGCCCCTCCGTGGAAGCAAGGACCCGTGACCGACGAGCACCCCGGCAGCAGCGACGACACCACGCCGCTGTCCGCGTCCGACGGTGACAGCTGGCTCCCCGCGCGAGAGCAGAGCCCGCCGCACCAGTGGGTGCCCCCAGGGCCGCCCCCGGGGTACGGTCCGACCGGCCCGGGAACCGGCCCCGGCACGCCGTACGCCGGACCGCTCGACGCGGGGCGACCGGCCTACCTGCCACCCGGGACCCAGCCCTATCCGGTGCAGCATCGCCCGCCCGAGCCCACGCGTGGCCGGGTCCCCGGCTGGCTCTGGCCGGTCGTGTCCGGCCTTGCGCTGGTGATCGGCGTGATCGGCGGTGTGGTCGGCGGCGCCGTCTACGAGAACCTTCACAGCAGTGCCACCGAGGGCCAGGTCAGCGGCGGCCTCGGCGCGGCGGGCGTCGAGTCGCGCGCCCCGCTGCCGCAGGGCAACCACTCCGTCGCCTCGGTGGCGCGGCGCCTGTTGCCCAGCACGATCCAGGTGCTCGCCCAGTACCAGGGCAAGAAGGACGGTGCCACGGGCTCGGGCTTCGTGCTCGATCGGTCCGGTCACTTCATCACCAACAACCACGTCGTGGCCGACGCCGTCGCCCACGACGGCCCGATCGAGATCGTCGACCAGAACGGCGACAAGTACGACGCGACCGTGGTCGGGCGGAGCCCCACCTACGACCTGGCCGTCCTCTACGTCAAGAGCGGCCCGCGACTGCCGCCGGCGAGCCTCGGCTCGGCCCGGGTGCTGAACGTCGGTGACCCGGTCGTGGCGTTCGGCTCGCCACTGGGCCTGAGCTCGACGGTCACCGCCGGCATCGTCAGCGCGCTCAACCGGCCGGTCACCACCAGCGACACCGGCTCCGACTCCTCCTACATCAACGCCGTGCAGACCGACGCGGCGATCAACCCCGGCAACTCCGGCGGGCCGCTCGTCGACCTGTCGGGCCGGGTTGTCGGCGTGAACTCCGCGATCGCCACCACCGGCAGCAGCGGATCGGGGGAGGCCGGCAACATCGGCGTCGGGTTCGCGATCCCGATCGACCAGGTGAAGATCACCGCCGACCAGATCCTGCGCACCGGCGAGGCGCGCTATCCGGTGATCGGCGCGACCGTCAACACCGGCGACGGCTCCGACACCGGCGCGAGGATCCTCAAGGTCACCTCCGACAGCCCCGCCTCGAAGGCGGGCCTGCACACGGGAGACGTGGTGACCGCGATCGCGGGCGACAAGGTCGCCGACGGGGTCGCGCTGATCGTGGCGATCCGCTCGCACCAGCCCGGGGACACCGTCCGGTTCACGATCCGGCGCGGTGGCGAGCAGATGACCCTGCGCATCACGTTGGGCTCGCAGGTCGGCTGACTCCTCCAGGCTCAGTCGTCGGGGGACTCGCCCTTCGCCTCGCCCTCGGTGAACGGGTGGGCGTCGACGAAGGCGCGCGCCTGGTCGTACATGCGGGCGATGTAGTCCTCGAGCTGGGACGCCTCGACGCGCCACTGCCCCCGGCCGCCGATCTTGATCGCCGGCAGGTCGCCGCGGCGGACCAGCGCGTACACCTGGGCGCTGGAGGTGTTGAGAACCTCGGCGACGTCCGCGAGCGTGAGGAACCGCGTGCTGGGAGGCATGTGGCCATCGTTGCACGTGTGACCGAGCGGGCGCCGTGTCCCGGTGGCCGCCTGTGGAGGAGGGGCTGCCATGCCGCCCGGATCGGGGCCATGATGAGCCCGTGAATCTCGGGATCACGGACATACCTGCCGCCAGGCGCGCCTCGGCACCCGGCTGGCGCGATCCTCGCCTGTGGGTGGGTGTGGCGATCGTGGCCGCGTCGGTCCTCGTCGGAGCTCTCGTGCTCGGATCGTCCGACCGGACCGTTCCGGTCTGGGCGGTCAACGACTCGCTGGGGGCCGGGCACGCGCTCACCGCCGACGACCTCGCCGTACGCCGGGTCCGCTTCGACGGCTCCGACGCCGACTCCCTCTACTTCCGTGCCGACGAGCAGCTGCCCGCCGACCTGCGGCTCAGCCGCGACGTCGGTGCGGGTGAGCTGCTGCCGCGTGCGGCCGTGGCACCGGTCACCGACCGCGATGTGCGTCAGGTGCCGGTGTCGGTCTCCCCGGACCAGGTGCCGGGATCGGTGGGCGTGGGGGATGCCGTCGACGTCTACGTACGACCGGCCACGCGTAGCGGCTGTGCAGACTCCTCGGTGTGCGACGGGCGACCGGCGCTGTCGGGCGTCAGGGTGCTCGAGGCACCGGCCGCCGACGAGACGTTCGGCTCCGACGGCACCCGGATGCTCGTGCTCGGCATGTCCGGCACCGAGGCCCGGCGCTTCTTCCAGGTGCTCGCCGCGACCGACGACGCCGCGCTGACCGTCGTCGGCCGCGGCTGAGGCGGAGGGGTCGTGATCGTCGTCCTCGTGGTGGCGGCGGGGGCCGCCTGGGAGTCCCCGGTGATGGCGCTGATCGGCGCTCGCGCCGGGATGGTCGTGCTCAAGCGCTGCGTCGACGTCGACGAGCTGCTGGCGACCAGCAGCGCGGGGCAGGCCGACGCGGCGGTCGTCGCGCTCGACGCGCCCGGCCTCGACCAGACCGCTGTCGAGGCCCTCCGGCGGCACCAGGTCCGGGTCGTGGCCGTCGGCCCGGACTCGGAGACCGGTCGGACCCGCGCGGCACGCATCGGCGTGGACGTGCTGCTCGACCACGACGACCTCGACCGGCTGCCCGACGCGCTCGAGGCCGAGGGCCCGGCTCCCGACCCGGTCCCGGCCGACCGTCCGGCGCTCGCCGTCGACCCCGGCGAGACCGGACGGATCCTCGCCGTCTGGGGACCCGCCGGGGCGCCGGGCCGGACGACCGTGGCCACGTCCCTCGCCGCCGCGGTCGCCCGGCGGGGCCTGCGCACCGTCCTCGTCGACGCCGATCCCTACGGCGGCTCCGTCGCTGCGCACCTCGGCGTGCTCGACGAGGTCTCCGGCCTGCTCAGCGCGGCCCGCCTCACGTCCGACGGGGTGCTGGAGTCCCGGTTCGCGTCGGTGCAACGAGCCCTCGGCGACCGGCTCACGGTGGTCACCGGCCTTCCGCGTGGCGAGCGGTACGTCGAGGTGCGCGCCGGCGTCGTCGAGCACCTCCTGGAGGTGGCCCGCGGCCACGGGAACGTCGTGGTCGACACCGGCTTCTGCCTCGAGGACGAACCCGCCGGCGGTCCGGTCACCCGGCCCGGACGCAACCAGCTGACCCTCGGCGCTCTCGACGTGGCCGACGAGGTGCTCGTGGTCGGCACGGCCGACCCCGTGGGCCTCTCCCGGCTGGCGCGTGCCCTGGTCGACCTGCGCGAGCGCAGTCCGGCCGTGCCCGTACGCGTGGTCGTCAACCGGATGCGTCCGTCCCTCGGCTGGTCCGAGCGCGACATCGTGGGCATGGTCGAGGGCTTCGCCCGGCTCGCCGGTGTCCACTTCCTGCCCGACGACCGGGCGGCCGTGGACCGGGCGCTGACCACGGGCACGAACGTGCCCGAGGCGGGCGACTCCGAGCTGGGCCGGGCTCTGACCGGCCTGGCCGACGCGGTGGTGCCACCGCCCGCACCTCGTCGCCGCCACGAGCGCAGGCCGCTTCTGAGCCGGGTCAGGTCGAGAACAGCAGGTACAGGCCGCCGACGGTGAAGACGATCATCGCCGCCAGCAGGGGCAGCTGGCCGGTGAGCTGGTGCTTCTTCGGCAGCAGCTTGATCGCCCGCTCGTGGGCGGCTACGACGCCGACGACATGCCCCGCCACGACCGCGATCACCTTGCTGTCGGCCAGGAAGGTGGGGTGGTACGACAGCCAGTAGGAGACCCGCAGGGTGCCGGTGCCGAAGATGTTGCTGCCGTCGCTGAGGGGGTCGCTGGCCTGGATCAGGGTCTGGGTGCCGATCTCGACGAAGTAGCTGAGGTAGTGGGCGACGATGTAGCCGACGACGATCGGGATGACCGAGAAGGCCAGCTGGTCGGGGAGCCGGCGGCGTGGCTGGTCGGGCCCCACCCCGGTGGCCACGCAGGCCAGCCAGAAGATCAGGCCGACGACCAGGCAGAAGGCCAGCAGGCCGAGGTTGTTCTGCAGGTACGTCGAGTAGCCGGTGTCCTGGGTGAAGCTCAGCCAGCGGGTCGACTCCCGGAAGGCATCGAACGCCGTGCTGCCGAACAGCACCGCGATCACGCCGATGAGACCCGGGGTGGGCGGCGTCGAGTCGAGGTTGGCAAGGGGGCTGCGCAGGACCAGCCGGCCGTCGCGACGACCCCAGATCGAGAGTCGGGCGACCAGCGAGGAGTAGACCTCGAACGGGTCGGCGCGGGCGTAGAACGTGTTCCCGAACAGCGCGCCGCCGATGATCATCAGGCCCAGGTACACCCCGCACCACAGGCGCACGGGGGACAGGTCCACGTTGTGCGGGTAGACCAGCTCCATCCACACGAACGCGAACAACCCGACGGCCGCCGGCCACATCCCCAGCCGGGCCGGATAGTCGACGAGGCCCTCGTCGGGGTCGCCCCCGGAGACGCGGGCGATGCCCGTGGTGATCAGCCGGAACGGGCTGACCGCGCGCCAGACCCTGCCCAGGAACAGGGAGGCGACGGGGACGCCCACCCAGATCCAGACGTAGAAGATGCCGAAGATCGGGTTGATCAGCAGGTCCCTGCCGGCCACGGCGACCAGGACCAGATAGGCCAGGGCGAGCAGTCCGACCAGGCGCAGGACGCCTCGCCAGGCGACGGAGTCGACGAACTCCGCCAGCCAGCTGGGGGCCGGACGGCCGCTCGTGGCGGCGTCGTACCGCGGCTGTCGCCAGGCGAGTACGAGCACCACGAACGAGACCGCGACGGCGGCCGCCGCACCGAGGATCGCGAGCTCGCGTGAGATGGGCAGGTCCTGGGCGCCGCCCAGCCCGTGCTCGGGGAGCAGGCTCCCGATCACCACGACGGTCACCGGGCGACGAGCTTGAACAGCACCCTGTCGAGTGTGTGCGACTCGACGGTGACCTGGGTGGGTGCCGGGATCGGGTCGACGGTGAACGTCTGGTCGGCACCGGCCTGGTACTCGAACTTCTGCTCCTTCGGCGAGGAGTGGACGTGGATCTCACCGGGCTTGTCCGCGGTCACGACGAACTCGATGGGCTGACCGACCTGGACGTCGATCTGGCTGCCGTTGGGGGTCATGTCGCTGCCCTTGAACGTGATGTCGATCTTCTTCACCGGCAGGGACGAGCCGTCGGTGCCGGAGCTGGCGCCGCCGCCGCAGGCGGACAGGGTCAGGGCACCGAGCAGGGCGACCGCGAGGGCCGCGACCAGACGACGCATGGGAGGGTGGCCTTTCTCGCAACGGACGGAGCCGGCCCGTCGGAGGGCCTCTGTCAGAATCCCATGCGGGACAAGTCACCCACGGACGGGGTGAACCAGGCCGAGGTCACAGGGGTGGAGCATGGGTGAGCGGCTGCGGGCGCGAGACCTGGCGTTCCTCACCGCCGAGACCCCGACCACGCCTCGGCACAACGCCACCGTCGAGATCTTCGACCCCGGCACGTCGGGCTTCGACCATGCCACCCTGACCCGGCTGATCGCCGACCGGATCGCGTTCGTCCCCCGCTACCGGCAGCGGGTACGCAGGGTGCCGGGACACCTGGCGAACCCCGTCTGGGTCGACGACCCTCACCTCGACCTGGGCTACCACGTCCGCAGGTCGGCGCTGCCCCGTCCGGGCAGCCTCGACCAGCTGCGGGAGCTGGTGGCACGGATCGTCTCGCGCCCGCTCGACCGGCACCGGCCCTTGTGGGAGGTCTACTTCGTCGAGGGGCTGGCCGAGGGCCGGGTAGCGGTGCTGACCAAGGCCCACCAGGCGCTCGTCGACGGCGCCCAGGTCGTCGACCTGGCCCAGGTCCTGCTCGACCGCACCCCCGAGCGGCGCGAGCTCGGCGCCGACCCGTGGCGCCCCGAGCGACAGGTCGGGTCCGCGGGTCTCGTGGTCGACGCGGTCCGCGACTCGCTGCTCTCCCCGCTGACCACGGTCGACACCGCACGCGGCCTGACCGACGCCTGGCGCCTCGGTGCCGACGCCTCGGCCCGCCGCGTGGTCTCGGTCGTCGGCGCCCTCGCCGGACGGCGTACCGACCCGGGCACCCCGATCGGCGGCACCCTCTCCCAGCAGCGCCGGTTCGTCACGGTCCGGCGCTCCCTGGCCGACCACCGGGCCGTGCGTGACGGCCACGGCGGCACCGTCAACGACGTCATCCTCGCCACCGTGACCGGTGGCCTGCGCACCTGGCTGATGACGCGCGCGGAGTCGCTCGCGGGGCTGCGCCAGGTGCGCGCGGTGGTGCCGGTCTCCGTGCACGACCAGGAGCTCCAGGCGACCTCGGTCGGCTCCCAGATCGCGCCCCACTTCGTCGACCTCCCCGTCGGCGAGCCGAGCCCGGTGGTGCGGCTCCACCAGGTCTCCTACTCCTTCCAGGCACACAAGGAGACCGGCCGTGCGGTGGCCGCCGACCGCATCGCCGGCGTCGCCGGCTTCGCCCCGTCGACGTTCCATGCGATCGGTTCGCGGGTCGCGGCCGAGCAGCTGCGCCGCGGCATCCAGATCGTCGTCACCAACGTGCCGGGGCCGCAGTCGCCGCTGTACGCCGCCGGCGCCGTCATGGAGCAGACCTACCCGGTGCCCCCGCTCCTGCCCGGCCACTCGCTCGCGATCGGCGTGACGTCGTACGACGGCCAGGTGTTCTACGGCGTGACCGCGGACCGCGACCTCGTGCCGGACGCCGACCTGTTCGCGACCTGCCTCTCCGAGGCGCTCGACGAGCTGCTCGACACCACCGGCGAGCGGCGCCCCCAGGTGCCCCGCGGCCGAGGCCGGCGTACGCCGCGGAAGTCGTGACCCGCATCTACGTGCCGGCCACGCTGCCGTCGCTGGCCGCGCTCGAGCAGCACGGGTCCCTCGACCCCGGCGACGACGTCGTGGTCGCCGCCGACGACTCCGCGGACCCCGAGTCCACCGAGTACGACGCGCTGCTCACGGCGGCGGAGACCTCCGCCGTGCTCGCGGCCGAGCTCGACCCGGGACTGCGGCGGCGGGTGGTGGTGGTCGCGGAGGTCACCGCCGTCGGCGAGACGGTGGCGCTCGCCGACGTCGTCGCGGTCCTTGCCGACGCCGAGGACCTCCCCGACGGCGCCGACCCCGACGACCTGGGCGACCTCGGCTGGTATGCCACCCAGGAGATCCCCGACCTGCTCGGCTGAATTGAGCGGCCGGGTGCGGTCTGAGAGCATCGCAGCATGGACGCCGTCACGCACCCGCCGCACCCGGTCAACGAGCCGAACCTCACCTACGCACCGGGGAGTCCCGAGCGCGAGACCCTGGTGCGGGAGCTGGAGCGGCAGGAGCGTCGCCAGGTCTCGCTTCGCGCCCACATCGGCGGACGCCGGCGCAACGGCGGAGGTGCCGAGATCCGCGTCGTCCAGCCGCACGACCACCAGCACGTGCTCGGGGTCATGAAGAACTCCACGACCCGCGACGCCGAGGCGGCGATCAAGGCCGCCAGGGACGCCGCCCTGCCCTGGCAGCGGATGCCGTTCGACGAGAGGTGCGCGATCATCCTCAAGGCGGCCGATCTCCTCGCCGGTCCCTGGCGCCAGCGGATCAACGCAGCCACCATGCTCGGCCAGTCGAAGACGGTCTTCCAGGCCGAGATCGACGCGGCCTGCGAGCTGATCGACTTCTGGCGGTTCAACGTCCACTACGCCCGGCAGATCCTGGCCGAGCAGCCGATCGCCAACAGCCCGGGCGTGTGGAACCGCACCGACTACCGGCCCCTGGAGGGCTTCGTCTACGCGATCACGCCCTTCAACTTCACCGCGATCGCCGGCAACCTGCCGACGGCGCCCGCGCTCATGGGCAACACCGTCCTCTGGAAGCCCAGCCCCACCCAGCAGCTGGCCGCGAGCCTGACCATGGAGCTGCTGGAGGAGGCCGGTCTGCCGCCAGGCGTGATCAACATGCTCCCGGGCGACGGGCTGGACGTCTCCCAGGTCGCGCTCGCCCACCCCGACCTGGCCGGGATCCACTTCACCGGCTCGACCCCGACCTTCCAGCACCTGTGGCGCACCGTCGGCGAGAACATCGCGACGTACCGCTCCTACCCGCGCATCGTCGGCGAGACCGGCGGCAAGGACTTCGTGGTCGCCCACCCGAGCGCCGACCCCGACGTTCTGCGCACCGCGCTGATCCGCGGCTCCTTCGAGTTCCAGGGCCAGAAGTGCAGCGCCGCGTCTCGTGCGTACGTCGCGAGGTCGGTGTGGGCGCGGATGAAGGACCAGTTCGTCGCCGAGGTCGAGGGGCTGACGATGGGCGACGTCACCGACCTGTCCAACTTCATGGGCGCGGTCATCGACGACCGCGCGTTCGCCAAGCACAAGACCGCGATCGCCCGCGCCAAGCGCAACAGCCACCTGAAGGTGATCGCCGGCGGGCAGATCGACGACTCGGTCGGCTACTTCGTGCGGCCGACCGTCGTGGAGTCCAGCGACCCGAAGGACCAGATGTTCAGCACCGAGTACTTCGGCCCGATCCTGGCCGTGCACGTCTACGACGACAGCCGCTACGACCGGGTCCTGCAGCAGATGGAATCGTTCGCGCCGTACGCCCTGACCGGGTCGATCATCGCCCAGGACCGGCGCGCCATCGCCGACGCCCGGCGCGACCTGCGCTTCGCGGCCGGCAACTTCTACATCAACGACAAGCCCACCGGAGCCGTCGTGGGTCAGCAGCCCTTCGGCGGTGCCCGCGCCAGCGGCACGAACGACAAGGCCGGAGCCCCTCAGAACCTGATGCGCTGGACCAGCCCCCGCTCGATCAAGGAGACCTTCGTCCCCCCGACGGACTACCGCTACCCACACATGCTCTGACGCCGAGTCGCAGAGGGGTCAGGAGCGCCACTCGCCGCTGAGCCATTTCACGCCGACCTTGTTCTGGGCGTCGAAGGCCTTGGTCACGAAGCCGGCGACGAGGTCCTCGAGCTTGCCGCCGACCAGGGGGACGGAGACCTTCACCGCGAGGTCGATCTGCTGCACGACGTCGTCGCCGGTCTGCGTCAGGCGGGTCGATCCGGTCAGGTCGCCCGGCTTGCCCGGGATGGTGACGTGGATGGTCGACGCGGAGGGTGAGCTCCACGACTCCTGCTGGACGAAGCGGATCTGGCTGCCCACCAGCCTCTGCGCGAACCCGGGGATCCGGTCGGTGCCGTGCGCCTGCTCCAGGCGCACCTCCATCCCGTCGTCCATCCCGTCGCCGGAGCGCGTGACGTCGCAGGCGAAGTCGGTCACCCGTTGGTAGTCGCCGACCGCCGTCCGGTACGCCGGGTCCGCGAGCATCGCGTAGACGTCCTCGACCGTGGTGCCCGGGTAGATCAGGGTGTGGTTCACGCGCTTCATGTGCACATCATGCCGACAGCCCGGGCCCGCCCCACCGATTCCGTCGCGCACCACCCGCACGCCGGGTTGGTACGCGGTTGGCGGGAGTCCTAATCTCGGGGTTGTGTCAATGACGACCGACCTGTCCCTCGACCCCCAGAAATCTCATCTGCTCGCCCAGGCGATCTCCCTCGCCGAGCGGGGCTCGGGGACCGGCGGACCGCCGAAGGGCGAGGTCGGGGCTCTCCTGCGTGCGTACTACCGGCACGTCGCGACCGACGACCTGCTCGACCGCAGCGCGGAAGAGCTGTACGGCGCGCTGGTCTCGCACTACCGCACGGCGGAGTCGCGCCCGCAGGGGACGGCCAGCGTCCACGTGTTCACCCCGACCCTGGCCGAGCACGGCTGGTCGGCCGGCGGTCACTCGGTGGTCGAGGTCGTCACCGACGACATGCCCTTCCTGGTGGACTCCGTCGTGATGGAGCTGGCCCGCCAGGAGCGCGACGTCCACCTGGTGGTGCACCCGCAGTTCGACGCCACACGCGACGTCACCGGGATGCTCGAGTCGGTCGCCTGCCCCGACGGCCCCCTGGCCGAGCCTGCGGGTGACGCCGTGCGCGAGTCGTGGATGCACGTCGAGCTCAGCCGGATCGGCCACGACGAGGACGTCGAGGCGATCGCCGCCGACCTGCAACGGGTGCTGCGCGACGTGCGCGAGTCCGTCGAGGACTGGGGGCGGATGCGGCAGCAGGTGACCGAGATCGTCGACACCCTGCAGACCTCGCCGCCGCCCACCCTGGCCGCCGAGGAGGTCGACCGCGGGGTCGCGTTCCTGGAGTGGCTCGGCGACGACCACTACACCTTCCTCGGCTACCGCGAGTACCTGCTGACGCGTGAGGGCGACGACGAGTTCCTCCGCGGTGTCCCCGGCAGCGGCCTGGGCATCCTGCGCAACGACCCCGACCTGTCCGCGGTCGGCAAGCTGCCGGAGAAGGGCGCGGAGATGGCCCGCGAGCACACGCTGCTGGTCCTGGCCAAGGCCAACTCCAGGGCCACGGTCCACCGCCCGGCGTACCTGGACTACGTCGGGGTGAAGACGTTCGACGAGAAGGGCGAGGTCACCGGGGAGCGGAGGTTCCTCGGCCTGTTCTCGAGTGCGGCCTACACCGAGTCCGTGTGGCACGTGCCGCTGTTGCGCGAGAAGGCCGGCGACGTGCTCGAGCTCCTGGGCCTCGACTGGCGCAGCCATGCCGGCAAGGCCCTGATCGACACGCTCGAGACCTATCCGCGCGACGAGCTGTTCCACACGCCCGTCGACGAGCTCGCCGCCATGGCGGGCCGGGTGAGCGAGACCCGGGGGCGTCGCCAGCTGCGCATCTTCTGCCGTCGTGACACCTACGGCCGCTACGTGAGCGTGCTGGTCTTCCTGCCACGCGACCGCTACAACACCACGGTCCGCGAGCGGTTCTCCAGGATCCTCAAGGAGAGCTTCTCCGGCGAGCAGATCGAGTTCACCGTCCGGATGAGCGAGTCGACCACCGCGCGGGTGCACTTCGTCGTCCACCCGGCGAAGGGGCAGAGCATCCCCGACGTCGACGTCTCCGACCTCGAGCGCCAGCTCACCGATGCCTCACGCTCCTGGCGCGACGACTTCACTGCGGCGACGGTCGCGGAGTTCGGCGAGGACGTCGGCTCGCGCCTGGCGCGCAGCTTCGAGTCGTCGTTCCCCGAGGCCTACAAGGAGGACTTCTCGGCGGCCACCGGCGCGCTCGACCTGGCCCGGCTCGAGGCCCTCGGCGACTCCGGCACCGACCTCTCCCTCTTCTCCCCGCTCGACGCCGCCCGCGGCGAGGCCCGGCTGAAGGTCTTCCGGCGCGGCGCCTCGATCTCCCTGTCCGAGGTGCTCCCGGCGCTGTCGTCGATGGGCGTGGAGGTGATCGACGAGCGGCCCTACCAGCTCGACCACAGCGACCACCCGTCGTACATCTACGAGTTCGGCCTGCGCTACCCGCCCGGGATGCCCGACCAGGTGCGCGAGCCGTTCCAGGACACGATCCGGGCCGTCTGGGACGGCTTCAACGAGATCGACGGCTTCAACGCCCTCGTCCTCGCCGCGGGGCTGACCTGGCGCCAGGCGACGGTCCTGCGGGCCTACGCGAAGTACATGAAGCAGGGCAACAGCCCGTTCGCCGTCGACTACATCGAGGAGGCGCTCCGCGCCAACACCGACATCACCCGGCTCCTCGTCCAGCTCTTCGAGGCCCGCTTCGAGCCCGGCCGCAACGGACTCGCCGCCGACGCCGAGGCCCGTACGGCGCGCGTCGAGGAGATCACGAGTCGCATCGGACAGGCCCTCGACGACGTCGTGAGCCTCGACCACGACCGCATCCTGAGGTCGTACCTCACCCACATCCGGGCCACCCTGCGCACCAACTACTTCCAGCCGGGAGGATCCGGCCCGCACCACACCTACATGTCGTTCAAGCTCGAGCCCTCGGAGATCCCCGACCTGCCCGCGCCGCGGCCGCGGTTCGAGATCTTCGTGTACTCCCCGCGGGTCGAGGGCGTGCACCTGCGGTTCGGCGCGGTCGCGCGCGGAGGCCTGCGCTGGTCCGACCGGCGCGACGACTTCCGCACCGAGGTGCTCGGTCTGGTCAAGGCGCAGATGGTCAAGAACACCGTGATCGTGCCGGTCGGCGCCAAAGGCGGCTTCTTCTGCAAGCAGCTGCCCGACGCCTCCGACCGCGACGCGTGGCTGGCCGAGGGCATCGCCTGCTACAAGACCTTCATCTCCGGACTGCTCGACATCACCGACAACCTCGTCGAGGGCGCGACGGTCCCGCCCGGCGGCGTCGTCCGGCACGACGGCGACGACTCCTATCTGGTCGTGGCGGCCGACAAGGGCACCGCGACGTTCTCCGACATCGCCAACGGCGTGGCGAAGGACTACGGCTTCTGGCTGGGCGACGCCTTCGCCTCGGGCGGTTCGGTCGGCTACGACCACAAGGCCATGGGCATCACCGCGCGTGGGGCCTGGGTCTCGGTCCAGCGGCACTTCCGCGAGCGCGGCGTCGACTGCCAGGCCGAGGACTTCACCTGTGTCGGCATCGGCGACATGTCCGGCGACGTGTTCGGCAACGGCATGCTCAGCTCGGAGCACATCGGACTGGTGGCGGCGTTCGACCACCGCGACGTGTTCCTCGATCCCGATCCCGACCCCGCCAAGTCGTTCGCCGAGCGCAAGCGGATGTTCGACCTCCCGCGCTCGAGCTGGAAGGACTACGACTCGTCGCTGATCTCCGAGGGGGGCGGGGTCTACTCGCGGTCGCTGAAGTCGATCACGATCACTCCCCAGGTACGCCGTGCGCTCGGCCTCGACGACTCCGTCGCCAAGCTGACCCCGGCCGAGCTGATGAAGGCGATCCTCCAGGCGCCGGTCGACCTGCTGTGGAACGGCGGCATCGGCACCTACGTGAAGTCGACCGAGGAGACCCATGCCGACGCCGGCGACAAGGCCAACGACGCGATCCGCGTCGACGGCCATCAGCTGCGGGCCCGGTGTGTCGGTGAGGGCGGCAACCTCGGCTTCACCCAGGGCGGCCGGGTCGAGTACGCCCGGCAGGGTGCCGGGGGCCATGGCGGTGCGATCAACACCGACTTCATCGACAACTCCGCCGGCGTGGACACCTCCGACCACGAGGTGAACATCAAGATCCTGCTCGACCGGGTCGTCGCCGACGGCGACCTGACCGAGAAGCAGCGCAACCACCTGCTGGCCGAGATGACCGACGAGGTGGCCACCCTGGTGCTGCGCGACAACTACGAGCAGAACCTCGCCCTGGCCAACGCCCACTCCAACGCGACGTCGTTGCTCCACGTCCACGAGGACTGGATGCGGACGCTGGAGAAGAAGGGCGTGCTCCATCGCGAGATCGAGGGTCTGCCGAGCTCGCGCGAGGTCAAGCGGAGGATCGAGCGCGGTGAGGGCCTGACCCTGCCGGAGCTCTCGGTGTTGCTGGCCTGGACCAAGATCGAGCTCGCCGACGAGCTGATCACCTCCGATCTCCCCGACGACCCCTACTGCCACGTCGATCTCGTCGGTTACTTCCCGACGCAGCTCGAGCAGGGTTTCGAGTCCTCGATCGCCGCCCACCCGCTGCGCCGCGAGATCATCGTCACCCAGGTCGTCAACGACCTGGTCAACGGCGCCGGCATGACGTTCTGGCCACGCCTGGCCGGTGAGACCGGTGCCATGCCGGAGGACCTCACCCGGGCCAACTTCGTCGCGCGCGAGATCTTCGGCTCGCTGCCGCTGCGCGAGGAGCTGACCACCTACGACAACGTGCTCGACGCCCGGCTCCAGACCCGCATGCGGCTCGAGATGCGCACCCTGGTCGAGCGCGCGTCGCGCTGGCTGGTCAACAACCGGCGTCCACCGCTGGACAGCCAGGCCACCGTCGACTACTTCCGCGAGCCGCTGCAGGCACTCATGGCCGAGCTCCCGTCGCTGCTGACCGGACGCGAGCTGCGCGCCTACCAGGGCCGGATGTCGCGACTGGTGGACGAGGGAGTGCCCGAGGACCTGGCCTCCCGCGTGGCGGTGCTGCACCCGTCCTACCAGCTCCTCGGCATCCGTGAGATCGCCGACAAGATGGATCTCGAGCCGCTCGAGGTCGCCCGGCTGCACTTCACCCTCGGTGAGCGGCTCGGCCTGCCCGACCTGGTGACCCGCATCCTGGCGCTGCCCCGCGACGACCGGTGGCAGACGATGGCGCGGGCCGCGCTGCGCGACGACGTGTACGCCGTGCACGCCCAGCTCACCGCCCAGGTGCTGCGCGACACCGACGACTCGAAGTCCGGGCCGGCCCGCATCCAGGAGTGGGAGGACAGCGAGGCCGTCCTGGTCTCACGCGCGGCGTCGACGCTGGAGGACATCTGCTCCGACGACAACGCCGACCTGGCCCGGATGTCGGTCGGGCTCCGCGTGGTCCGCGGGCTCCTGGCGAACTGACCTGTAAGGACCACACACGGTCCGCGCGTCGTACGAAATCGATTGGGTGGTTGTCGGAGTCGACGGTTAGAGTCGGGCAACGATGCCTGTCGACGCCCCTCCCGGTCCCACCGCCCATCCGCCAGCCAGCGTGAGGTCGCTGTGGCGTCTGCGCGGCTACCTGCGGCCCCACGTCTGGGCACTGCTGATCATGCTGGTCACCTCGATGGGCGGCGTGGCGGTCTCGATCCTGATCCCGCTGCAGATCAAGGCGCTGATCGACGGCCCGATCCGCCACCACGACAGCAGCGGGCTGGTGCCGCTCGGCCTGACCGTGCTCGGGCTCGGCGTGCTCGAGGCGTTCTTGATCTGGTGGCGGCGCTGGGTCCAGAACGCCGCCGTGCTCTCGGTCGAGACCTCGATGCGGCACGACCTCTACCGCCGGCTGCAGGAGCTCCCGATGAGCTTCCACAGCCGTTGGCAGTCGGGTCAGCTGTTGTCCCGCGCGACCACCGACCTGTCGGCGATCCGTCGCTTCTCGGGCTTCGGGATGCTGTTCCTCCTGGTCAACATCACCCAGCTCGTGGCCACGACGCTGGTGCTGCTGCACATGTACTGGCCCCTCGGCCTCGTCGTCGCCGCCACCGCGGCGCCTATCGTGTGGCTCTCGATGCGCTTCGAGAAGGGCTACGTCGTGGTCTCCCGTCGGGTCCAGGACCAGCAGGGCGACCTCGCCACGCTGTCGGAGGAGGGCGCCGTCGGGATCCGCGTGATCAAGTCGTTCGGCCGGTCGGCGTACGTCGGCCGGCAGTACGACGAGGCTGCGCGCGCGCTCTACGACACGAGCATCGACAAGGTCCGCCTCTCGGCGAAGTTCTGGACCTTCCTGGAGATGATCCCCAACCTCGCCGTCGTGATCGTTCTGCTGCTGGGTGCGATCGGCGTCGGCCGGGGCGCGCTCACGCCCGGCGAGCTGGTCGCGTTCATCACCCTGATGCTCTCGCTGGTCTGGCCGGTCGCCTCACTCGGCGTGATCCTGGCGATGTCGCAGGAGGCCATGACCGCCGCCGCGCGCGTGCTCGAGATCTACGACCTGACCCCCGACATCGTCTCGGGTCAGCGCGCCGCCGTCGACGCCACCGGCCACCTCCGCTTCGAGCACGTCGACTTCACGTTCCCGGGCTCCGAGACGCCGGTGCTGCGTGACGTCAACCTCGACCTCGCCCCCGGCGAGACCCTCGCGCTGGTCGGTGCGACGGGCTCCGGCAAGACCGCGCTCACCTCGCTCGTCCCGCGCCTGTACGACGTGACCGGTGGGCGGGTCACCATCGACGGCATCGACGTCCGCGACTACTCCCTGCGCGAGCTGCGCTCGCTGGTGGCGACGGCGTTCGAGGAGCCGACCCTGTTCTCGATGTCCGCCCGCGAGAACCTCACCCTCGGCCGCGCCGAGGCCACCGACGACGAGATCGACGAGGCCCTCGACGTCGCCCAGGCCGGTTTCGTGCGCGACCTCCCCTGGGGCCTGGAGACCCGCATCGGCGAGCAGGGCATGTCCCTTTCGGGCGGGCAGCGCCAGCGGCTGGCGCTGGCCCGGGCGGTGCTCGCCCAGCCGAAGGTGCTCGTGCTCGACGACACTCTCTCCGCGCTCGACGTCCACACCGAGAAGCTGGTGGAGGAGGCGCTGCGCCGCGTGCTCGCCGACACGACCGGCCTGATCGTGGCCCATCGCGCGTCGACGGTGCTGCTGGCCGACCGGGTGGCCCTGCTGCAGAACGGCACGATCACCCACGTCGGCGAGCACCGGGAGCTGCTGTCGTCGGTCCCGGCCTACCGCGACCTGCTGGCCGCCGACTCCGAGGACCTGGACCAGGTGTCCGCATGACCACCGCCCAGCACTGGCGCGGCGTCGGCGCCGACGACCTCGACGAGATCACCGCCGAGACCCGCGCGCGGCTGGCGACGCGCTCTCGTCGCCTGCTGGGTGACCTGCTGCGTCCTCATCGCCGGGCGCTCAAGCTCCTGATGATCGCGGTCGTCGTGGAGAACGCCGCCCGGCTCTCGATCCCGCTGCTGGTGGCCAAGGGCATCGACGTCGGCATCCCACCGATCCGGCGGCACGACGACATCGAGCCGCTGGTGGGCATCGTCGCGATCGTGCTGGTCGCCAGCATCACCCAGGCGGTCTCGCGCAACATGTTCCTGGTCAGGTCAGGGACGATCGGCCAGGACATCCTGTTCGAGATCCGGCAGCGGCTGTTCGGCCACTTCCAGCGGCTCAGCCCGGCGTTCCACGACTCCTACACCTCCGGCCGCGTCATCTCGCGCCAGACCTCCGACGTCGACGCGATCTACGAGATGCTCGAGACCGGGTTCGACGGCCTCATCACCGCGGCACTCACCCTCATCGGCACCTCGGTGCTGCTGCTCTTCCTCGACCTGCGTCTCGGCCTGGTCGCCCTGCTGTGCGGCCCGTTCCTGGCCTGGGCGACCAACTGGTTCCGCAAGGAGTCCGCCAAGAGCTACCGCGTGACCCGCGAGAAGGTCGCGCTGGTGATCATCCACTTCGTCGAGTCGATGAACGGCATCCGCGCCGTCCAGGCTTTCCGTCGCGAGCCGCGCAACCAGGAGATCTTCGACGACGTCAACGATCAGTACCGCGCGGCCAACCTGGTCGCGTTCCGGCTGGTCGCGTGGTTCATGCCGGAGATCCGGCTGATCGGCAACGTCACCATCGCGGTGGTGCTGCTGTCCGGCGGCTACCTCGCCTACCACGGCGAGGTCACCGTCGGCATCCTCGCCGCCTTCCTGCTCTACCTGCGGCAGTTCTTCGAGCCGATGATGGACATCTCGCAGTTCTACAACACCTTCCAGTCGGCGTCCGCAGCGCTGGAGAAGATCTCGGGCGTCCTCGAGGAGGAGCCGAGCGTCCTCGAGCCGACCGACCCGATCGCCCTGACGGATGCCCGCGGCGAGATCGGCTTCGACCACGTGCGGTTCTCCTACGTCGACGGCGTCGACGTGCTGCCCGACCTCGACCTGCTGATCCCCGCGGGCCAGACGGTGGCGCTGGTCGGCACCACCGGCGCCGGGAAGACCACCATCGCCAAGCTGGCCACGCGCTTCTACGACCCGGGTGACGGGGTGATCACCCTCGACGGAGTCGACCTGCGCTCGTTGACGTCCGAGGACCTCCACCGCTCGGTGGTGATGGTCACCCAGGAGAACTACCTCTTCTCCGGCTCCATCTCCGACAACATCCGCTTCGGGCGACCCGAGGCGACCCAGGAGCAGGTCGAGGAGGCCACCCGGGCGATCGGCGCCCACGGCTTCATCGCTGCCCTGCCCGAGGGGTACGACACGCAGGTCTCCAACCGTGGCGGGCTGCTCAGCGCCGGCCAACGCCAGCTGATCGCGTTCTCGCGCGCGTTCCTGGCCGACCCGGCCGTCCTGATCCTCGACGAGGCGACCTCGTCGCTCGACGTACCGTCCGAGCGGCTGGTCCAGCGTGCGCTGCGCACGATCCTGTCCGGCCGGACCGCCGTGATCATCGCCCACCGGCTCTCGACGGTCGAGATCGCCGACCGCGTGCTGGTCCTCGAGCACGGCCGCATCGTCGAGGACGGGGCGCCGGCCGACCTGGTCGCCGGGGGCGACGGCCGCTTCTCCGACCTCCATCAGGCCTGGCTCGCCTCCCTCGCCTGAGCCTGCCGGCCCAGGTGACCGGGCATCATTGAACCGATCCGCGACCCGCGTCGTAGAAGGTCCTGAGGAGGTGTGATGGCCGACAGCCCTGACGTCGTGATGCAGCGCCTGCACGACGACCACGCCGGCGCCCTGTGGGGTCACTGCCTGCGCCTGACCAACCACGACCGCGCACGGGCCGAAGACGTGTGCCAGGAGACCCTCCTGCGCGCCTGGCGCAACGCCTCCCTCCTCGACGAGACGCAGGGCTCGGTGCGTGCGTGGCTGTTCACCGTCGCCCGCAACATCGTCATCGACGAGTCGCGCACCCGGCGCGCCAGGTCCGAGATCCCGATGGGCGAGCTGCCCGAGCCGGCCTCGACCACCGACGGCAGCGACGAGCTGTTGATGACCTGGGTGGTCGCCGACGCCGTCACCCGGCTCTCGCCCGAGCACCGCGCGGTGCTCCAGCAGACCTATTTCAAGGGCCGTCCGGTCGCCGAGGCCGCCCGTCGCCTGGGGATCCCCGAAGGCACCGTGAAGTCCCGCACGCACTACGCCCTCCACGCCCTCCGGCTGGCACTCGAAGAGATGGGGGTGGTCGCATGAACGCCCAGCAGACGCCGTGTCCCTACGAGATGTGGGACGGCGCCTACGTCCTCGGCTCGCTCTCGCCGGCCGAGCGCCGCGAGTTCGAGGCGCACCTCGACGGATGCGAGTCCTGCTCGCTCGCCGTCCGCGACCTCGCCGGCCTGCCCGGACTGCTGGGCCGGATCGGGCCAGAGGTGCTCGACGAGCCCCAGCCCGAGCCGGTGCCCGAGACCCTCATGCCCCGGCTGTCTCGCGCCGTACGCCGTCAGCGGCAGCGCCGCACCTGGCTCACCGCCGGCCTCGCGGCAGCCGCCGCCGTCGTCGTCACGACGGGAGGGGCGCTGGCCCTCGAGGGCCGCTCGGGCACGCCGACCGCGGGCTCGGACCCGGGGGTCGTCCAGACCGCGAGCCGGCCGCTGACCTCGGTCGGCAGCGACCCGATGGTCGCGAGCGTCGCCCTCACGCCGGTCGCCTGGGGCACCCAGCTGCAGCTGACGTGCAGCTATCCGCGCGGCACGGTCGACTACGAGGGCGGCGCCTACGCCCTGCTGGTGCACACCGCGGACGGGAAGACCGAGCGGGTCGCCACCTGGAACGGCCTGCCCGGGAAGTCGATGCAGGTCAGCGCCGCCACCTCTGCGTGGAAGAGCGAGATCCGCTCGGTCGAGGTGACCAAGCTCGACGGCACCCCGGTCGCCGAGCTGGCCCTCTGAGCCACCGCGGACCGAGCCACCGCGGGCCGAGCCACCGCGGGCCGAGCCACCGCGGGCCGAGCCACCGCGGGCCGGAGAACCTCAGCCGGCGACGGGGCTGTGCTCGCGGGCCGGGGCGCGGTGCAGCTCACGAGACACGGCGTACAGGCCGGCCAGGATGGCGACGACCTCCGAGGCGGCGGCGAGCCAGACGTAGGGGCCCTGCCACTTCTCGTGGTCTCCGAAGAGCCCGGCACTCGTCGTGGCGATGGTGAAGCCGCCGAGCGTGCTCGCGCCGAAGCCGAGGGCAAGGAACGGCGCGAGCCAGTGCCTCCACGTGACCAGGAGGACGGCGATGACCAGTCCGGCCACGACGTTGACCACGAAGAGCGGGCCGATCACGTGGACGTCGCGGAAGCCGTCCAGCCACTCACGCAGGTGGACGTAGGCCGACACCAGGACGGCGATGGCAGCGATAAGTCGTACGGTCATGACGAGTGAGCTCCGATCCGGGCCCGGATGGCCCTTCCCCGGAAGACACGGATCGGGGGCCCCGGCGGTTCGATCAGCGCACCGCCGACCGGCTCGACGGCGGGGGAGACGGTCGCGACCCGAACGCGCCCAGGAAGCGGTCACGGAACTGGTCCATGGGCATCACCGGCCCGTCGTCGGCCGGGTGGAGACCACTCGTCCAACCCCAGTCGGAGATGCGCTGCAACACGCGGGGGTCGTGCGCGACCAGCGAGACCGGTACGTCGTGCGAGGCGTCGAATCCGCTGACGTTGGTGTTCGGCTGGTGGTCGCCGAGCACGATCATCACCAGCTTCTTGTCGTGCGCATGGTGGACGAAGGAGACCAGCGAGCGCAGGGAGTACTGGATGGACCGGGCGTAGTTGCTCTGCTGGTCGGGCCCGCCGAGGAGCTCGACGAACGACGTGTGCGTGGGCAGCATGTCGTCGTACACCGCGCCGTTCCCGATCCGGTGCCACGGCACGATCCGCGGCGTGGCCGTCCAGGGCACGTGGCTGGAGACCAGGTCGATCTCCGCCATCACCGGGGGGCGCCCCGACCGGTCGAGCTCCCGGTGGGCGAACGCGTGGAGCGTGTACTGGTCGGGGATGCGGGCGTAGCTGAAGCGCGGACCTTGGTAGCCCACGTCTCCGGAGTCGTACATCCGGTCGAAACCGTAGAAGCGCCGGCCCTCCTCCCACGCGCCGTCGTCGGACGGGATGTCGCTGACCGTGCGCCACCCGGCCCGGCCGAACGCCTGGGAGAGGTTGAACCGGTCACCGGCGAGCACCTGGTCGTAGCGCTGCTGGGAGTCGATCCACAGACCCGTCTGCATCGTGGAGTGCGCGAGCCAGCTCAGCCCGCCGAAGGTCGGCGATCGCAGCCATCCGCTCCGGGCGGTGAAGCCGAGGGACGCCAGCCGCTCCTGGGAGCTGTCGAGGGTCCGGTTGATCATGGGCGCGAACCACGATCCCTGCACCGCGACCCGGCCGTAGCTCTCCACGAAGACCAGCAGCACGTCCTTGCCCCTCAGCCCGCGGAGCAGGTCGCGGCCCGGGGTCAGGGCGTAGGGGTCGTGCCCGAGGTCGTTCTCGAACACCCTCCGGTCCCGCAGCTCGGCACGCACCTGGTCGACCTGGGAGGCCAGCAGGGCGGCGGCCGGCGCGGACGCCAGGGACACCTGCGAGACCTGCGCCCCGACGAGCCCGGCGCCGACCCAGACCAGGGCCAGCGCGAGCACACCGCGGGACCAGGCGCGGGGCGCCGAGTGGGCGGTACGACGAAGCCGCAGCGTCGCCCACACACACAATCCCAGGGCCACCCCCACGACGAGGGCCACACCGACCACCGCGAGCAGCTGTCCGGCCCCCCCCGCCGTACGGTGCACGAGGTCGAGCCCCGACCCGACGTACCCGGGGTCGGTGAGCGGGTTGAACGGACGGTCGAAGGCCTCGTAGAAGCCCAGGTCGAGCGTCGTCAGCAGGATCGTCGAGGTCAGGAGCAGTCCCGCGACCGTCGCGACCAGCCGCCCCCAGCGCGACGGCAGCACGATCGCGAGCGCCACGAAGACGAGCAGCTCGAGCGGAATGCCCAGCAGCGCTCCGGGCGTGAGCTCGTCGGGGCGGCGGGGCAGCATCAGGGCGCCCCAGACCAGGGCGACGGCAACGACGTCGAGCGTCGGCCGCACCCAGCCCGGCCGGGTGCCGGCGTGCTCGTGCCGCAGGCGCCACAGCACGACAGCCTGGTGACCGAAGGACTCGGCCAGGAGCGCCAGGGCCGTCAGGGCGAGCCCGAGCGAGAGGCCGCGCGGGAGCGTCTCGGAGACGACCACCAGGAGCACGACACCCTGGACCGCGGCGACGACCTTGGACCAGCGTCGCTGGGGGGTCGGCGCCGTGAGCCAGGGCCACGCGATGCCCGCCACGAGCAGCAGGTAACGGGCCAGCCCGATCAGCAGCACCCAGGCGCCGGTCACCGGGAGGGCGTACACGCTGAGGACCAGGATCAAGAAGGCATCGGTCTCCATGTCGAAGGCGGCGCCGACCCGGGTGACCTCCCCGCGCGTGCGCGCGAGCCGGCCGTCGACGAGGTCGGTCGAGAGCGCGAGGGCGGCCAGCGCGACCACCAGGGTGCGGGGGACCGCCTCGCTCCACGACTGCACGACCAGTGCTGCCACACCGGCGGCGAGCGTGGCCCGGACGAGGGTCACGCGGTTGGCGACGCCCAGCTGCGCGAGCCCGTCGCGGCGTACGCCGTGGTCGAGCAGGAGCCAGGTGACGACGGCGACGGCGAGACCCACCAGCACCGCCGGCGTGCCGAGCCCGGGAACGAGGGCGAGCGCGAGCAGCACGGCCGCGGCAGACGGCAGTGCGGTCAGTGGACCGACCTGAACCGTGTGCACCCTGCCTCCGTATGTCCGGTTACCAGTCATACGAGGTCGGGTCGGCGTCGGTTCAGGACCCGATGCCGGACGTGGAGGGAGCCGACGTGACACGAACGGCCCGGTCCTTCTGGCTGCGTGAGCCCGGGTCCGGCGAGATCCGTTCCGCGGATCTGCCGGACCCGGGTCCCGGGGAGGTGCTGGTCCGGACGCTGGTCTCCGGGGTCAGCCGGGGCACCGAGGCGCTCGTCTTCCGCGGAGGCGTTCCCGAGAGCCAGTACGCCGTGATGCGGGCGCCGTTCCAGGAGGGCGACTTCCCGGGGCCGGTGAAGTACGGCTACCTCAACGTCGGACGGGTCGAGTCCGGGCCCGCCGACCTGCTCGGCCGGACCGTCTTCTGCCTGCACCCCCACCAGACGGCGTACGTCGTGCCGGCCGAGGCCGTCGCCGTGGTCCCCGACGACGTCCCCGCCCGCCGGGCCGTCCTCGCCGGGCCCGTCGAGACGGCCGTCAACGCGCTCTGGGACGCGCGGCCGGTGCTCGGCGACCGGGTCGCCGTCGTCGGAGCAGGCATGGTCGGCCTCTGCGTGGCCCGGCTCCTGGCCCTCCTGCCCGGAGCCGATGTGACCGTCGTCGACACCGAGTCCTCGCGGGCCGAGGTCGCCGAGGCGTTCGGCGCTCGCTTCTCGCGGCCGGGCGAGGCGGCCGATGACCTCGACGTGGTGATCCACGCGAGCGGCACCGCCGCGGGCCTCCAGACGTCTCTCGACATGCTGGCCGCCGACGGCGTCGTCACCGACCTGAGCTGGTACGGCGACGCGCCCGTCGAGCTGACCCTCGGCGGCCGCTTCCACTCCGCCCGCCTCGGCATCCGGGCCAGCCAGGTGGGCGAGATCGGCGAGTCGCGCCGCGGACGACGTACCCCGGCGGACCGGATGGCGCTCGCGCTGCGGCTGCTGGCCGACCCGGTGTTCGACCTGCTGCTGACCGGCGAGTCCGACTTCGCGGAGCTGCCCGAGGTGATGAGCAAGCTCGCGACGGGATCGATGCCCGCCCTGTGCCACACGATCACCTACCTCGCCGCCGACGGCCCGGGGGATGCGCGCTGATGTTCGAGGTCACCGTCAGCGACCACATGATGATCGCCCACAGCCTGCGCGGCGAGGTGTTCGGCCCGGCGCGCGCGCTGCACGGCGCGACGTACGTCGTCGAGGCGGCCTTCGCGCGCGACGGCCTCGACGCGGACGGCATCGTCCTCGATCTCGGCGCGGCCCTCGACGCGCTGAGGGCCGTGCTGGCCGACCTGACCTATCGCAACCTCGACGAGGTCGCGTCCCTTGCCGGGCTCAACACGACCACCGAGGTGCTCTGCCGCGAGGTGGCCGATCGGCTCGCGGCGCGCATCGCCGACGGCAGTCTCGGGGTCGCCCCGGACGACCTGACCCGCATCCGGGTCACCCTGCGCGAGAGCCCGACCGCCTGGGCCACCTACGAGCGTGCGCCGTGACCGCCTCGCTGTACGCCGTACTCCCGCGGGGGGTCGACGACCCCACCCGGCCCAGCGGGGGCAACGTCTACGACCGCCGGGTCCTGAGCGGGCTGAGTGCGTTCGGCCGGCCCGTGGTCGAGCTCGAGGTCGCCGGTGGGTGGCCCGCCCCCGAGCCGGCCGATCTCCACGAGCTCGACGCGTCGCTGGTGGGGATCCCCGAGGGCTCGCTGGTCCTCGTCGACGGGCTGGTCGCGTCGGGGGCGGCCGCCGTGCTGCCCCACTACGCCGGCCGGCTCCGCATCGTCGTGCTGCTGCACATGCCGATCGGACCCGACCGCGGCGAGGAGCTGGTGCTCGGATCGGCGGCCGCGGTGGTGACGACGAGCGCGTGGTCGCGCGAGCGCCTGCGCGGCTGGTACGGGCTGCGTCGGGTCGAGGTCGCCCGGCCCGGCGCCGACGCGATCGAGCACCTCCCGCCCCGTGACGCCGCCGGCGGCGGCACCTCGTTCCTCTGCGTCGCCGCCGTCCACCCGGGAAAGGGCCACGACCTTCTCTTCGAGGCGCTGGCGGCGCTCGGCGACCGCGCCTGGACCCTGACCTGCGCCGGCTCGCTCGACGTCGATCCCGACCATGTCGCCGCGCTCCAGACGCAGGTCTATGCGCGGTCGTGGGAGCGACGGGTGATCTTCACCGGTCCGTTGGCTGCGGGCCCGCTGGCGACGGCGTACGACGCGGCCGACCTGCTGGTGCTGCCGTCGCGCTCGGAGAGCTACGGGATGGTGGTCGTCGAGGCCCTCGCCCACGGGCTGCCCGTGGTGGCGACCGCGGTGGGCGGCCTGCCGGAGGCCCTCGGACACGCGCCGGTCGGCGGGCTGCCCGGCCTGCTCGTGCCACCGGAGGACCCCGCCGCCCTGGCCGGGGTGCTCCGCGCCTGGTTGGACGACCCGGGCCTGCGCGAACGGCTCGGCCAGGCGGCCGCCCGTCGGCGACCCACGCTGCGCCGCTGGGACGAGACCGTCGCCGAGCTCGCCGCCGTGCTCGACCGAGTCGCCCCTCGGACGCCGGTCGGCACGTCCTCGCCCGGTCGCGGCCGCCCCGGAGACGCCCGATGAGCCTGACCAGTGCCCCGCCCCACGGCGTACGACGCGCTGCTCCGGGTCTGCGTCTGGTGACCGGACTCCTCCTCCTGGCCGCACTGCTGTGGAGGTTCGGCACCGGCCCCTTCGCCGACGCCTGGCGGGTCACGACCTGGGGCTCGGTGACTGCTGCGCTGGTCCTCACGGCGCTCGCCACGCTGGCCAACGCCTGGCGCTGGCGGGTGATCGCCGTGGCGCTCGGGGCACCGCTGACCCTCGCCGGCTCGGTGACGGCGTACTACCGGTCGCAGTTCCTCAACGCCACGCTGCCCGGAGGCGTGCTCGGCGATGCGCATCGCGGCGTCCGCCACGGCCGCGACGCGGGTCACCTGGCCGTCGGGCTCCGGGCCACCGCCTGGGACCGCCTGACCGGCCAGGTGGTGCAGATCGGCCTGCTCGCCGTCGCGCTGGCGGTGCTGCCGACCACGCTGCGGGGCTACTCGGCGGTGGCGCTGGCAGCACTCGGCGCCGTGGCCGCCGCGGGCTGGTGGCTCGCTCGGCGCCGAGGTGCCGTGGCGTTCGTGGGCGGCGACCTGCGGCTCCTCGCACGCCCTGGTGTCGCCGCTCGGTTGGTGCTCGCGTCGTGCCTGTCGACGGCCGCCCACGCCGCCGTCGTCGTGGTGGCGGTCGCCGTGGTCGGGGTGGACGCCGCCCCGTCGACGCTGGTCGCGATCGCCCTCGCGGTCCTGGTCGGCGCTGCGGTCCCGCTCAACGTCGCCGGCTGGGGGCCGCGCGAGGGCATCACGGCGGGCGTCTTCGGTCTCGCCGGGCTGGGCTCGGCGACCGGGCTCACCGTCAGCGTCGTGTTCGGAGTGCTGGCCGGGGTCGCGACGGTGCCCGGGCTGCTCGTGCTGGTCGCCGACGCCGTCGTACGCCGACGGGCGGTCACCGCCGAGCCGGCTCGTCCGCTCGAGGAGGCGTGCCGTGGCTGACCGCCCGTACACCCTGCTCAGCTGCAGCATGTCGATCGACGGCTACATCGACGGCGCGACCGAGAGCCGGCTGCTGCTGTCCAACGACCTCGACTTCGACCGGGTCGACGACATCCGCGCCGGGGTCGACGCGATCCTGGTCGGCGCCACCACCGTGCGCAACGACAACCCCCGGCTGCTGGTCCGCGACCACGATCGCCGTCGGGCCCGCCTCGACCGTGGCCTGCCGGAGCATCCGGTCAAGGTGACCGTGACCGAGCGTGGCCGGCTCGACCCGTCGCGCCGGTTCTTCGCCGACGACGGCAGCCGCAAGCTGGTCTACGCCAGCAGCCGCGTGGCCGCGACCCTCGGCGAGCGGCTGGGCGGCCTCGGCGAGGTCGTCGACGCCGGTGACCCGGTGCGGATGGCCGACCTCAGCGGCGACCTGCACCGGCGCGGCGTACGTCGCCTGATGGTCGAGGGCGGGGGAGCGGTGCACACCCAGTTCCTGGCCGACGACCTGGTCGACGAGCTGCAGCTGGTGGTGGCTCCGTTCTTCGTCGGAGAGCCGGGCGCGCGGCGGTTCGTCGGCGAGGGCCACTTCCCGTGGCACCCCGGCCGCCGGGCCCGCTTGGCGGAGACCCGGCAGCTCGGCGACGTGGTGCTGCTGCGCTACGCCCTGTCCGCCCGGTTCGAGCCTGAGAGCGCGTGAGCCCGGGAGCGTGGCGGCTCGGGCTCGGGGTCCTCGAGCAGGAGCGCGAGCCCGGCGACGATCGCGACGATCTCGACGGTCGCGGCCGCGAACACCGAGAGCCCCTCCCAGCGCTCGTGGTCGCCGAAGAGGCCGATCGTGCTGGCCAGCGTGAAGGCGCCGAGGGTGGCGGCACCGAAGCAGGCCGCCAGCACGCCGGCGCCGGGATGCCGCCATCGGACCAGCAGCACCGCGATCACGATCCCGCCGGCGATGTTGAGCAGGAACGCCGGCCCGATCACGTGCACCGAGCGCATGCCCTGGAGCCACAGAGCCAGGTGGATGGCGACGGAGACGAGGACGGCCACGGCGGCCGTGTAGCGCAAGGTCATGCTGGGAACACGGGACGGAGGCCCCGTCGGTTCGATCGGCCCACGATCCTTTACCTGTCGTTCCCCGGGCATCCCTAGGCTGCGAGTGTGACGGACACAGCGCCGAGCGCCGCCGAGATCGTCGACCGCATCGCGGCCGGCGCCACGAGTCCCGAGGCGGAGGTCGAGCGGTCGCTGGCCGCCGTCGCCACCCACGACGCGGAGCTCAACGCCTTCTCGGTCGTGCTGGCCGACGAGGCTCGGCAGCGGGCGAGGTTCCTCGGCCTGGGCCCGGGTGACTCCGCCGGCCCGCTGTACGGCGTACCCGTGGCGATCAAGGAGGAGCTCGACGTCGCCGGCTGCGTCACCACGTTCGGTGGGCGGGGCAACAGCACGCCTGCGGCGGAGGACTGCGAGGTCGTACGCCGGCTGCGCGCGGCGGGTGCGATCGTCGTGGGCAAGACCCGGATGCCCGAGTTCGGCGCCTACCCCTACACCGAGTCCGTGGCTCACGGATACACCCGCAACCCGTGGCGCACGGCGTTCTCCCCGGGTGGGTCCAGCGGCGGGTCGGCCGTCGCGGTCGCCTCGGGCATGGTGCCGGTGGCGATGGGCGGCGACGGCGGCGGCTCGATCCGCATCCCCTCGGCGGCCTGCGGCCTGTTCGGCCTGAAGCCGCAACGGGGGCGGGTCACCAGCTCTCCCCACGAGCACCTCTGGTGGGCGCTCGGGGTGGCCGGCCCGCTGACCCGGACCGTGCTCGACGCGGCGACCGTCTGCGACGTGATCCGCGGGCACCTGCCGGTCGACCGGTGGCAGGCCGGTGAGGCCGGGTCGTTCACCGAGGCGGCCCGCCGCGCGCCGGGACGGCTGCGGGTCGGCTGGTGCGTCACCCCGCCGACCAAGGGGCTGCGGCCCGCGGCCGATCACGTCTCCGCGGTCCGCGAGACCGCGCGCCTGCTCTCCGACCTGGGTCACGACGTGCACGAGGTCGACCCGCACTACCCCGACCCGACGGCGGCCTTCGTCCCGCAGTTCTTCGCCGGCATCCGCACCGAGGCTGACGCCGTCGAGCACTACGACCGGCTGGAGCGGCGTACCCGCGAGACGTACCGGCTCGGCTCCTGGGTCACGCCCCGAGTCATCCGAGCCGCCCTCCGGGCGACCGAGCGATTCTCGGTCAAGGCCAACCGGGTCTTCGACGGGGTCGACGTCCTGCTCACGCCGGTCACGGCCCACCGCCGCCACGGGTCGGCGTCCTGGACCGTACGGGCACGGTCCGCGCCTCGCTGAAGTCGCTCCCCGCGGTCACCTACGCCGCGGTCTGGAACGTCGCCGGCAACCCCGCCTGCGCGGTGCCTTCGGGCACGGGCGCCGACGGGCTGCCGGTCGGTGTCCAGCTGGTCGGCCCGACCGACGGCGAGGAGATCCTCCTGAGTCTGGCCGCCCAGCTCGAGGCCGCCCGCCCCTGGCCTCTCGTCGCCCCCGGGGTCTCACCGCGCTGACCTCCCGGCGCGGGCGTGCTCGGCGCGGGCGGCGAGCACCGCCCGCTCTGCCTCGTTGCCGGTGAGCGCGGCGGCCCGCTCGAAGGCGTCGGCCGCCTCGGCGTAGCGGCCGGCCCGGGCCAGCAGGTCGCCGCGCACCGCCGGCACGAGGTGGGAGGCGACCAGGGAGCGGTGGCCGGCGACGTCGGCGAGCACCGCGAGGCCCTCCTCGGGGCCGTGGGCGCGTCCGTGGGCCACCGCCCGGTTGACCTCCACGACCGGATTGTCGCCGAGGCCGGACAGCACGTCGTACCACTGGGCGATCGCGCGCCAGTCGGTCTCCTCGGCGCGGGCCGCGCGGGCGTGGCAGGCCGCGATCTGGGCCTGGACGAGGTAGGGGCCGGCCGTGCGCCCGTCGGCGACGGCCGCCATGGCGCGGTCGAGCGCCGCCAGCCCGCGCCGGATCATCAGCTCGTCCCAGCGCGAGCGGTCCTGCTCGTCGAGCAGTACGGGCCGCCCCTCGGCGTCGGTGCGAGCGTGGAGGCGGGACGCCTGCAGCTCCATCAGCGAAAGCAGCCCGTCGATCTCGGGCTCGCGCCCGGCGAGCCCGCCGAGCCCGGCGAGCATCCGGGTCACCCGGATCGCCTCGGCACACAGGTCGGGGCGCGCCCAGTCGTCGCCGGCGGTGGCGGTGTAGCCCTCGTTGAAGATCAGGTAGAGCACGCCCATCACGTCGTCGAGCCGCTGCTCGCGCTCCGGGCCGACCGGCAGCTCGAACGACTGTCCCTCGAGCGTCCTCTTGGCCCGCGAGATGCGCTGGCCGACGGTGGCGTCCTTGGTCAGGAAGGCGCGAGCGATCTCGGGCACGGTCAGGCCGCCGACGAGACGGAGCGTGAGCGCCGCTCGGCTCCCGGGCGCCAGGACCGGATGGCAGGTCAGGAAGATCAGCCGCAGCACGTCGTCGTCGATCTGATCGACGAGGGCATCGAGGTCGGACATCTCCGCCTCCTCCCGTGCCAGGTCCCGCTGCAGGGCGTGGCCGAGCTCCGTCGTACGCCGGCGCAGGGTGTCGTTGCGCCGGAAGTGGTCGACGGCCCGTCGCCTGGCGGTCAGCATGAGCCACGCGGCGGGGTTGTCGGGCACGCCGGACTCGGGCCACTGCTGGAGCGCGGCGACGAGCGCGTCCTGCGCGAGGTCCTCGGCGAGGGAGAGGTCGCGCGTCAGCCGGGTCAGGGCGCCGACGAGCCGCGCCGACTCCTCACGCCAGACCCGGGTGACCGCCTCCTGGGTGGTCCCGGGCTCGCTCACACCAGGAGCCTAGGACCGCCCGGAGGCGGCGCGGGACCAGCGGCCGGATCAGGATCCGGTCGGCGCCTCCTCCGCCTCTGAGATCCGGCGGATCTCGATGGCGCCCTCCCACTCGGGCCAGTGGGTCAGGTGGAGCTCGGCCATCCTCCGGCCCTCCTCACGGGCCTGCTCCTCGGTCTCGAAGGCGCAGATCGACCAGCCGCCGATGACCTCCTTGGCCTCCGCGTAGGGGCCGTCGGTGACGGTCAGGCTGCCGGCCCGGACGCGGAACTCGATCGCATCGGCCTTGCCGTACAGCCCGCCGCCGTCGAGGAAGATGCCGTTGGCGGCGGCTTCGCCGATGTGGGCCTCCATCGCGTCCATGATCGCCTTCGGCGGGTTGGCCTGGGACTCGTCCATCTTGACGAAGCAGAGATAGCGCATGGGGTGTCTCCTCCTGTGAGTAGGTCGCAGAGTGGGTCTGTTCGTCCGTACGTCGAACGGTGCGGCCGGACTTCGACACGGGTCGCGAGTTTTCCAGAAGACCCCCGGGAGCGCCTCTCCCTGCGCGTTGCCGGGTTCCTCTCGCCGACCTCGCCCCCACATGACGGGGCCGGCCTCACTCAGGCGGCCGCCTCGGCTCGCTCGCGGGTCGGGCGGGCGAGAAGCGGTCGAGCAACTCGTCGACATGCTCGCTGGTGACCTCGCGGCTGGACTCCCAGCCGGTCACGACCAGCAGGAAGCGGTCCGCGTCGAGCAGTCGGAGGTCCATGTCGGTCAGCGCCCGGACCGTGGCCGTACGTGGCACTCGACGCAGGAGTGCGATCTCGCCGACCAGGTCGCCCGGACCGACCCTCGCGATCTGGTGGCCGTCGCCCAGCACCTCGGCGCTCCCGTGCTCCACGACGACGCAGCCGTCGGCCTCGTCGCCCTGCCGGTAGAGCACCTCCCCGGCGGACACCTGCCTCGGTCGCAGCCCCGACGCCAGCTGCTCGAGGGCCGGCAGCGGCAGCGGGTCGAAGACCGGAACGGTGCGGAGCAGGCGGAGGTCCTCGTCGCGAGCGGACATCGCGTCGTCGAGCCGACGGAGCGGGAACCAGAAGATCAGCACCAGCGCCGGGCCGAGCAGGCCGATCATCCACAGCGCCTCGCGCAGGCCGCCGGACGAGGCCAGCCAGGCGGCCAGGACGGAGCCGCCACCGACCGCCAGCCCGCCGATGGCCTCCAGCAGCCCGAAGACGCGACCCAGGGTCCGTTCGGGCACCAGGCGCGCGACGAGCGTGAACAGGCCGACGTCGACCAGCGCGTTGCCGACCCCGATCAGGGCGAACAGGCCCAGGGCCGCTGGCTCGTCCGGCACGACCGCCAGGACGATGAGCGGAGCCCCCCACAGGGCGACGCCGCCCCCGAACCAGACGGCCAACCGTCGACTGCCGACGAAGACGGAGGCGAACAGCGAGCCGAGCACCGCGCCGGCGCCGACCGCGGAGGTCAGGGTGCCGACCCCGGGCTCGCCCATGCCGAGCAGGTCGACGGCGACCAGCACGCTGAACACCGACAACCCCCCGCGGGTGATGACCTGGGCCGCCAGCAGGGTGAACAGGACGCGCATCTGGGGAGAGTGGAGCGAGACCCGGGCGCCGAGCAGCAGCCCACCGACCACCGAGCCGCGGCTGCCCTGTGCCTCGGGCTCCTCGACGGTGAGACCGAACGTCACTGCGGCCGAGAGCGCGGAGATCACCGCCACCGCGAAGAAGCCCGACGACGCGCTGTCGCCGGCGAGCAGGGCGGCCGCGATCACCGGCCCGATCAGGGTCGAGACGGAGTCGAGCAGACCGCGTACGACGTTGGCCGACGCGAGCTCGGTGGGGGTGTGGCACAGCAGGGGCAGCAGTGCCGAGTTCACCGGCCGGTACAGCAGGGCGGCGGCCGTCGAGAGGACCGCGAGGGCATAGATCGCCAGCGCCGACCCGCCCGTGGCGACGAGGAACGCGATCGCCAGCGCCGTGGCACTGCGGACGACCGAGACGAGGGTGAGCACGAGGTCGCGCCGCCAGCGGTCGGCGACGGCCGAGGCGAAGGGCGCGAGCACGGCAGAGGGCAGCATCCGCACCAGGGACACCAGGCCGACCTCTTCCGCGCCGCCCTGGTTGAAGGCGTAGACCGAGAGCACCACGGTGAAGGCCCACTCCGCCGTGCTGGCCCCGGCGAAGCCGAGCTGGATCCGGCGCACGGCGGGGCTCCGCGCGCTGGCGGCGAACGCGCGCCCCGCGGCACGCAGCCGATCTCGCGAACCCCTCCCGCCCACGGGCGGAAACCTAACGGTGTGCGCGGCGGATCAGCCAGGCCGGTTCCATGACAGGCGTGTCGCCCCGGCTGCGCCGGACTCGGCGGGGGCGCTACGGTTCGACCATGGGGGAGCGCCCCGCGTTGTTTCTCGGGCTGCTCGCGGATCAACCAGAGCTCATCGCCGAAGTCGGCGTGCTGCGCTGGCGCGCGGCCGGACAGGGCGGTACGCCGGCGCCGTGGATCGAGTGCACGGCGCGCGACGCGGGGCGAGACCGGCTCCCGTTGACGCTGGTGGCGATGGACCTCGAGGGCCGTGCGATCGGCGCGGTCACCCTCGGCCTCGCCGACGGCACCGACCACGACGGCGCGGTCGCGGCCGGGTGTCCGCCGGGAGCGCCCTGGGTGGCGCGTCTCGTCGTCCGGCCCGGCGAGCGACTCTGCGGCGTCGGCCGCCTTCTGGTCGCCGCCGCAGAGGATCTCGCCCGCCAGCACGGTCACGACCAGGTCTGGGTCGCGGCGGAGAGCGTCGACGTCGAGTTCTACCGGCACTGCGGCTGGCAGGACGACAGCGGCGCGCACGCGGATGTCATCGTGCTGAGCAAGGCTCTCGCGAGCGCCTGACGGCACCGACCGGAATCCCCTGTGGACAAGAGGGGTCGCGCTCATCGCCGACGTCGATCTGGTGGAGCGGTCGGCGCGATGGAGAGGTTGCATCTGACCCACCAGTGGTGCGTGCTGCATCCGGCGACGGCGGACACCGGCGTGGCCGTGTGGGGCGACGCGGGCCTGCCGGGGGATGGCTCACCGCCGCGGCGTACCTCGATCGTCAGGTGGCAGGCCGGCTGGCACGTCCCCGTTCTCGACCTGATCCGCGACGACGCGATCGACGAGCACGACCCGCGCCAGGCCGGACCGCGCCCTAG
>JAICHQ010000011.1 GCA_025924815.1 Nocardioides sp.
CCGTTCGAGGCTATCGGCCGACCGGTGAGCGGGCTGGAGCGCGGGGGCGCTGTGGAGCCCGTAGACTCGGCGGGTGAGCACACAGCGACCCCTGGCGGACGCCTACGGCCGGGTGGCGACCGACCTCCGGGTGTCCCTGACCGATCGCTGCAACCTTCGCTGTTCCTACTGCATGCCTGCCGAGGGCCTCGACTGGCTCCCGCACGCCGAGGTCCTGACCGACGAGGAGGTCGTGCGGCTGATCACCATCGGCGTACGCCGACTCGGCATCCGTGAGGTCCGGTTCACCGGGGGCGAGCCGCTGATCAGGCGTGGTCTCGTCGACATCGTGCGGCGTACCCGTGAGCTCGGCGAGGACCTCGAGCTCTCGGTGACGACAAACGGCCTCGGGTTGGAGCGGATGGCGACGGCCCTGGCCCAGGCCGGCCTCGACCGGGTGAACATCAGTCTCGACACGCTCGATCCGGCGCGGTTCAAGACCATCACCCGGCGCGACCGGATCGACGACGTCCTGCGGGGAGCCAAGGCCGCCCACGAGGCCGGGCTCACGCCGGTCAAGGTCAACGCCGTCCTGCTGCGCGGGGTGAACGACGACGAGGCCGGCGACCTGCTGGCCTGGGCGGTCGCCCACGAGTACGAGCTTCGTTTCATCGAACAGATGCCGCTCGATGCCCAGCACGACTGGCACCGCGACCGGATGGTGACCGCCGAGGAGATCTTCGAGTGGTTGGGCCGTGACTTCACGCTCACCCCGGCCCGCGAGCCTCGCGGCAGCGCGCCGGCCGAGCTGTTCCTGGTCGACGGCGGCCCGGCGACCGTCGGCGTGATCGCGTCGGTCACCCGCCCCTTCTGCGGCGACTGCGACCGGGTGCGGCTGACCGCCGATGGTCAGGTGCGCAACTGCCTGTTCGCCCGCGAGGAGTCCGATCTGCGCGGCGCACTGCGGGCCGGCGCGAGCGACGACGAGCTCGCCGACCGGTGGCTGGCCGCCATGGCCACCAAGCTGCCCGGGCACGGGATCAACGACCCGTCGTTCCTCCAGCCCGACCGGCCGATGTCGGCCATCGGAGGCTAGTCACCCACTCCGTCGGCTCGCGCCAGAACCGCCCCGGGGCCTCGAAATTGACGACGAGTGCCAGACAGCCACGGGGGAAGCTTTCCGGCACTCGTCGGTGCTCGCCGGCTCGGGGAACCCGACGGACACGAGGGCGATTGTTGCACGGGGACCGGACGAGTCCAAGCCCGACTTTGCCCTAGAATCATTCGGATTTCGTGCCCGGTGGCAGCTCTCTTTCCGGCGATGAGCCGTCCAGTAGTTCGAAACCGTCCGATTTCGTGTTCGCGGCGTTCGCCATGATCACCGCGATCCACGGCAGGAACACCGCGCCCGCCACGAACACCCACGGCAACCAGCCCGGACCGGCATGGGTCATGGCCAGCAGCGCCACCACGACGAAGCAGAGGGTGCGCACCAGCATCGTGATCACGTAGCGCTTCTGACGCGCGGCGATGTCCGCGCCGGCGCCCGCGGACGCCGTCGTGATGCGGATCGGGGCCTGCGCCCCGTGCTTGGTGCGCGCCATACCTCACCATAAGTCCGGCGGCCGTGCGGGTGTTCCCCGGTGGGGCGCGTCCGGGCTGGCCGTAGAGTCACCGGTCATGAGCAACCGCACCTACCGGGTCACCGAGATCGTCGGCACGTCCCCGGACGGCATCGACGAGGCCATCCGCAACGCCGTACGCCGTGCCAGCGCCACCCTGCGGCACGTGGACTGGTTCGAGGTGACCCAGGTCCGCGGCCAGGTCAAGGACGGGGACGTCGAGCACTTCCAGGTGGGGATGAAGGTCGGGTTCCGGCTCGAGGACGAGTGACGACGCCGGCAGCGTCGGCCCGTTTGTCCGTACCCGCCGGTAGTCACTAGCGTCGGCGACGTGAGCGACTCCGACAACTCCGACCCGCAGCCCCGCTCGGTGCTGGTCACCGGCGGCAACCGCGGCATCGGCCGGGCCATCGCCGAGGCATTCCTGGCGCTCGGCGACCAGGTGGCGGTCACCTCACGCTCCGGTGGCGGGCCCGAGGGGGCCCTCCACCTGACCTGCGACGTGACGGACCCGGCAGCCGTCGAACAGGCCTTCGTCGACGCCGAGTCGGCCCACGGTCCCATCGAGGTGCTGGTCGCCAACGCCGGCATCACGGCCGACACGCTGATCCTGCGGATGTCGGAGGAGGACTGGTCCTCGGTGATCGAGACCAACCTCACCGGCACCTTCCGGCTGGCCAAGCGGGCGGCGAAGGGCATGCTGCGGCTACGTCGGGGGCGGATCATCCTGATCTCCTCGGTGGTCGGACTCACCGGGCAGGCCGGCCAGGTCAACTACGCCGCATCGAAGTCGGGGCTCGTCGGCATCGCCCGGTCGCTGACCCGCGAGCTCGGCTCGCGCTCGATCACCGCCAACGTCGTGGCACCTGGCTTCATCGACACCGACATGACCGCGGTGCTCACCGACGACCAGAAGACGGCCATCATGGGCCAGGTGCCGTTGCAGCGCTACGGGACCGTCGAGGAGGTCGCCTCGACCGTGACCTGGCTGGCGTCGCCCGGCGGCTCCTACGTCTCCGGGGCCGTGATCCCCGTCGACGGCGGACTGGGCATGGGGCACTGAGACTCGTCGGTCGAGCCTGTCGAGACCGCGACGGATACGAAGGAGCAAGACATTGGGCGGCATCCTGGAGGGCAAGCGGATCCTGGTCACGGGGGTGACCATGGACTCCTCGATCGGCTTCTCGGTGGCCAGGTTCGCGCAGGAGCAGGGCGCCACCGTGCTGATCTCCAACTTCGGCCGGGCGCTGGGGATCACCCGCAGGATCGCCCGACGGCTGCCGACCGAGCCGCCCGTGCTGGAGCTCGACGTGTCCGACCAGTCGCATCTCGACGGCCTCGCCGATGCGCTCCGTGAGCACGTCGAAGGGCTCGACGGGGTGGTCCACTCGATCGCGTACGGCAACCCCGAGACCATCCTGGGTGGGAAGTTCCTGACCGGGCCCTGGGAGGACGTCGCCCGCGCGCTGCAGGTCTCGTCGTACTCCCTCGCCTCGGTGTCCACCGCCTGCCTGCCGCTGATGGGGCCGGGTGGATCGGTGGTGGGTCTGACGTTCGACGCGACCGTCGCCTGGCCGGCCTACGACTGGATGGGCGTGGCCAAGGCCGCCCTGGAGTCGACGTCCCGCTATCTCGCCCGTGACCTGGGCCCGCACGGGATCCGGTGCAACCTGGTCAGTGCCGGACCGATCAAGAGCCTGGCGGCCAAGGCGATCCCGGGCTTCGAGAACCTCGAGTCGATATGGAACGACCGCTCGCCCCTCGGCTGGGACGAGAAGGACCAGGTGCCCACGGCGAAGGCCATCTGCGCCCTGCTGTCCGACCTGTTCCCGGCGACCACCGGGGAGATCGTCCACGTCGACGGCGGCTACCACGCGATGGGCGCCTGAGCTCTCGTAGTACCCCGGGGCGGTGACGTTTCCACCGTTCGGCGACTCGGATCGGTGGAAGGCCCACCGCTCTGCGGCGCTGTTCCGCGTACGTCGTTCGCACGGTCATCCACAGGCGCTCGTCCTGTGCGCGCGGGGGCGGGTCCGGATGGGTTGCACTGCCCTCCTGAAGCCGGTTCCCGGGGAGCTCCTGTCGGGGCCGTTCCACCCCGATCGGGCGGGGACGCTCGGCGTCACCGTCCGCATGCTCGACGGCCGGCGCTTCGTCCGCGTCTTCCCGCGCGTCTACCGCCACGCCGATCGCGAGATGGGCTTCGACGAGTGGCTGGCGGCCGCACGCCTGGCCCTCCCGCCGGAGGCGCTCCCTAGTGGCGTCACGGCTGCGGATGCTCGGCCTGGACGTCGCACCGGTGCTGCCGCTGCACTTCGTAGTCCAGGGCGAGCTGCAGCGGGCACTGCCCGGGATCCTCCTGCGTCGGACGGCCGACCTTCCTCCGGCCGACGACGTCGGAGTCATCCCGGCGGCGGCTCTCCTGGCCTACTGCAGGCGGGCCACCACCATCGACGCCATCGCCGTAGGGGACTGGCTGCTCGAGCGCCACCACCTGGACAGCGACGTCCTGGGGAGCCTCGTGGCAGGGCAGCCGTGGCGTGACGGGGCCGCTGAAGCTGCCTGGGTGCTGGAGCATCTGGTCGACGGCTCCCGTTCGCTCCCGGAGTCGAAGGCCCGAGTCATGATCGGGTTCGCCGGACTGCCGACACCCGAGCCGAACGCACCTGAGGCGCTGGGAGACGTGGTCGTGCGCGCAGACCTCTGGTTCCCCGCGTACCGCTGCGCCGGCGAGTACGAAGGTGAACAGCATCACCGCGAGCGTGCCCGGTACGTCGCCGGGTGCATGAGGCGCTGGTCCACCGCGGGTACGACGGCCCCGCGCCCGACTTCGGGCCAGGTTGGGATCGTCTGGTCGCCAGGCTCAGCCACGTCGTACCCCGCAAGCGTCGCCCCCTTCGGTTGGATAGCCACCGTTTCCGGCGCTGAAACGGTGGAGGGCCCACCGCCCCGGACGTGACCGGGCCCGCGGCGGTGGAGGATCCACCGTGTTTCGCGACAGAAACGGTGGAGAAGTCACCGCTCCGGGGGTGGTGAGGCTTCGGTAGCGTTCGCGCGTGACGTCGCTCATCGAGCTGCGGGTCCTGGAGGGTCCGAACCTGTACTTCCCGCGGGCGGCTGTCAAGCTCACCCTCGACATCACCGGGCTGGCGTCGGCGCCGACCGAGACCGTCGAACGACTGGCTCGCAGGATCGGGCTCGACGGCGCGCGACCGGGGAGTCCGGACAGCGGGTTCCGGCAGAGGTTCGCGCTGCGGGCGGTGGCGCGCCTGGTGCGGGAGATCGCTCGCGAGTCCGGCACGGTGCGGCTCGCCGTACGGGTACGCCCGACCGGTGACCCGCACATGGTCGTGGTCGCCTACCCCTGGCGACACCGCGACCGCGCGCAGGAGATGGGGCGGGCAGTGGCCGGGGTGCTCGACGCCATCCCGGCGGAGTCCGTCGAGGACGCCGTCGGCCACGCCGCCGAGCAGGTCGTCGCTTCGCCGCAGGGTCCCGGGCCGGACACGATCACGCCGCAGATCCCCGTCGTCGCGGTGACCGGGACGAACGGCAAGACCACCACCAGCCGGATGATCGCCCACATCGCCCGGACGTCGGGGCAGGTCGTCGGCTGGTCCAACACCGACGGCGTCTACCGTGACGGTGAGCTGGTGGAGGCGGGTGACTATTCCGGGCCGAGCGGCGCCGGCCGGGTCCTCGCGCTGCCCGGCGTCCGGTTCGCGGTCACCGAGACCGCCCGAGGCGGCATCCTGCTCAAGGGCATCGGGGTGACCCGCAACGACGTGTCCGTGGTGACCAACGTCAGCGCCGACCACCTCGGTCTCCAAGGCATCGACACCCTCGACCAGCTCGCCGAGGTCAAGGCAGTCGTCCCGCGGATCACCCGCCGGGGCGGCTGGGCGGTGCTGAACGGCGACGACCCCCGCGTCTTCGCGATGCGCCACGTGATCCGAGCCCGTCCCTGGGTCTTCTCCCGCGATCCCAGCTCACCGGCGATCCGCGAGACGCTCGACAGCGGCGGCCGGGCCACGACCGTCATCGACGGGTGGGTCTCCGTGCTGCGCCCAGGAGCCGACCCCGACCCGCTGGTGGAGCTCACCGACGTGCCCATGACGCTCGCGGGGCTCTCGCACTTCAACGTCGAGAACACGCTGGCCGCCGCGTCGGCCGCGCGCGCCGCCGGCATCTCGCGCACGGACGTGATCGAGGGGCTGCGCTCGTTCCGGCCCGATGCCGAGCACAACCCGGGACGGATGAACTTCTTCACGGTGCCGGCCGGGGGCGGCGACGCCTCGGTGGTCATCGACCTGGCGCACAACGAGGCGGGCCTCGAGGCGCTGCTGGAAATCATGGAGGGCGTACGCCGCCCGGGCGCGCGACTGCTCCTGGGTCTGGGAGCCGTGGGCGACCGCACGGACGAGCTGATCGGACGACTCGGCGAGATCGGGGCCATGGGCTCCGACGTGGTCGCGATCGGGCACAAGGAGCACTACCTTCGCGGACGCAGCCTCGAGGAGCTGGACGCCCTGCTGCGCGCCGGCGCCGAGCGGGTGGGGGTCACCGACGTAGCGGCGTACGCCACCGAGGTCGCGTGCCTCGCGGCCCTGGTCGACCGGGCCTCGTCGGGCGATGTGGTCGGTCTGATGTGCCACGCGCAGCGACAGGAGGTCTACGCGTGGATCTCCGAGCACAGGGGCATCGCTGACTCTCCCGAGACGCTCGCGGCCAAGGTGCGTGCGGCCCAGGGCTGAGATCGCCGCGGGGTCCGGATCACTGCGTGGCCGGCGGCCGCATCCGCGGAAACTCCGTCGCCGTACCCGGCCGACGCGGCCTAGCATCCTGGCCATGGCGATGTGCATGATGATGGTCCGCCGTGGCCGCGGCCCAGCCGCGCTCGTGCCGGTCGTACTGGGGATGGCATCCGCTCACGCCTGAGTGGGCCGACCGCGTGGTCGCCTGCGCCCCGGTCCGCGCCGGTGACGTGGTCGTCGACCTCGGAGCCGGTGACGGGGCGCTCACGCTGCCGCTCGCGCGGCTCGGCTGTCGGGTCCTGGCGGTGGAGCTCCACCCACGCCGGGCGGCGACCCTCCGGGAGCGTTTCGTGGGCACCCGGGTCGCCGTGGTCGAGCGGGACATCGACAGCTTCTCCTGGCCCGGTCACCCGTTCCGGGTCGTGGCGAACCCGCCGTACGCCGGCATCAACGCGGTGGTTCGTCGGCTGCTCGCTGTGCCCCGGCTCCGTTCGGCCGACCTGGTCGTGGCCGAGCGCGCCGCTCGAGGCCTCGTGAACCGCTGTGGCGACCGGCTGGAGCTCGGTCCGCGCGTGCCGCGTGGGGCATTCGTGAACCGCCCTCCCGAGGACGCCCGCGTGATCCGGATCCGACGTCGAGGTGGACCAGTCGGGTAGGGGGAAACTGGCTCATCCATCTGGTCCGCATCCGGCCTACGTTGGAGCCATGACCACCACCTCGGACGTCCCCCAGCACGACACCCGCCACCAGGTCCCGGCCCGTCTCGACGTCGACGCGGCAGCCCCGGCCTTCAGCAAGGCGATGAGCCACCTCGACACCACTGCGACACGCGAGCTCGACCGGGTCGGCTTCCCGGCCGGCCTTCGCGAGCTGGTCCGCCTGCGGGCCTCCCAGATCAACGGCTGCGCCTACTGCGTCGACACCCACAGCACCGATGCCGCCTCCGCCGGAGAGTCCGCGCAGCGCATCAACGCCGTCGCGGTCTGGAACGAGTCGCCGTTCTTCACCGAGCGCGAGCGCGCTGCCCTCCGCTTCACCGAGGTGGTGACCCGCGTGGCCGAGACCCACGTGCCGCCGGAGGAGTACGACGCCGTGGCGGCGCACTGGTCACCGGACGAGGTCGGCGCCCTGCTCGCGCTGATCGTCACCATCAACGCCTGGAACGGACTCGCCGTGGCCTCCCGCGCCTGGGAACCGGTGCTGGGCGAGTGACCGAGGGCTGATCCCGACGGTGCGGGTGTTGGACCTCCACGTCAGTCTCGAAGGTCCGGGCGACCGTGTCGCCCGGATCTACGCGTCGGTACGCAGGGCCATCCTCGACGGGCGGCTGAGCGCCGGCGACCGGGTCCCTGCCAGCCGCGACCTGGCCCGCCAGCTCGGGGTTGAGCGGGGCACCGTCACCGCGGCGTACGACCGTACGACGGGCGACCCGGGCCTACCGCGAACGCCGTGCCCTGGTCCTCGACGCACTGTCCCGGCTCGACGACGTGCTGGACGTCCTCCCGTCCGTGGCCGGGCTGCACGTCTGCACCAGGTTCCGGGACGCGTCGACCGACGACCGGGCCGTCGTCGCCCGCGCAGTCGCGCGCGGCGTACGCGTCGAGGCGCTGTCCGACCGCTACCGCGACCACGCCCCGCCCAGGGATCTCGATCGGGTTCGCCGGGATCGGGGCGTCGGGGATCCCCGAAGCCATGAGCCGCCTTCAGGAGGCCGTGACCGGCTCGGCCGGCGTGTAGTCGGGGTCTGCGGCGGGCGCGTCGGCGTGGTCGCCGGAGCCGGCCTGGGCCCGGTTCGACCAGGTCTCGAGCTCGCTCATCACCCGCCCGTGCTGGTCGACGCAGATCACCACCAGATCTCCGGGGTTGGCCCGTGCCAGGGCGTGCCGTACGGCGGCGATCTCCTCCAGGACGACCTCGACCTGCTTGCAGCGGGCCCCGTCGCCCATCGCCTGCCGCACGCCTTGCGCGACCAGGTCAGCGGTCTCGCCGCGCTGGCGGCCCCGCAGGGCGTCGTCCTCGCGCACGATCACCACGTCGAAGTGCTGCGCTGCGACCGAGCCGAGCTCGCGCATGTCCTCGTCGCGCCGGTCGCCGGCGGTGGCGATGACACCGATCCGTGAGATCCGTCCGAGCTCCGAGATCGCGGAGAGCGACTCGCCCACGCGGTCGACGAAGTCGCCGAGCATCCGCATCCCGGGCGCGTTGTGGCAGTAGTCGACGATGACGTTCACGCCGTTCACGTCGACCTCGTTGAGTCGGCCGGGGGAGAGGTAGTAGTTCGTCGAGAACGTGCGCAGCCCCTGCCGGATGTCGTGCAGCGGCGCCCCCGCGGCGAACGCCGCGGCGGCGGCGGCGAGGGAGTTCTGGACGTTCATCCGGGCCCGCCCGTTGAACGTCGCCGGCAGGAGGTGGGTCCAGGCCAGCTGCATCTCGCGCCGGCCGTGCTTGACCACGATCATCTCGCCGCGGTCGGACGGGTTGAGGACGAGCGCCTTGCCGCCTCGGCGACAGTGGGTCTCGATCATCTCGCGCGTCTCGGAGCCCGGGTCCTCCATGGAGAACCACACGACCTGGCCCGAGCACCTCCGGCGCATCTCGCGCACCAACGGGTCGTCGGCGTTCAGGACGGCGTGCCCGTGGCGCGGGACCGCCTCGACCACGACCGCCTTCACGTCGGCGAGCTGCTCGACGGTGTCGATGCCGCGCAGGCCGAGGTGGTCGGGCTGGACGTTGAGGACCACGGCCACGTCGTTGCGCTCGTAGCCGAGGCCCTCGCGCAGGATGCCTCCCCGGGCCACCTCGAAGACGGCGAAGTCGACCCTGGGGTTCTGCAGGACCATCCGGGCGCTCCGGGGACCCGATGCGTCGGCCCTGATCACGAGACGCTCGTCGATCACCACACCGTCGGTCGAGGTCATCCCGACTTTGCGCCCCATGCCCTTGAAGATGTGGCTGATCATGCGCGCGGTCGTGGTCTTGCCGTTGGTGCCGGTCACGGCGACGACCGGGATGCGCGACGCCGTACCGGGCGGGAACAGCATGTCGACCACGGGCTTGGCGATGAACTGCGGCTCACCGATGGTCGGGTGAGTGTGCATCCGGAAGCCGGGGGCGGCGTTCACCTCGCAGATCGCACCACCGGTCTCGCGGACCGGCTCGGTGATGTCGGGGCAGATGAAGTCGATGCCGGCGATGTCGAGCCCGATCATCCGCGCCGCCTCTTCGGCGATCTCGACATTCTCCGGGTGTGCCTCGAAGGTGCGGTCGATGGAGATGCCGCCGGTCGACATGTTGCCGGTCAGGGCGAGCTTCACGGTCTCGCCCTCGGCGGGGACCGAGTCCGGGGTGTGCCCCTGCCCGGCCAGGATCTCCTCGGCCGCCGCGTCGAGCTTGATCCGGGTCAGCACCTTCTCGTGCCCCACGCCGCGCCGGGGGTCGGCGTTGGTCAGCTCGACCAACTCGCTGACGCTGGCTCTGCCGTCACCGGTCACCGAGGCCGGCACGCGTTCGGCGATCGCCGCCATCCGACCGTCGATGATCAGGCAGCGGTAGTCCTTGCCGGTCACGAACGACTCGACGACGCAGGTGCCGCGCCGCGACTGCTCCTCCGCGACCGGGTACGCCGCCCTCACGTCGTCCTCGCTGCGCAGGTCGAGACACACGCCGCGGCCGTGGTTGCCGTCGAGCGGCTTGACCACCACCGGGAAGCCGATCCGCCGGGCTGCCGCGACCGCCTGGTCGGCGCCGCGCACGGACTCCTGCTTGGGCACCGGCAGCCCCGCCGCGCCCAGGAGCTTGGTGGTGAGGTCCTTGTCGGAGGCGACGTCGACCGCGATCGAGCTGGTCTCGGAGGTCATCGTGGCCCGGATGCGCTTGGCGTGGACCCCCTGACCGAGCTGGACCAGGGAGTACTGGTTGAGCCGGAGCCACGGGATGTCCCGGCTCACCGCCTCGTCGACCAGGGCCTGGGTCGAAGGGCCGAACGCCGTCCGCTCGGCCCGGAGGATGAAGCTCTCGAGCTGCTCCTCCCAGTCGAACTCCGGATCGGCCTGGACCAGGTGGTTGACCAGTCTCGCGGCGAGCCGGCCCGCCGCGAGACCGACGTTCTCGTCCTGGAATCCGTAGATGACGTTGTATCGGCCGGGCTCGCCCTTGACCCCGCGGGTCTTGCCGCGCCGGATGTCGTGCCCGACCACCTGTTCGAGGCCGAGCGCGGCGTGCTCGGTGACGTGGCCCAGCCAGGTACCCTCGTGGAGCCGCTCGACGAAGCCGCCCTTGCGCCCGCGTGAGCAGGAGTGGCGGGTGAGCGCGGGCAGGGCCTCCAGCAGGTGGTCGGTGAACCCCGGGAGCTTGTCGGTCGGGAACTGCTCCAGCCCGCCCAGGTCGACCACGAGGTGGATCGCCTTGTCGTAGGACCAGATGTTGGGTCCTCGGTAGACACGGGTCTCGACGATCTCGAGATCGGGGGTCGGGCGTTCGGTCACCGGGTGTCTCCGTCCTGCTCTTCGGGTGCGGGCCGTGCGCCCGTCGTACGGGTCGCGCGCTTGCGGGCCAGCCGTCGGCGCAGGTACGACGGGCCGATGTCGCCGGCGGCGATGTCGCTGGCCATCCGGCGCAGATCGGCCCTCGCTCCGGCGAGCTCGGCCGCGTCCTTCGCCGAGACCTCCGAAACCGGGCGGATGAGGGCCCGGTCGGTCAGGTCGTAGGCCGCTCCGGCCGGCAGCACGTGGAGCACGACGCCGCTGGCGAGCAGCGGGGTGGAGCGCTTCGCCTCGTAGGCGTTGGTCACCAGCTGGGCGGGGTCCAGGATCGTGACCACACCTCGGCCCGAGACTCGGAGCACCTCGTGGCCGTCCTCGAGCGTGACCGTCGCGCAGGTGTCCTCGTCGACCCCGATGCCGAGCAGCTGCGGTGACTGGGCGATGATCATCAGCAGCCGTCCGTAGCGGTTGCGTTGTTCGAAGTGCTGGTCGATCACCGTGGTGCTGAGCAGGCCCAGTCCGGCCGCCAGCTGGGTCATCCGCTGCTTGGGCGTCGTGCCGCCCGTGCCGAACGCCACCATGTGCGACGACTGGATGCTGGCGCCGGCCGACGTACCACCCACGACCGCGCCTCGCAGGTGGGCGCGGACGACCGCCTCGCCGACCGGCGTGCCGCAGATGACGGCCGAGAGCTTGAGCTGGTTGCCGCCGGTCATGAACACGCCGCCGGCCTCGTCGATCACCTTGACCAGGTCGGGGTCGTGGGCCTCCTCGCGGCTCTCCGGCCGGCAGGCGGTGACCTCCCCGGCGCCCAGCTTGCGGAACAGGGCGTCGTACACCTCGACCACCTCGTCGCCGAGGCTGGACGCCGTCGGGATCACCACGATCCGGGCGTCCGGGCCGCCGCTCGCGGTGACGAAGTCCTTCAGGATCGTGCGTCGCCGCAGCTTGTCCTCGGCGCCGCCGATGATCATCAGCGGGCCGGGGGCGGGCTCTGCTCCCGGTCGGTGGCCGGCCGACGGGTGGTCCGCCTCGTCGGCGGCCTCCGGCATGACGGGCGGCATGACAGGGAAGGCTAGCCGGTGCCAGAGTGCCGGTGTGAGCGCGCAGTCCGAACCGGGGCCACGTCGGCTGGTGGTGATGCGCCACGCCAAGGCCGAGCCGGGTGGCGAGACCGACCTGCTGCGCGAGCTCTCGCAGCGGGGGTACGGCGACGCGCTGGAGGCCGGCCGCTGGCTGGCCGGAAGCGGGATCACGCCCGACGCCGCCTTGGTCTCGTCGGCACGGCGTACGGCGTCGACCTGGCTGGCCGTCGCCGAGGGCGGCTCGTTCGACGCGGAGCCGTCGTACTCCCATGGCCTCTACAACGCCGGCCCGGAGAGCGCGCTGGACCTGGTGCGCGAGTCCCCGGACGGCGTGCGGACGCTGGTCGTGATCGGGCACAACCCGACGATGGCGTACCTCGCCCAGCTCCTCGACGACGGCCGTGGTGATCCGGCGGCGAGCCGGGAGATGGCGACCGGGTTTCCGACCGGGGCGCTGGCGGTCTTCGCCGTGGACGGGGCCTGGGCGGACCTCGAGCTCGCCTCGGCCCGCCTGGTCGCCTTCCACGTGGGTCGCCGCGCCGGGTAGCACGTGGGCTCGAGCAGCGAGCGAGCCGGTCCGGGCTATCCGACGGGCGGGGCGGGAGTGACCAGGCCGTGCTCGAGGTCGAGGGCCTCGATCTCCTCCCGCGAGATGCCGAGCAGATACATGATCGCGTCGAGGTAGGGCACGTTGACGGTCGTGTCGGCCGCCTCCTGCACGAGCGGCTTGGCGTTGTAGGCGATGCCGAGGCCCGCTGCCTCGAGCATGTCGAGGTCGTTGGCGCCGTCGCCGATGGCGACCACCGCGTCGACCGACACGCCGACCTCGCCCGCGAAGTAGCGCAGCGCCTCGGCCTTGCCCGCCCGGTCGACCACGTCGCCGACGATGCGGCCGGTGATCACCCCGTCGACGATCTCGAGGTCGTTGGCCCGCGAGTAGTGGATGCCCAGATCCTCGGCCAGGCGGTCGGTGATCTGGCTGAAGCCCCCGGAGACGAGGGCGAACCGGTAGCCCAGCCGGCGCAGGATCCGCACCAACGTGCGGGCGCCCGGGGCCAGGACCAGCGCGTCGTACACCTGGTCGAGCGCGGACGCCGGGATCCCGGCGAGCAGTGCGACCCGTTGCCGCAGCGACGCCTCGAAGTCCAGCTCGCCACGCATCGCTCGCTCGGTGACGTCCGCGACCTCGTCACGGTGCTCGCTGTGGGCCGCGAGCAGCTCGATCACCTCCCCCTGGATCAGCGTGGAGTCGACGTCCATCACGATCAGGCGCATCGCCCGACGCAGCAGGCTGGACGGCTGGACGGCGATGTCGACCCCCTGCGCGGCGGCCTCGACGCTGAGCATCGCACGGAGCCGGTCGGGGTCGACTCCGGAGACGTGGAGGTCGATGGCGGTGACGGGATAGCGGGCCATCCGCTCGATGCGGTCGATGTTCGCCCCGACATCGGCGATGCGCCCGGAGACCGCGGCCATGGCCGCCGCCTTGAGCGGGGCGCCGATCAGGGTGACGTGCGAGCGACCCTCGCGCCGTACCGTGTTGTCACCCGTGCCGCGCTCGACCTCGATGCTCATGCCGAGCCCGGTGGCGGTCGCCTCGACGGCGGCCCGCAGCTTCTTCCAGTCGCGCGGTGCAGTGACCAGGATGCCGAGGATGAGCCGTCGCCGGAGCACGATCTGTTCGATGTCGAGAACCTCGACGCCGGCTCGGGTGAGGGTACGGAACATCGCCGAGGTGACGCCCGGCCGGTCCTGTCCGGACAGCGTGAGCAGCAGGGTGTCCGGCTTCTGGTCGCTCATGGCACGACGAGGCTAGCGAGGCGCATCGCGCCGGCGACGGTGGTCCGCACCGCGGTCACCTGGACGGGCCTCGCGAGCCCCGGGTTCGGGTAACGTCCGGGCAAACCACCCGTGGGGGTGGCCGCGACCGAGACCCTGGAGGTCCCGATGTCATTTCCCGACTCAGTCAAGATCTGCTTCAGCAAGTACGCCGACTTCAACGGGCGAGCCCGCCGTTCGGAGTACTGGTGGTGGATCCTGTTCACGGTGCTGGTCGGCATCGTGGCCAGCATCATCGACGCGATCCTCGGCACCGGCAACGGCTCCGGCTCCGGATTGATCCAGAGCATCGCGAACCTCGCGCTCCTGCTGCCGTCGCTGGCCGTCGGGGCACGCCGACTGCACGACACCGACCGCTCGGCCTGGTGGTTGCTTCTCTGGCTGGCGATCTGCGTCGGCTGGATCGTCTTGATCATCTTCTTCGTCCAGGACAGCAAGGGCGACAACAAGTACGGTCCCTCACCCAAGGGATACGGCGGTGGCTACGGCCAGCCGGGTTACGGCCAGCCGGGTTACGGCCAGGGCGGTTACGGCCAGCCGGGTTACGGCCAGCCGGGCTATGGACAGGCTGGCTACGGCCAGCCCGGCTACGGTCAGGACCCGAACGACGGCCAGGGCGGCTACGGCCAGCCGCCGGGGCACGGCGAGGGTGGCCAGCCTCCGCAGGCACCGCCGCCGAGCGGCCCCGACTACGGCGAGCCTCCCCCTCCGCCGCCAGGCCAGAACCCCTACGGCGGCTGACGTGGGCCTGGTTCCCGAAGGTGCGTGCCTAGGCTCGCCGCTCGTTGCGCTCCTGCCGCCACGACTACGTCGTGTCGGAAGGGTGTGTGCCTAGGCTCGCGAGCGAGCTCGCGTCGCCGCTCGCTGCGGTCCTGCCGCCACGACTACGTCGTGTCGGAAGGTCCTCGCTCGGGCCAGACCTCGGGGGAGCATGCGGCGACCAGGCCCCGCCGGGACAGCGCACCCAAGGGGGCCAGGGCCGCATGGCGGGCCGAGATCTCCGCGACGTCGAGGGCCCCGCCGTCGTCGGCAAGGGCGAGGTCGACGATCGCCAGGGCCTGGAGGGCACGACCGGCCAGGTCCGCGCACCGGCCAGGAGTGCCGGGTGGCGGTGCCAGGCGGGGCGGGTGGTGCAGGTTCATCAGGGCGTCCGCGGCCTCCGGCCGCCAGCGCGCCACCCCGAGGTCGGCCAGTGCCGTCGCTGCTTCCTGGAGCCCGCGTCGCAGGGCGCGGTCCGCGTCACCGACGTCGGTCACCTGCCGCGGCGAGGCGGCGTACGCCGTCCACTCGACCGCCGCTCCGACACGTCGTGGGACCAGCCCGAGCGGGCCGGCGACGACGGCCTCGCCGGCCTCGAGCGCGGCCGCGCTGAACTCCGGTGGTCCACCGACGCCCACCGGGTCGCCCGGCGCGGGCAGGGCCAGGCCCAGCGAGCCCACCCCGATGATCCGGATCTCCGCCAGCGCGCGGGCGAGGGGGACCGAGCCGTCGACGCCGGGCAGTCCACCCACGACATGGGTGGCGTCGCTGGCGAGGACCGCGTCGAGCAACAGATCGACCACGACCCTGCCGCGCAGCCACGCCGTGCCCCACCAGGCCAGTGACCCGGAGAGGGGCAGCGCGAGGGACACGGCGGATCACCCTACGCGCCGGGGGGACGGCGACGGCTGGATAGGGTGGCGAGCATGGTCGCGGTGATCGAGTTCGCCGACGTGACCGTGCGACGGGGGCAGGCGACGCTGCTCGACCGGATCTCGTGGCGGGTCTCCGAGGGCGAGCGCTGGGTGGTGCTCGGACCCAACGGTGCGGGAAAGACCACCCTGCTCCAGGTGGCCTCGGCCCAGATCCATCCCACGGACGGTGTGGCCGGGATCCTCGACGAGGTGCTCGGCACGGTCGACGTCTTCGAGCTGCGGCCGCGGATCGGGCTCACCAGCGCGATCCTGGCGGAGCGGATCCCGCGCGACGAGCTGGTCCGCGACGTCGTCGTCAGCGCGTCGTACGCCGTGGTGGGACGCTGGCGGGAGGCCTACGACGAGCTCGACCACGACCGCGCCCGCGAGCTGCTGGCCGCGGTCCGTGCTGACCATCTGCTCGACCGGACGTTCGGCACGTTGAGCGAGGGTGAGCGCAAGCGGGTCCAGATCGCCCGTGCTTTGATGGCCGATCCCGAGCTGCTGCTGCTCGACGAGCCCGCGGCGGGCCTCGATCTCGGCGGCCGCGAGGACCTCGTCGTGACGCTCTCCGCGCTGGCCCTCGACCCGGCCTCACCCGCCACCGTGCTGGTCTCCCACCACGTGGAGGAGATCCCGCCGGGGTTCACCCACGCGATGCTCCTGCGCCGCGGCAGGGTGATGGCCGCCGGGCCGATCCGCGAGGTCGTGACCGAGGAGCACCTCACCGCGACCTTCGACATGCCCCTCGTCTTGTCCTACGAGGGTGGGCGTTGGACGGCGCGTCGCCGCATCCGCCGGCGCGCGGAGCCCTGACGGTCCGGTCGGCCCGTTCCCCGGGGCACGGCGGGATAGGCTCGTGACATGGAGTGGTTGGGAGATCATCTCTGGACCGCGTGGCTGGTCCTGGCGGTCGCCCTCGGCGTGGCCGAGATGGTCAGCCTCGACCTTGTCCTGATCATGGTCGCGGTGGGAGCCGTGGTCGGCGCCCTGGCCGCGCTCGCGTCGTTCCCGATCATCCTGCAGATCCTCCTCGCGGCCGGCGCCTCGACCGCGATGCTGGCCCTGGTGCGCCCGAACCTGGTGAAGAAGCTGCACCAGGGACCCGACCTGGTCTCGGGGATGGACAAGCTGGTCGGGCAGCAGGCGGTCGTCACCGAGGCGTTGTCCGCCCACCACCCCGGACGCGTCAAGCTGGCCGGTGAGATCTGGTCGGCCCGTCCGTACGACGAGTCCATGACGATCGCTTCGGGGCAGATGGTCGAGGTGTTCGCGATCCGCGGGGCCACGGCGTACGTACATCCCGTCGGCGAGCTGATGTCGTGACCTCCTCCTGAGCCCGTCCGGCGCCCGTGCCGAGCCCCAGCCCTGTGCCGACCCCGTTCTGATCCTGTTCGACCCTGTGTGACACCGAGAGAAGGAGCGACCATGGAGGTCGTCTACGTCCTGCTGATCCTGGTTGTGCTGTTCGTGATCGTGATGCTGACGCGGACGGTGCGGATCATCCCTCAGGCGCGGGCGGGGGTCGTCGAGCGCTTCGGCAAGTACAAGGAGACGCTCCCGGCGGGCCTCAACATCGTCGTCCCGTTCGTCGACCGCGTGCGCTACCTGATCGACCTGCGCGAGCAGGTCGTCAGCTTCCCGCCGCAGCCGGTGATCACCGAGGACAACCTGGTGGTCTCGATCGACACCGTCATCTACTTCCAGGTGACCGACCCCATCGCCGCGACGTACGAGATCGCCAACTACATCCAGGCGATCGAGCAGCTCACGATGACCACGCTGCGCAACATCGTCGGCGGCATGGACCTGGAGGAGACGCTGACCAGCCGCGACCAGATCAACTCCGGCCTGCGCGGCGTGCTCGACGAGGCCACGGGCAAGTGGGGGATCCGGGTCAACCGGGTCGAGCTCAAGGGGATCGACCCTCCGCCCTCGATCAAGGACTCGATGGAGAAGCAGATGCGTGCCGACCGCGAGAAGCGCGCCACCATCCTGACCGCCGAGGGTGGCCGACAGGCGGCGATCCTGACCGCCGAGGGCGAGAAGCAGTCCGCCATCCTCACCGCCGAAGGTGCCCGCGAGTCGCAGATCCTCCGGGCCCAGGCAGATCGGGAGGCCCAGATCCTGCGGGCCCAGGGTGAGGGCCAGGCGATCCAGACGGTCTTCCAGGCGATCCACGACGGCCAGCCCGACCAGGCGCTGCTGGCCTACCAGTACCTCCAGATGATGCCGAAGATCGCCGAGGGCGAGGCCAACAAGGTCTGGGTCATCCCCTCCGAGATCACCAAGGCTCTCGAGGGTCTGGGCTCGTCGGTCCACGAGGTCGCCGGCATCCCGAAGCAGACGGGCGGCGTACGCAACCGGATCGACATGGGCACGACGGAACCGCCGGCGCTGTCCTCCGAGGCCGATCGCGAGCTCTCCAAGGCCAACAAGGCGGTCGAGGACGCGATCGCCGAGGCCGAGCGGTCGGCCAACCCGGGGCGCAACTCCGAGGTGGCGCCCCCGGTCACTCCTCCGACCGCTCCGGGAGATGAGCCCGAGGAGGGCCCGGACGACGGTACGGGGGCCGCACCGGCTTCGTGACGCTGCTGCAGATGGCGGTCGTGCTCGTGGCGGGCATGGCCGCCGGCACCATCAACACCGTGGTGGGGTCGGGCACGCTGATCACGTTCCCGACCCTGCTCGCCTTCGGCGTGCCGCCGGTGACCGCGAACGTGTCGAACACGATCGGCCTGGTCCCCGGCGTGGGTTCGGGCATCGTCGGCTACCGCCGTGAGCTCGGCGGACAGCGCGCGCGAGCGATCCGGCTCGGCACCGGCTCGGTGGCAGGCGGGGTGGTCGGCGCGGTGCTGCTCCTCGTGCTCCCGGCGGACGCCTTCCAGGAGATCGTGCCGGCACTGATCCTCGCCGGCCTGGTGCTGGTGGTGCTGCAGCCACGGGTCTCGGCCTGGGTGAGCGCACGTCACGAAGGTGCCGAGGGCGAGTTCGGCCCGTGGTGGGTGTGGCTCGCCGTGTTCGCGACAGGCGTGTACGGCGGCTACTTCGGCGCCGCCCAGGGCGTGATCCTGATGGGGATCCTGGGGATCGGCATCGCCGACACGCTGCAACGCCTCAACGGCCTCAAGAACGTGCTGGCCGGTCTCGTCAACGGCGTCGCCGGCGTGATCTTCATCTTCGTCGCCGATGTGGACTGGACCGTCGTCGCCCTCATCGCCGCCGGCGCGATCGTCGGCGGCCAGCTCGGCGCCACCGTCGGCCGCCGGCTGTCACCCCTGGTGCTCCGCGTCGTGATCGTGGTCGTCGGGCTCGTCGCCCTCGCGGCCTTCCTGCTCAACTGACCCCGCCCGGGCCGTCGACGTACGCCGTCGCCCAGCGCCCCAGCTCGTCGAAGGCGCGGGCCCGGGGCTCGGCACGGGAGAGGAAGACGTCGTGGCGGGCGCCTTCTATGCCGACGTAGGTCACGTGGTGGCCGAGGGCCGGTGACCAGCGCCGGATCTGCTCGACGTCCAGCACGATGTCGGTGGAGTGGACGTCCTCGTCGAGCTCGGTGGGAGCCGAGGAGCGCGTGCTCGAGAGGACCAGGGCCGGGAACGGCAGTGACAGGCCGCGGTGCAGGTCGGCGTGGCCGCGTCGGATCGCCGCCAGCCACCCTGCGTACGCCGGCCACGACTCGATCGGCTTCCAGCTCAGGTCGAAGTCCCACTCGCCCTCGTGGTCGCGGTGCAGCGACCGGGCGTAGAGCCCGGTCACCGTGCGCGGGACGATCCGGCGAGGCGCTCGCCTCGCCACCTGCTCCACGAGGGGCGTCAGCCCCAGCCTCATCCACGCCTTGCCCTGGAGGTCGAACCACGGGGCGTTCAGCACCACCGCCCGCGCTTCCACCCGGCGGCTGTCGGCCCACAGCGGGACGATCAGCCCGCCCGTCGAGTGCCCGCTGAGCACGACGTGCCGGTGGCCGGCGGTGACCCGGTCCCAGGCGAGGTCGAGCTCGGGGTGGTGGTGCGTGAGGTCGGTGATGTAGTTCGGCGTCTGGTGGGGGAGGATCGAGCGGCCGTACTTGCGCAGGTCGAGTGCATAGAAGTCGTAGCCGCGCGCGGTCCACCATTCGGCGTACGCCGTCTGGAAGAAGTAGTCGGCGAAGCCGTGGACGTGCAGGACCGCCCGGGTCGTACGACGGCCATCCGTGCCCGGCGAGGCCGGGCGGTGGACCAGGGTGGCGACCACTCTGCCCTCGTCGTCGTCGGGGAGCTCCAGGGTCTCGAACGTGTACGGCGGTCCCAGGATGTCGGTTCCCCGCTCGGCTGAGCGACCGTCGGCGGTCATGCAGGGCATCCTGCCAAACCGCCGGCGGCGGCGACCTCAGGTCGAGCCGAGGACCAGCCAGTGGTCGGTGCGGGCCCGCCAGACCATCCCGACCAACCGCACGACGATGAAGGCGGTCAGGCCGGCCCACACGCCCCCGATGCCCCAGTCCCAGTACGACGCGGCGAGGGTGAGCGGCACGAAGCCACCCAGGGCCGCGATGATCGTGATCGTGCGCAGGAACGCCACGTCTCCGGCACCGATCAGCACGCCGTCGAGCCCGAAGACGATGCCGGCCGCGGGCAGCATCACCACGAACCACGGCCACAGCACGTGGGCCTGGTGCCACACGGCGGGGGAGGACGTGAACAGCCGGGGGATCAGCCACCAGCCGGCGGTGTAGAGGGCGGCGAACACGGTGCCGGCCCCGCAGCTCCACCGTGCCACCTGGCCGGCCAGCTGCCGGGCGACCCGCGCGTTGCTGGCACCCAGGGCGGCTCCCACCAGCGCCTGGGCCGCGATCGCGAACGAGTCGAGGAGCAGCGCGGTGAACTCCCACAGCTGCATCCCGATCTGGTGCGCCGCGATCTGGGCGGCCCCCATCCGCGCGGCCACGCCGGCGGCGACGAGGAACGCCAGCTGGAAGGCCGCGGCACGCACGATCAGGTCGCGGCCGAGCACGAGCTGGGCGCGCATCACCGCGACGTCCGGGCGCAGCGAGGGTGCCTCCGTCCGGAGCCGCAGCAGGAAGAGGCCCGCCGCCACGACCTGGGCACCGAGGTTGGCCCAGGCCGACCCGACCAGCCCGAGGTGCCAGGTGTAGACGAGGAGCGGGGAGGCCGCCGCGGAGAGGCCGTTCGCCACGAGCACGATCACCACCGGCGCACGGGTCAGCTGAACTCCTCGCATCCAGCCGTTGCCGGCCAGGACCAGCAGCACCAGGGGCATCCCGCACAGCGCGATCCGGAACCACTGCTCGGCCGGCCCGGCCAACGCCGTCGAGGAGCCGGTCAGCAGGCGCACGAGAGGCCCCGCGAACAGCTGCCCGACGGCGACCACCCCCAACCCGATCCCGATCGCGAGGTACGACGCCTGCACGCCCTCGTCGACCGCGCGGTCACGGCGACCGTGGCCGAACCATCGCGCCGCCCGCGACGTCGTGCCGTACTCCACGAAGGTGCCGACGATCGCCAGCAGCGCCATCAGCGTCGTGCCGACGGCGAGGGAGCCCAGGGCCTTCGCCCCGAGGTGTCCGACGACCGCGGTGTCCACCAGGAGGTAGAGCGGCTCGGCCGCCAGCACCAGGAACGCCGACGTCGCCAGCACGAGCATCCGGCGTACGTCGATCCGCTCCGGGAGCGTTGGGGTCACGTCGCCGCGGCCGCCACGAGCGCCGCGAACAACGTGTGGTCGGCGCCGACCTCCGGGTGCCACTGGACCGCCACGCAGAAGCGCGGCCCGGGACGCTCGATCGCCTCCAGCGAGCCGTCACCCGCCCAGGCGACCGGCTCGAAGCCGGGGTGCGTGTCGACCGACTGGTGGTGGTGGCACCCGACCTCGATCCGGTCGCCTACGGCGGCCCGCAGCCGGGAGCTCTCGGCGGTCGAGACGATGATCCGGCCGAACGTCGGCCCTCCCGGGCTGTGGTCCTCGTGACCCACCAGGTCCGGTGTGTGCTGGTGGAGCGAGCCGCCGGCACTGACGGCCATCAGCTGCATGCCCCGGCACACTCCCAGCGTGGGCAGACCGCTCTCGTCCGCGGCGCGCAGCAGCGCGGTCTCCCACGCGTCGCGGTCCTCGCGCCAGCCCGTCGTACGCCGGTGCGGCTCGGCCCCGTAGCGACCGGGATCGACGTCGGCGCCCCCGCTGACCACGAGACCGTCGATCCGCGCCACGACGGCGGCGGCCACATCGTCGGTCCCGGCGGCCGGCGGGAGCAGCACGGGGACGCCCCCGGCGGCCAGCACGGCGTCGGCGTACTGCGCGTGCAGGACGTCGGCGACGGTGTCCCACACCCCCCAGCGCGCGGCCTCGCGGTAGGTGGAGACCCCGATCACGGGTCGGGCCGGGGTCGCGGTTCGCTCAGAGGGGCGTGACATAGGCACCGGAGAGTCCGCCGTCGACCAGGAACGTGTTCGCGGTGATGAACGACGCGTCGTCGGAGGCCAGGAACAGCACGGCCGCCGCCAGCTCCTCGGGCTCGCCGAAGCGTCCCATCGGGATGTGGACCAGCCGCCGGGCGGCCCGCTCCGGGTCCTTGGCGAACAGCTCCTTGAGCAGCGGTGTGTTGACCGGGCCGGGACACAGCGCGTTGACCCTGATGCCTTCGCGCGCGAACTGCACGCCGAGCTCGCGGGTCATGCTGAGCACGCCGCCCTTGGACGCGGAGTACGAGATCTGGCTGGTCGCTGCTCCCATCAGGGCGACGAACGACGCGGTGTTGATGATCGAGCCCCGCTTCTGCTCGAGCATGTAGGGCAGGGCGGCTTTGCAGCACAGGTACACCGAGGTCAGGTTGACCTCCTGCACGCGACGCCAGGCCTCGAGCTCGGTGTCCAGGATCGAGTCGTCGTCGGGCGGGCTGATCCCGGCGTTGTTGAAGGCGATGTCGACCGAGCCGTAGGTGTCGTGGGTGGTCGAGAAGAGCGCGTCGACCTCCTCCTTGCTGGTCACGTCGACGTGCACGTACGTCGCGTGGTCGGGGCCGCCGAGCTCCTCGACGACGCGGGCGCCGCCCTCGTCGTCGATGTCGCCGACCACGACCTTGGCGCCCTCGGCGGCGAACCGGCGGACCGTCGCCAGCCCGATCCCCGAGCATCCGCCGGTGACGACGGCGACCCGTCCCTCGATGCGTCCTGCCACTGTGTGTTCCTTTCCTGGTTCCCGGGTCTCGACCGGCTCGACCGCGCTGTTCTCGTCAGGTTGCGATGAAGACGTTCTTCTCCTCGGTGAAGGCGTAGGGGGCGTCCGGGCCGAGCTCTCGACCCAGGCCGGACATCTTGTAGCCCCCGAACGGGGTCCAGTACCGGACGCTCGCGTGGCTGTTCACGCTGAGGTTGCCGGTCTGCACGCCTCGGGAGACCCGCAGGGCCCGGCCGAGGTCACCGGTGTAGATCGAGCCGGAAAGCCCGTAGTCGGAGTCGTTGGCCAGCGCCACCGCCTCGTCCTCGTCGTCGAAGGCCATCACCGCGACCAGCGGACCGAAGACCTCCTCCCGCCACACCGGCTCGGCGACGCCGCTCGACTCCACCACCATCGCCGGGAGCCAGAACCCGTCGCCGGACGGAGCATCGCCGGAGAAGGCGACGGTGGCGCCGTCGACGTACTGCAGCACGGAGTCGCGCTGGCCGGCGGAGACCATCGGGCCCATCTGGCTGGACTCGTCGGCCGGGTCGATCACCCGCCAGTCCCGGACGGCGGTCTCGAGACGGCCGAGGAACTCGTCGTACACCGAGCGCTGCACCAGGATCCGCGACCGGGCACAGCAGTCCTGGCCGGCGTTGTCGAAGACGGCACCGGGTGCTTCGGCGGCCGCGGCGGCCACGTCGGCGTCGGCGAAGACGATGTTGGCGCTCTTGCCACCGAGCTCGAGGGTCACGTGCTTCACCTGCTCGGCACACCCCGCCATGATCTGCTTGCCGACCTCGGTCGAGCCGGTGAAGACGACCTTGTGGACGTCGGGGTGGGTGACGAACCGGTTGCCGACGACCGACCCCTTCCCGGGCACCACGGTGAACACGCCGGGGGGCAGCCCGGCCTCGAGGGCGAGCTCGCCGATCCGGATCGCGGTCAGCGGCGTGAGCTCCGCCGGCTTGAGCACGACGGTGTTCCCGGCGGCGAGGGCAGGGGCGAACCCCCAGCCGGCGATGGGCATCGGGAAGTTCCACGGCACGATGACGCCGACGACACCGAGCGGCTCGTGGAAGGTGATGTCGACGCCCCCTGCCACCGGGATCTGCTTGCCGACGAGACGTTCGGGTGTGGCCGAGTAGTAGTTCAGGACGTCGCGGACGTTGCCGGCCTCCCAGCGGGCGTTGCCGATCGTGTGTCCGGAGTTCTCGACCTCGAGCCGGGCCAGCTCCTCGTTGTGCGCGTCCACGACCGCCGCGAAAGCCCGGAGCAGCCGGGCCCGCTCGCCCGGTGGCAGGTCGCGCCATGAGGGGAACGCGGCATGGGCGGACTCGATCGCGGCGTCCGCCTCCGCCTCGGTGACCGAGTGCACCTCGCGGAACCCACGGCCGGTGGCGGGGTTCACCAGGGTGGTCGCGCCTGTCGACGCCATCTCACATCCTCTCGAAGGAGCGCGACAGCTCCCAGTCGGTCACGACCGCGTCGAAGGCCTTCAGCTCGACGTCCGCCATGTTCGTGTAGTGGTCGACGACCTCGTCACCGAACGCAGCGCGCGCGATGGACGACGCCGCCCACACGTCGCGCGCCTGGCGCAGCGTGTGCGGCACGCGCGGCTTGTCCGAGTGGTAGGCGTTGCCGGTCAGCCCCGGCTCCAGCTCCAGACCCTCGTCGATGCCGTGCCGGCCACCGGCCAGCATCGCCGCGATCGCCAGGTAGGGGTTCACGTCGCCGCCGGGGAGCCGGTTCTCCATCCTCGCACTCGGGCCGTGGCCGACCAGACGCACGGCGCAGGTTCGGTTGTCCTCGCCCCATGCGACCGCGGTCGGCGCGAAGGATCCGTCGGCGAAGCGCTTGTAGGAGTTGATGTTGGGGGCGTACAGCAGCGTGAAGTCGGACATCGTCGCCAGCACGCCGGCCACGAACGAGTCGTACATCGCCGAGCGCTTCCCGTCCTCCCAGAACACCACGTCGCCGTTCCTGCCGCGCAGCGACAGGTGGATGTGGCACGAGCTGCCCTCGCGCTCGTTGTACTTGGCCATGAACGTGATCGACTGGCCCCGCTGGGCGGCGATCTCCTTGGCCACGGTCTTGTAGACGCTGTGGTTGTCGGCGGTGACCAGCGCGTCGGCGTACAGGAAGCCGATCTCGTGCTGGCCGAGGTTGCACTCGCCCTTGGCGCCCTCGACGTCGAGGCCGGCGGCGTACATCGTGTTCCGGATGTCGCGCAGCAGAGGCTCCGCTCGGCTGGTGCCGAGGATCGAGTAGTCGACGTTGTACTGGTTGACCGGCTCCAGACCGCGATGGCCGAGGCGGTGAGCGTCCTCGTAGGAGGTGTTGAACGCGATGAACTCCAGCTCGGTGCCGGCGAGGGCGACGAGGTCACGCTCGGCGAACGCGTCCAGCTGCCCCTTCAGGATCGTCCGGGGGGACTCGATCACCGGAGCGTGGTCGAGCCAGACCAGGTCGCACTGCACCAACGCGGTCGCGGGAAGGTGGGGGAGCAGCCGGATCGTGTCCCAGTCGGGCACGAACTCCATGTCGCCGTAGCCGCGCTCCCACGACGAGATCGCGTAGCCGTCGACGGTGTTCATGTCGACGTCGACCGCCAGCAGGTAGTTGCAGCCCTCGGTGCCGTGCTCGATCACGACGTCGAGGAAGTACTGCCCGTGCATGCGTTTGCCCTGTAACCGCCCCTGCATGTCGGTGAAGGCGAGCACGACGGTGTCGATGTCGCCGTTCTCGATCTGCTTGCGCAGTGACTCGAGGGTGAGGTAGCGGTCATTGGGTGCTGGCATGGGCCTTCCTGTCTGTCGTCCGGAGTCTCAACCGAGCAGGCCGCGCAGCAGGGCAGCCGTGTCGTCGCAGTGTTCTTCCATGGTTCGTCGTGCCTTCTCCGACCGGCCGTCGAGGACCGAGCGCAGGATGGCTTGGTGCTGCCGGTCGGAGTGGGCGATGTTGGCCTCGAGCACCGGGATCGCACTGAGCATCTCGTGCAGGCAGGCCTGCACGGACGTCACCGCCTCCACGATCCGCGGGGACCCGGTGAGGGAGGCCAGGATCAGGTGGAACCGGGAGTCGGCCTGCCGGTGCCGGGCCCGACTCGTGGCTCCGGCCACGGTCTCGTGCGCCGCCTCCAACCGCGCGCGTGCCTCTGGGCCGAGGTCAGCCGCCGCCGCCTGGTACGCCGCAGCCGGCTCGACCGCGCGCCGGAACACGAGTGCGTCCAGCCACCGCGCCCGCTGCTCCGGCGTCGTCCGCGCGGCCCGGCGGGCCGACGGAGTCTGGGGCTTCATGGTCACCACGGTGCCCCCGCCACGACCGCGGCTGGTCTGGACCAGGTCGGCCGCGCGCAGCGCCGCCATCGCCTCGCGCAGGGTCGACCGCGAAACCTTCATCCGCTCCGCGAGCTCGCGCTCCGACGGCAGCGTGGTGCCCAGCGGGTAGACGCCGAGCCGGATCGCCGTGGCCAGCTGCTCGACGCAGGACTCGAAGGCGTGGCCCCCCACTGGCCGGAGCAGGATCCGGGTCAGGTCAGGCAGCACCCTGCCGTCGAGGTGCGAGGCGGTCACGCGGGTCAGTCTGGCACCAGCGTTCCAACTGTCAATGGTCTGGGTTCATACCGAAATGCCGCTTCACCCTTTACGACGCATTCACCAGGGTCTAGCCTCCGGCCCAACCGGTTCCGCTCCGAAAGGACCATAGTCATGGCCGAAGCGTCCGACGCAGCCCACGGGGCTGCCGCCGAACTGACCGACGACGAGAAACACCTGGCCCAACTCGGGTACCGGCAGGATCTGCATCGTTCGTGGTCGGGCTTCTCCAACTTCGCGATCTCGTTCTCCATCATCTCGATCCTGGCCGGCTGCTTCACGAACTACGGAGCCGGCTTCAACAACGGTGGCCCGATCTCGATCTCGTGGTCGTGGCCGATCCTGGGTGTCTTCATCCTGATCATCGGCTTCACCATGAGCGAGCTGGTGTCGGCGTACCCGACCTCCGGCGGCATCTACTGGTGGGCCGCCAAGCTCGGCGGTCCGAAGGCCGGCTTCTTCACCGGCTGGCTGAACCTGATCGGACTGATCGCGGTGACCGCCGGTGTCGCCTACGGCTGCGCCACCTTCATCGACCTGACGATCAGCACGTACTCGACCTCGTACGCCGGCGACTACTCGCTCACGCGCGTCTTCATCATCTTCGTCATCGTGCTCGCGCTGGCCGCGCTGCTGAACATCTTCAGCAGCCACCTGATGGCGCTGATGAACAACGTCTCGGTCTGGTGGCACGTGGTCGGCGCCAGCGTCATCGTGCTGGTCCTGATCCTCGTCCCCGACCAGCACCAGTCGTTCAACTACGTGTTCACCGATCGCTTCAACAACTCCGGTTTCCACAACGGGAGCACGACGGCGTTCGGCTTCTGGTTCGCGATCATCCCGTTCGGCTTCCTGCTCACGCAGTACACGATCACCGGGTTCGACGCCTCCGCGCACCTCTCGGAGGAGACGTCGTCGGCGGCCAAGGCAGCGGCGAAGGGGATCTGGCGGTCGATCTTCTACTCGGTCATCGGCGGCTACATCCTGCTGCTGTGCGTGACGTTCGCGATCCCCAACCTGCCGAACGGTCAGCCCGACAATGCCGGGGTCGGTGGAGGCGGCGTCGCCTACATCTTCGTCCAGTCGATGGGCAGTCACTGGGCGACGTTCGTGCTGTTCATCTCGGCGTCGGCCCAGTTCTTCTGCGCCACCTCGTGCATGACCTCGGCGTCCCGGATGACCTTCGCGTTCAGCCGCGACGGTGCCATCCCCGGCTCCAAGCGGTGGTCGAGCCTGAACGCGAAGCGCGTCCCGGCGAACGCGGTGATGCTGGTCGGCGTGGTGGCCGCGATCGTGACGCTCCCGGCGTTGATCAAGGTGAACATCGGCACCGCCGACGCACCGCTGATCATCCCGGTCGCCTTCTACGCCGTGACGTCGATCGCGGTGATCGGTCTCTACCTGGCCTTCGCGATCCCGATCTATCTGCGGTGGCGACACGGAGAGAACTTCGATGTCGGAGCGTGGAACAACGGCAGCAAGTACAAGTGGATGAACCCGATCGCGGTGGCCGAGATCCTGATCGTGAGCATCGTGTTGATGTTGCCGTTCACGCCGTTCGCGGTCCCGTTCCACGACGGCTTCGCCTGGAAGTACGTCAACTACGCCCCGATCGTCACCCTGGGGGCGCTGATCGTGCTGACGGTGTGGTGGAGCACGTCGGCGAAGCACTGGTTCAAGGGGCCCAAGCACACCATCGACGAAGCCGTCCTCGAGGCCTTCGGCGAGGAAAGCCTGACGACCGACTGACCTTGACCGACGAACAACCAGCCCTGGACCGCCTGGCCTGCCTGGCCGGGCGGTCCTGGCGTGTCTCCGAGCTGTCCGGTGGCCTGACCAACACCAACCTGCGGGTGCGTGACGACGACGGCCTGGACGTGGTGGTGCGCTGGTCGCAGGCCGACGTGTCCCTGCTCGGGATCGACCGGGATGCCGAGCACGCCAACACGGTCGCGGCGCACCAGGCGGGGGTCGGTGCGGAGGTGCTCGAGTACCGGCCCGACCTGTCCATGCTGGTGATCGGCTTCTTGGCGGGGAGATCCCTCGAGGACGCCGACTTCGACGATCCCGGCATCCTCCGGCGCGCCGCGGACGCCGTACGCCGCCTGCACGCCGGCCCGCGCTTCACCGGCCAGTTCGACATGTTCGCCCGGCAGGCCGGCTATCTCGACGTGGTGCGCGACAACGGGATCACCCTGCCCGCGGGGTACGCCGACCACGCGGACCTGTGGGGCGACGTACGCCGGGTCCTCGCGGCGGCGCCACGGCCGACGGTGCCGTGCAACAACGACCTCCTCGCCGCCAACTACATCGACGACGGGGAACAGGGGTGGCTGATCGACTACGAGTACTCCGGCAACAACGACGCCTGCTTCGAGCTCGGGAACACCACCACCGAGTGCAACTTCTCCGAGGACCAGATCGATGCCTGGTGTGAGGCGTACTTCGGCGATCCCACGCCGGCCGACCGCGCGCGGGTGCGGCTGCAGGCGCTCTGCAGCCAGTACGGCTGGGCGCTGTGGGGGCTGATCCAGGAGGCCACCAGCCCGATCGACTTCGACTTCCATTCCTGGGGGATGGAGCGCTACGAGAAGTCCGCGGCCACCTTCCGTGGTGGCCGCCTGCCCAGGCTCCTCGAGCAGGTCGCGGCCGATGACCGGCCTGGGTACAGGGAGCGCGGTTCGGCGTGACGACTGAGGAGGGACGCGGTGAGTGAGCTGCCGGTCCGCGCGCGCGTGGTGGTCGTCGGCGGGGGCGTGATCGGCTGCTCGGTCGCCTACCACCTGAGCAAGCTGGGCTGGTCCGACGTCCTCCTGCTCGAGCAGGGACGGCTCTCGGGTGGGACGACGTGGCACGCTGCCGGCCTGGTGGGCCCCTTGCGGGCGACCGAGTCCGGCACCCGACTCGTGCAGTACTCCGCCGAGCTGTACGCCGCACTCGAGGCCGAGACGGGGCTCGCGACGGGCTACCGCAACGTCGGTGGGGTGATCGTGGCGCGGACCGAGGACCGGATGACCCAGCTCCGGCGTACCGCCGCCAACGCCGTGGCCTACGACCTCGACTGCGAGCTGGTCAGCCCCGAGCGTGCGCAGGAGCTGTGGCCACCGATGCGCGTCGACGACCTGCTCGGCGCGATCTGGCTGCCCGGCGACGGCAAGGTGAACCCCGCCGACCTCACCCAGTCCCTCGCCCGCGGAGCTCGTCAGGGCGGGGCCCGGATCGTCGAGGGTGTGCGGGTCACCGGTTTCGCGGTCACGGACGGGTCGACGGGACGACAGGTGACCGGCGTCGAGACCGACAGCGGTCACGTGGAGTGCGAGGTCGTCGTCAACTGCGCGGGCCAGTGGGCCAAGGCGCTGGGTGACCTGGCCGGAGTGACCGTCCCCCTCCACTCGGCCGAGCACTTCTACGTCGTCACCGAGCACGTCGACGGCACCCATCCGGACCTGCCGATCATGCGTGATCCCGACGGTTGGACGTACTTCAAGGAAGAGGTCGGCGGGCTCGTGGTCGGCGGCTTCGAGCCGGATGCGAAGCCCTGGCGTGCGCCGTCGGACCTGCCCTACCCGTTCGAGTTCCAGCTCCTCGACGAGGACTGGGAGCACTTCGCGCCGTTGATGGAGCAGGCCGTCGTCCGCGTCCCGGCGCTCGCCGAGACCGGGATCCGGAAGTTCTACAACGGCCCCGAGTCGTTCACCCCGGACAACCAGTTCCTGCTCGGTGAGGCGCCGGGGCTGCGGGGCTACTTCGTCGGCGCCGGGTTCAACTCCGTCGGGATCGCCTCGGCCGGCGGCGCCGGCCGGGCGCTCGCCGAGTGGATCGTCGCGGGCGAGCCGACCAGTGACCTGGTCGCGGTCGACGTACGCCGGTTCGCGCCGTTCCACGGCGACGAGACCTGGCTGCGCTCGCGGGTCGCGGAGATCCTGGGGCTCCACTACCAGGTGCCGTGGCCGCTCCGCGAGCCCGAGACCGGCCGCCGGCAGCGGTTGTCACCGCTGCACGAGCGGGTCGCCTCCCACGGCGCCGTGTTCGGCAGCCGCATGGGCTGGGAGCGTCCGCTGGTCTTCGCGCCCGACGGTGCAGCGCCGTCGCCGTACACCTGGGGACGACCCGACTGGCTGCCATGGTGCCTCGAGGAGCAGCGGGCCACCCGGGAGCGGGTGGCGGTCTTCGACCAGACGTCGTTCTCGCTGTACGACGTGTCAGGCCCCGACGCACTCGCCTCGCTGCAGTGGATCTGCGCGGCCGACGTGGACGTGCCCGACGGTGGCTGCATCTACACGCCGTTCCTCAACGGCCGGGGGACCTATGAGGCCGACCTGACCGTCACCCGGACGGCGGCCGACTCCTTCCTGATCGTCTCCAGCTCCGCCACAACCATCCGCGACCTCGACTGGATCGGGCGTCATCTCGAGTCGGGAGCGGACGTCACGGTCGTCGACCGCACCGAGGACCTGTCCGTCATCGGCGTGATGGGTCCGCGGTCCCGCGAGCTCCTCGGCCGGGTCTCGAGGGACTCGACCGCCGGGGGCGCGGACTGGTCGGAGGAGGCGTTCCCCTTCGCCACGAGCCGGGTGGCCCGGATCGGCGACGTGTCCGTGCGAGCCACGCGGATGACGTACGTCGGCGAGCTCGGCTGGGAGCTGGTCGCCCAGGTGGCAGACGCGTTGGCCGTCTACGACGCGCTGAGCGCCGCCGGCGAGGACCTCGGGCTCAGCGACGCGGGTTACCACGCGATCGAGTCGCTCCGCTTGGAGAAGGGCTATCGGGCCTTCGGGCGCGACCTCACCCCCGACCTCACGCCGGTCGAGGCGGGACTGCTCTTCGCGACCGCGCTCGGGGCACGTTCGGGTAGCACCAAGGCGTTTCTGGGCCGTGAGGCGTTGGTCGCTCATCGCGACCGGCTCCGCGATGCGGGTGAGCGCAGACGCCTGGTGTCGTTCGTCGTCGAGGACCCCGAGCCCGTGGTGTGGGGCGGGGAGCTCCTGCTCCGCGACGGCGAGCCCGCCGGGCAGGTGACCAGCGCGGCGTACGGCGCCACTGTCGGGGCGAGCGTGGGTCTGGCCCTGCTGCGGGCCGATCGGCCGGTGCGTCAGGGGGACCTGGATGCGTCGACGTTCGAGATCGACCTGGCGGGCGTCCGGCAGCCGGTGCGGGTCACCCTCCGCGCGCCGCTGTGAGGACCGGTCTCGACGCGTTCGACCGACGGGCAGGTCAGGCACCGGCGTAGATGTCGCGGATCACGTCCTCGATGTCCGGCTCCTGGATGGAGAGGTCGGCGACGGCGTACGCCGCGGCCACCGCCGAGACGATGGGGGCCGCGCTCGCCCCGGCCGGGAAGCTGAGCCACTGCCGCGGGCCCTCCACCCTGCGCGTGGAGGCTCCGGGGACCTCGATCGGCGGAGCCTCGTCGACCAGGTCCACGACCAGGGTGCGCCGCGAGCCGCCGCGGCGGTGCAGGTCTGCGAGAGGTCCGTCGAACACGGCGGTGCCGTGGTCGATCACGATCACCCGGTCGCACAGTGCCTCGATGTCCTGGAGGTCGTGAGTGGTCAGCATGAGGGTCGTGCCGCGCTCGGCGTTGAGCGTCCGCAGGAACTCCCGGAGCCGTCCCTTGCTCACCACGTCGAGGCCGATCGTGGGCTCGTCGAGGTAGAGGATCTCCGGATCGTGCAGAAGGGCGGCGGTGATGTCCCCGCGCATCCGCTGGCCCAGGCTGAGCTGGCGGACCGGGGTGTCGAGCAGGTCGCCGAGGTCGAGGAGCTCGACGTACTCCTGGAGGTTCCGCCGATGGCGGACCGGGTCGACCCGATAGATCTTCTGCAGGAGCTCGAAGCTGTCCCGCAGGGGCAGGTCCCACCACAGCGTCGTGCGCTGTCCGAAGACCACACCGATCCTGCGCGCCAGGTCGGTCCGCTGCGTGCTCGGCTCGAGTCCGGACACTCGGAGGTGCCCCGAGGTGGGCACCAGGATTCCGGTCAGCATCTTGATGGTGGTCGACTTCCCCGCGCCGTTGGGGCCGATGTAGCCGACCATCTCGCCGGCGTCGATGTCGAAGGTCAGGTCGCGGACCGCCTCCACCTCGGTGCGGGTCCGCCCGAGCCGGCCGGAGCGCTTGCGGACGACGAAGGTGCGGGCGAGGTCTCGGACGTCGATCAGGGTCATGCGGTCCTCCGTGGCCTGGGAACGGGAAAGGTGTCGGAGAGGGTGCTCGGCTCCGCTGTGTCGGCAGCCCTGAGCAGGTCGGCGTGAGCGAAGCGGTTCATCTCAGCTCCCGGTGGAGGTGTAGTGACGGACACCGGAGGTCCACGCGAGGCCGGCGACGGTGAGAGTGAGCCCTGCGACGACGGGAGAGACGAACGCGAACCAACCGGGGAGCCCGAAGGGGTCGGGTCGCCCGAGGAGAAACAGGCACGGATACCAGTTCACGAAGGCCACCGGGATCAAGAAGGTGAGCCCCTTGAGCACCTCGCGCGGGAAGATCGTCATCGGGTACTGCGTCATGGTGTTCCCGCCGTAGGTGAAGGCGTTGGCGAACTCGGTCGAGTCGACGGTCCAGAACTGGATGCACGAGAACGCGACGAAGAACGAGAAGAAGATCAGGCAGGCGGAGACCACCATCACCAGGGCCAGGCCCACCTTCGCAAGGGTCCAGTCGACGGAGCCGGCGCCGTAGGCGAAGACCACAAGCGCCTGGGAGATCCGGCCGAGGCGACGGACCGCGAAGCGGTCGGCGCAGACCTGGACCAGCAGCGGCACCGGACGTGTGAGCATCGCGTCGAGGGTGCCGGTCCGTACGTGCAGCCCCACCTGCTCGACGCTCCCGATCACCAGGTCCGCGACTCCGATGCCGATCCCGCTCGCGCCGTACAGCAGGGCGACCTCGCGCAGTCCGAAGCCACCGAGGTGCGGGATCGTGTGGAACATCAGGCCGAGACCCACGAAGTCGAGCAGGGTGATCAGAGCGCTGCCGACGACCAGGATCCAGAACGACCAGGGGTAGGCAAGGGCGGATCGCACCCACATCGCCGCGATCCACACGTACTCCTGACAGGCGCCGCGAACCGCGGCCGTGACCTCAGCCACCCTGGACCACCACCTTGCGGGTCGCCGCGGCGAGCACTGCCCGGCACACCGCCATCAGCACCGCGGCCCACAGCACCTGGAGGGCCAGGCCGGCGAGGATCCCTGCGCCGTGGCGGTGTCCGAGCCAGATGTCGGCCGGCGTCTGCAGGTAGGACGCCCAGGGCAGTGCCAGGGCGATGCTCCGCAGCGGCTCGGGGAAGATCACCAGCGGCAAGGTCATCCCGCTCAGGAAGATCGCCAGCACCCCCGAGAGCATCCGCATGCCGCTCTGGTCGAGCAGCCAGAACGCCGTGCAGGCGACGAGGAAGCGGATCGCGAAGCTGGTGACCACCGCCAGCGCCAGGCTGACCACGAACCAGGCCCCTGCCAGAGGAGAGGCAGGCAGGGCGATGTCGAACAGCACCAGCCCGAGGATCGTGGGAAGCACGCCCCGGGCGAGCACGTGGTACACCGCGCGGCCGAGGTCGCCGGCCAGGTACCAGCCGATCAGGCCGACCGGGCGGTACAGGTCGATGGCCACGTCGCCGGTCCGGATCCGCTCCGCGAGGTCGTCGGTGGTGCCCCCTCCCCAGAGCGCGATCGTCATCAGCAGGGCCTGGCCGAGCCAGACGTAGGTGACCGCGTCGGTGGCGTCGTACCCGCCCGCGTCCGGGCGTTGGTGCCACAGCGCGAGATAGGCGTAGCTGTAGATCACCCCGAACACGCTGTTGGTGAACACGCCGGCCAGGGTGGCGGTGCGGTAGGTGCTGAAGCGACGGAACGACCGCACGGCCACGGCGGCGTACAGCACAGGTCCTCCTGGCGGTCGGGCAGCGGGTGCGCACGCCAAGAGACCCCGCCTCACGAGGAGGCGGGGGTGTCGGGGTGTGCGCGCTGTGTGGTTGGGGGTACGGCGTGATGAGCCGCCCAGTCTCGCTCACGCGAGACGGGGCGGCAAGTGCTCGGCCGGGCTCAGTGCTGGTAGGTCCCGACGACGATCGCCCGTCCCGCGGTGCTGAACGCGAGGTGGAAGCTCATCACCGCGTTGGACGCGCTGTCGTCGATGCCCAAGCTCTCCTCGGTGACCGCGTGCACGACGTAGTAGTAGCGGTGGACCTGGTCGCCCTCGGGCGGTGCGGCGCCGAGGAACCCGGCATATCCGCCGTCGTTGCGGAGCATGAACGCCCGGCCCGGGAGGTCGGCCCCCTCGGTACCCGCGCCGGCCGCGAGCGTGGTGACGTCAGCCGGCAGATCCACCACGGCCCAGTGCCAGAAGCCGCTCGGCGTCGGTGCGTCGGGGTCGAAGCAGGTGACGGTATAGCTCTGGGTGCCTTCGGGTGCCCCGCTCCAGGACAGCTGCGGTGACGTGTTGCCGAGCTCGGCCACCTGGTCGTTCTTCAGCGGCTGTCCGTCGGTGACATCGTCGCTGGTGACCGAGAAGGACGGCACCGTCGGCAGCAGCTCGTAGGGATCTGGCTTCACGGGACGGTCGAGGCTCATCTGCAGCTCCTGGAGGTTGTGGGCTGGTCGGCCGCGCTGGTGTCGTCGGTCGACCTGGTCGAGACCAGGTGCTTGAGAACCTACTCCGCGGTCCGGCGACCGATCTCGCCCGTCGGTCGGACCCGGCGCGAACACGACACCACCCGGATCATGGAGCACATGGACGACCCCCCGCCGTACCCCTCGGGCCTGCGGCTCGCAGGCCGCCGGGTGGTCGTGGTCGGCGGGGGTCAGGTGGCGCAGCGCCGCCTTCCGGCGCTGCTCGGCGCGGGCGCGGAGGTCTCGGTGGTCTCCCCACGGGTGACCCCGGCGATCGAGGGGCAGGTTCTCGCCGGTGAGGTGACGTGGGTCGAGCGAGGGTTCGCCGACGCCGACCTCGACGACACCTGGTACGTCATCGCCGCCACGGACGACCCTGTGGTCAACGAGCAGGTGACCCGCGCGGCCGAGGCGCGGCGCGTGTTCTGCGTCCGCTCCGACGACGGCGCGAGCGCGACCGCGTGGACCCCTGCCACCGGACGGTACGACGGGCTCACCCTGGCCGTCCTCGGTCGCCGGGAGCCAAGCCGTACGGCGGCAGTCCGTGACGCGATCGTGTCCGCTCTCCACGAGGGGACCGTCGCGCCGGGTCACCGACGCCCCTCCGTGCCGGGCGTGACCCTGGTCGGCGGTGGTCCGGGCGATCCGGAGCTGATCTCGGTCGCCGGACGCAAGGCGCTGATGGAGGCCGACGTCGTGGTCGCGGACCGGCTCGCCCCGCGCGCCCTGCTGGGCGACCTGCCGTCGACGACCGAGGTGGTCGACGTCGCCAAGCTGCCGAGAGGCAGCGCGGCGCGCCAGGAGGAGATCAACCGCCTGATCGTGGAGCGCGCGCTGTCCGGTCAGCAGGTGGTGCGGTTCAAGGGCGGCGACAGCTTCGTGTTCGGTCGCGGGTTCGAGGAGATCGAGGCCTGCCGTGCCGCGGGTGTCGCGGTCCAGGTGATCCCCGGGTTGTCGAGCCCCGTGGCCGTCCCCGGCCTGGCCGGGATCCCGGTCACCCATCGGTCGGTGGCCCACGACTTCACCGTGGTCTCCGGGCACGTGCCGCCCGGTCATCCGGACTCCCTGGTGGACTGGGACGCGGTGAGCCGGCTCCGTGGCACGCTGCTGCTGATGATGGCCGTCGAGAACGCCGATGCCATCGCGGAGTCGCTCCTGGCGAGCGGCCGCGATGCCGGCACGCCGGTCGCCGTCGTCTGCGACGGGTCGATGCCGGGGGAGCGCACCATCCTCTCGACCCTCGCCGACCTCGGCGCCGACCTCGACCGCTTCGGCGTACGGCCGCCCGCGATCATCGTGGTCGGCACGGTGGTGGCCGTGGCCCATCCCGGGTTCTACGCCGCCCGGGTCGGCAGCTCCGCGGACAGCCCATGGCACGCCTGACCGAGGTGAGGGACGCCGACGACCCGCGGCTCGCCGACTACCGCGACCTGCGCGACGTCCAGCTGCGCACCCATCTCGAGGCCGAGCACGGGCTGTTCCTGGCCGAGGGCGAAAAGGTCGTACGCCGCGCCGTCGAGGCGGGCTTCACCCCCCGCTCGTTCCTGATGGCCCCGCGCTGGCTGGACGGTCTCGCCGACGTGCTGGCCGCCGGAGATGTGGCCTGCTACGTCGTGACCGAGGCCCTGGCCGAGCAGGTGACCGGCTTCCATGTGCACCGCGGCGCGCTGGCCTCCCTCGAGCGCCGGCCGCTCCCGTCACTGGACGAGGTGCTGCAGGACGCTCGCAACGTGCTCGTGCTCGAGGACGTCGTCGACCACACCAACGTCGGCGCGATCTTCCGCTGCGGTGCGGCCTTCGGGTTCGACGCGGTCCTCCTGGCGCCACGATGCGCCGACCCGCTCTACCGCCGTTCGATCAAGGTGGGGATGGGCGCCGTCTTCTCCACCCCGTGGACCCGGCTCGCGGACTGGTACGACGCGCTGCCGGACCTCTCAGCTCGCGGCTTCACCACCGTGGGACTCACCCTGGCCGAGGAGGCCGCACCGATCGAGCAGGCGGTGGCCGGCCTCGACCGGGTGGCCCTGGTGCTCGGCTCCGAGGGGCACGGGCTCTCCGCACGCTGGGAGCGGTCCGCGGACCGGCGTGCCGTGATCGCGATGCGCGAGGGCATCGACTCGCTCAACGTCGCGGCGGCCGCAGCGGTGGCCTGCTACGTCACCGTCCGCCGCTCACTCCCGACACCGGCGTGATCCCGGGTCGCGCCGCCCCGAGCCGGGCCGCCCCGAGCCGGGCCGCCCCGAGCTGGTGACCTGTGCGCGGCACCCGCGGTCCGGTTCAGAGGGCGACCGGCGGCTCCAGCGGCTCCTCGTGCTCGGTCTCGTCGAGGATCTCCTGCACCCGCTCGCCGGGGAGCTGGCAGTACCACGCCACCGCGAGAACGACGATCGTCAGGACGATGTTGGCCAGGACGCCACCGTTGAAGCCGTAGACGTTCGCCTCCCCGGCGTCGACCCCGGCTGTGCCCGAGTAGCTGCCGAGATAGCTGACGAGGGTGATGCCGGCAAACCAGACGAGCACCCACCAGCCGTGCTTGAAGTCGAGCCGTGGCGCCCGCTTGTTGGTGTCGGTGACCGTGAAGATCACGAGGAGGACGTAGCCGATCGCGACGGCGATCATCATCTTCCAGACCTGGTCCCAGCCGGCCCAGTACATGATCAGGTTGGTCGACAGCAGGGCCAGCGGCGCGACGACCCACACCCAGGGCTGCCGGTAGGGCCGCTCCTGGTCAGGGATCTGCTTGCGGAACGTCAGCAGCGCGATCGCGCCGCTGCCGAACGACAGCACGGTCAGCGACGTGACGATGCCGACCAGAGCCTGCCAGCTCGGGAACGGCAGGAAGAATACGCAGCCGACGATCCACGCCAGGATCAGGCTCGGCCACGGCACGCCGTTGTCGTTGACCTTGGCCAGGATGGCGGGCGCGTTCCGGTTGCGGCCCATCGCGTAGGACATCCGCGCGGTGACGCTGGTGTAGATCAGGCCGGTGTCGCCGGGGGAGATGAACGCGTCGGCGTACAGCAGTCCGGCGAGCCAGCTCATGCCCAGCACCGTCGCGAGGGTCGCCAGCGGACTGAAGTTGCCCGCGTCCGTGCCGGTCTGGATCAGGCTGCCCACGTCGTGCCACCCGTGCTGCCGGAGCGCGCCGGGATCCTGGGCGCCGATGAAGGCGACCTGCAGGAGGATGTAGAGGACGCCGCAGATGAGCACCGAGCCGATCAGGGTCAACGGGACGTTGCGGCGGGGGTTGTCGGTCTCGCCGGCCAGCTCGATGCCCTGCCGCCAGCCCAGGAAGGAGAACGCGATGCCCGCGGCCGGGATGGCCTCGAAGGCGCTCTTGAGGCCGTACGGCGCGAACCCGTTGCCGTCGGTGGTGTCCAGGCTGAAGTTGGAGGCATGGAAGGCGCTCACCGTCACCGCCACGATCACCAGGACGATCATCGCCAGCTTCCACCAGACCAGCACGTTGTTGATCCGCGCGAACCACCGCACCCCGAAGTAGTTGACGAGGACGAACAGCGCCATGATCAGAATGGCGATGACCAGGCCGGCGGGCTTCAAGGTCGCGTTGTCGTTCTCCAGCCAGTGCACGTAGGAGCTGGCGTAGGTCAGCACCGCGGAGACCTCCACGGAGGCGACCGCGGCACAGGCGAGCCAGGTCACCCAGCCCATCGAGAAGCTGGCGAACGAGCCCCACGCGTAGTGGGGGTAGCGGGCGACGCCGCCGCTGCGGGGGAACATCACCCCGAGCTCGGCGTAGCTGAGCCCGATGAAGGCGAACATGATCGTGCCGGCGACCCAGGAGATGATCGCCGCCGGGCCGGCCTGCTCCGAGGCGTGCAGCGAGCTGAACAGCCAGCCGGAGCCGATGATCGAGCCGATCGCGGTGAACAGCAGGCCGATCGTGCCGAATTCCTTCTTCAGACGGGGATCATCGCCGGCCAGATGGTCCCGCTGCGGTGCCTCTGTCGTCATTCCAGCCCTCCACCTCTCGTTACGGCGCACCGTGGCGGCCGATCGTTGCCCTGGTGGTGCCGAGCCGGCCGGGCGGACAGTGCGCAATCACGTTAGCCTGAAATACATCGTATGACGAGATATTCGTGCCCCGTCGGAATGTCGTGCGCCTGTGCGCGCTCCGCCGGTGTTGGAGCCGGCCGCGGCCGGACGAGCGCGCACCAGAGCCGTGAGGGACACGAGGACACACGGGCCCGGCGGAGGGCGACGGTCAGGAGATCGAGGTGACCGGCCAGTCCTCGGGGTACAGGCCGGCGGCCTTCTCGTGGGCCTTCTGCAGCTTCTTGCGCAGGCGCGTCGACAGCCGGTCACCGAAGACCGTGCCGTAGGTGTGGTCGGTCTCGTGCTGGAGGCAACGAGCCAGCATGCCCTCGCCACTGAACGTCACCGCGGTCCCGTCCAGCCCGGTCCCGTGCACGGTCGCGAGATCGGGGCGGGCCAGCGGGGCATAGCCCCCCGGCAGCGACAGGCACCCCTCGTCGTCCTCGTCGAGCCTCCGGTCGCGCCCCTCGGGCAGGGTCAGCACCGGGTTGCAGACCACCCCGAGCGTGTGCCGGCCCGTGGTGTCGTGACAGTCGAAGACGAACACGCGCAGGTCGACCCCGATCTGGCAGGCCGCGAGCCCGACCCCGTCGGCGGCGTACATCGTCGCCGTCAGGTCCGCGACCAGCGACCTCAGCCCGTCGTCGTACGCCGTCACGTCCGCCTGCCGGCGGTGCATGACAGGGGTTCCCCAACGGACGACGGGCCGGACGGTGCCGTTCGCCGGGAGGGGCCCGTACGGCGCGTGGGCGGGCGCGGAGGCATCGAGCGGCATGGCGAGATCCTAGTGAAGGACCGAGGGCGATCACCTGGACCGAGCTGTGACCGGAAGCACCAGCGCACGTGGTGGAAGTGAAATGTAACTCCGAGTTACATTGGCCCGATGCTGCTCCTCAAGAACCTCCGGCTCGGCTCGCACCCCGGCGGCCGGCACGGCATCGCCGGCGGCGAGTCCCGGGACGCCATCGGGTACGCCGTCGCCGCGCTGAACCGCCTCGCCCGCAGCGACCTCCTGGACAGGATGGGGCTGCGCAAGCAGACGGAGCACGCGGTCTTCACACTCACCCGAGGGGGGTTCCGCACGGCCACGTCGGCCGGTCGGGTGTTCGCCCGGGCCGGCAAGCGCGGCCGGGCCGGCCACCGGGCGCCCCATGCGCCCTCCCGCGAGGTCTTCGACCTGACACCCACCGACGACGAGCAGATGCTGGTCGACGTGGTCACCGAGCTCGCGACCGAGATCGTGCGTCCGGCGGCGATCGATGCCGACGCCGCCTGCGCGGCGCCGACCGAGGTCCTCCGGGCCGCCGACGAGATCGGCCTCCCGCTCCTGGGCGTGCCGGAGTCGCTCGGCGGTGTCTCCGAGGAGCGCGCGGTCCTGGCCGGGACGCTCGTGGCCGAGGCCCTCGCCCGGGGAGACCTCGGCCTCGCCGTCGCCGCTCTCGCCCCCGGGGCCGTCGCGACGGCGATCGCCACCTGGGGCACCGACGAGCAGCAGCAGACGTACCTGCCCGCGTTCACCGACCCGGGCGCCGACGCCGGGGTGCCCGCGGCATCGCTGGCGCTCACCGAGCCGCGCGCGCTCTTCGACGCCCTGGACCCGCAGACCACCGCCCGACGCGACGGTGACGCACTGGTGCTCGACGGCGTGAAGTCGATGGTCCCGCGCGGCGCCGCGGCCGAGCTGTTCGTCGTCGGAGCCCGCGTGCTCGGTGGTCGGGGCGATCCACCGGGCGGGGCCAACGTGCTCGTGATCGTGGAGGCCGGCACCGCGGGGCTCTCGGTCGAGGCCGACCCGGCCATGGGTGTCCGCGCCGCGTCCCTCACCACCCTCACCCTCGACGGCGTCCGGGTCCCCGAGAGCCAGGTGCTCGGCGCGGTCGACGGCACGACGTACGCCGAGTGCGTGCGGCTGTCGCGGATCGCATGGTGCGCGCTCTCGGTCGGCGTCGGCCAGGCGGTGCTCGACTACGTCACGCCGTACGTCAAGGAGCGCCAGGCGTTCGGCGAGCCGATCGCCCATCGTCAGTCCGTGGCGTTCATGGTCGCCGACATCGCCATCGAGCTGCAGGCGATGCGGCTGCTCACCTGGAAGGCCGCCGGACGTGCGGCCGCCGGCCAGGACGTCGCGCGCGACGTGGCGCTGGCCCGCCGGCTCTGTGCCGAGAAGGGCATGCAGATCGGGCTGGACGGTGTGCAGCTGCTCGGCGGCCACGGCTTCGTCAAGGAGCATCCGGTCGAGCGGTGGTACCGCGACCTCCGAGCCATCTCGATCATGGAAGGCGGGGTGCTGGTCTGATGCCCTCCGTGACGCTCGCACAGCAGGAACCGAATGAGGGAGGAACGCCGTGATCTCGCTCGACGACCCCCAGAAGCTCCGTCCTCTGCGCGACCAGGCGCACCAGGTGGCGATGAACATGCTGCGGCCGATCAGCCGCACCTACGACCGGGCCGAGCACACCTATCCCCAGGAGCTCGACCTGCTGGCCGCCATGATCGACGGTCTGTCCGAGTCGGGTGCGAGCTCGGGTGCGGGCGCGTCCGGGGTGAAGCGCGACGAGACCCAGGACGACGACTCCGGCGCCGCAGTGAGGAACGGCGCCAACCTCGCGTCGGTGATGGGCATCGCCGAGATGTGCTGGGGCGACGTGGGGCTGCTGCTCTCGCTGCCCCGGCAGGGGCTGGGCAACTCCGCCATCGCCTCGGTCGGCACGGCCGCGCAGCAGGAGCGCTTCGCCGGACTCTGGGCCTCGATGGCGATCACCGAGCCCGATGCCGGCTCCGACTCGGCCTCCATCCGCACCACGGCGGTGCTCGACGGCGATGCCTACGTCCTCAACGGGGAGAAGATCTTCGTGACCTCGGGCGAGCGGTCCGATGCGGTGGTGGTCTGGGCCACCCTGGACCGCAACCTCGGTCGGCCCGCCATCAAGTCGTTCGTGGTGCCCAAGGGCACGCCAGGGATGAGCGTCGAGCGTCTCGAGGACAAGCTCGGCATCCGCGCCTCCGACACCGCGACCATCCGCTTCGAGGACTGTCGCGTCCCGCCCGACCACCTGCTCGGCTCACCCGAGATCGACACCGGCCAGGGGTTCGCGGGTGCGATGGCGACCTTCGACAACACCCGGCCACTGGTGGCTGCGATGGCCGTCGGCTGTGCCCAGGCTGCCCTCGACCTCACCCGCGACCTCCTCGCGCAGGCGGGCGTCGTCATCGACTACGACCGTCCGGCCATGGCTCAGAGCGCCGCCGCGGCCAAGCTCCTCCAGATGGAGGCGGACTGGGAGGCCGCCCGGTTGCTGATGCTCCAGGCCGCCTGGATGGCCGACAACCGACGGGCCAACGCCCTGGAGGCGTCGATGGCCAAGGCCAAGGCCGGCCGGATGGCCTCCGACGTCACCCTGTCGTGCGTCGAGCTGTGCGGCTCCGTGGGCTACAGCGAGGGCGAGCTCCTGGAGAAGTGGGCCCGCGACTCCAAGATCCTCGACATCTTCGAGGGCACCCAGCAGATCCAGCAGCTGATCGTCGCGAGGCGGGTGCTCGGGCTGTCCAGCGCCGAGCTGAGGTAGCTCCGAGCGTCGTCCTCGGCCCGGAGCTCAGCCGTCGCTCTCGAGCCGGGCCGCGTCGCCCGGCGTGGCCAGGAGGTATGCCGGCCGAGTCAGGTCGGCGTCGGCGAACGCGCCGGTGACCGCGGTCCGTACGTCGTCGACCACCGACCGGGGGACCAGTGCGAGGGCCGAGCCACCGAAGCCGCCGCCGGTCATCCGGGCACCCAGCGCCCCCGCCGCCCGGGCGGTCTCGACCGCGAGGTCGAGCTCGCGGCACGAGATCTCGAAGTCGTCGCGCATCGACACGTGGGACGCGTCGAGCACCTCGGCGAGTCGCTCCCAGCTCCGGTCGCCGATCGCACCGACCGCGGCGAGCACGCGGAGGTTCTCGCTGACGACATGCCGGGCGCGGCGCCGCAGCATCGGGTCGTCGAGCACCTCGACCCCGGCCGGGTCGACGTCGCGCAGGCTGCTCACGCCCAGCGCACGGGCGGCGTCGGCGCTCTCGGTACGCCGGTTCCCGTAGCTGCCGTCGGTCAGGGCGTGGCTGACCCGGGTGTCGATCACCAGCAGTACCAGCCCGGCGTCGTCCAGCGGCAGCTCGACCGACGTGGCGCTCCCGTCGCTGAAGTCGAGCAGCAGCGCGTGACCACGTTCGGCGAGCATCGCGACGGTCTGGTCCATGCCGCCGGTGGGCGCGCCGACGTAGTCGTTCTCCGCCCGGATGCAGGCGTCGGCGAGCCGGCGGCGAACGGCGCGGTCGTCGAGCTCGAGCCCCAGCACGCCGGCCAGGGCGGTCGCCACCGAGCACTCCAGGGCGGCGGAGCTGGAGAGTCCGGCCCCGAGCGGGACGTCGGAGTCGATCGTGGCCTCGAAGCCGGGCACGTCGTGCCCGTCGTCGCGCAGCGCCTGGACGACGCCCGCGACGTAGGCCGCCCATCCCTCGGGATGCTCCTCGGCGCGACCCTCCCAGTCGGAATCCTCCTGGGCGCTGGTCAGGCTGAGGACGTCGTCCGCCCGGGGCACCAGGGAGACCGACGTGCGCTGGGGGAGTGCGAGCGGCAGGCAGAGCCCATCGTTGTAGTCGGTGTGCTCGCCGATCAGGTTGACCCGGCCGGGGGCCGAGGCGACGATCGCGGACATGGCCGGCAGCCTAGTGTCGTGCGGCGAGAGCTCGTGTGTGGTTCGCGCGCCCGTGGCAGACACGTGCTGACTGTCGACGCTCGCGAGACGACCGGGTAGGGCGTCGCGCCGGCGCCTTGCGGTGCACGCACCTTCGAGCACGCAACCCGACCAACGACTTCCGAGTCAGGACACTACTGTCGCGAGCTGTTGGCGGTGCGGCCCTTGACGACGCCGACGAACGCCTGGGTGGTGTCGTCGTCGCGCTTGCGGAGCCAGACCAGGGCGACGGTGGTCGGTGGCAGGTCGGTGACCTCGCGCCGGACGACGTCCTTGCGCCGGAAGAGACGGGCCACCGACTCCGGCACGACGACGATGCCGGTGCCCGCGGCCACTGTCTCGACGGCCTCCCGCTCCGACATCTCCGGCCAGGCCAGCTGTTCGGCGGCGGGTCGCCAGCCCGACGCGTGTGGCCGTACCAGCTGCTCGTCGACGAGGTCGTCGAGGGTGACCGTGTCGGCCGCGGCGACGAAGTGCTCGCGGCTGGCCACGACAACCGGCCGCTCGTCGTACAGCCGGACGCAGTGGAGCCCCTCGGAGTCCACCGGCAGCCGGACCAGGGCCAGGTCGACCTCACCCCGGCGTACGACGTCCACCTGCTCGGCCTCCGTGACCGGGACCAGCTCGAGCGGGCCACGCCGCTGGCCGCGCCACGCCCGCGCCCACTTGTCGGGTGTGGTCCCGGTGACGAACGCGACGCTCAGCGGGTCCACCATGGTGAGGAACCTAGTGTCGTGGGTCAGCCTGGATGACCCACGGCATCAGGTCCGCCATCAGGGCTTGGGTAGCGTGATCGTCACCCGACGGTTGGCGATGCGGCCGTCGCGGGTGGCGTTGGAGGCGATCGGGTCGGCCTCTCCGTGACCCGTGGAGACGATGTCGACGTCGACACCGATGAGCCGCGACCCGAGGTAGTTCGACACGGCCGTGGCGCGGCGCTGCGAGAGCACCTGGCCGTAGGCGGCGGAGCCGAGGTTGTCGGTGTAGCCGTCGACGTAGATCTTGCCGGTCAGGTGTGCAGCGCGCACCTCCTGGGCGACCTTGTCGATGGTCTTCTTCGCCTGCGGCGACAACGACGAGCTGTTGAACGCGAAGGCGAGGCCGGACTTCAGCGTGACGTTGGGCTTGCGCGTCGGCCCGCTCGTCGGGTTGCCCTCGGTGACGGTGGGTGCCTCCGACGACGTCGCCGTGGCGGACGGAGACGCGCTGGGCGAGGCGGTGTGTGACGGCGTGGGCGTGGGCGTGGTCGTCGACGGCGCTGCCTGGTTGTCACTCGGCGCACCCTGGACGACGTACCACGCGCCACCGGCGACCAGGAGGAGCAGCGCCAGCAGGAGCGGGACGAGCAGGCGTCCCCGTCGTCGCGGAGGCTCCCCCTCGGTGAGCGCCGCAGGCTCGGGCTCCGGGGGAGCGGGAGGAGCCAGGGTCAGCTCGGGCCGGGCGAGCTCGTAGGTGGTGAAGCCGGCGCCGACCGGGGCGATGAACGCCGACTGGACCTCGCTCAGCGACATCTCCAGCGGGTCGACGTGCAACCCCATGGCCCGCTTGAGCAGGGCCGCCGGGAAGCTCAGCGTGACGTCGTGCACCTGCAGGTCGTCGTGCCGCACGGCCACCCGTACCGGCATGTTCAGACGGATGGCGGGCTGGGTCTCCTGGGCCTTCTCGCGCCAGACGGACATCACGTTGCGCTGCTCGGTGACCGGCTCGTCCCACATCGGGTGGATGCCGGGGTCGGGGACCGGACGCTCGGGAACGGCCGGCGTCGTCGTCGCCTCCGGCTCGGTGTCTCCCTCCTCGAAGAGGTCGTCCTGGACTCGCGCCTCGTCGATCACCAGACCGAAGCCGATGTGCCGCGTGCGCGACTCGAAGCTCAGCCCGGGAAACCGCTCGCGGGTCCGGGTCAGCATCCGGTGGATCTCGTCGCGACCGCGGCAGGAGAAGTCCATGTTCTCCGCCGAGACCGTGGTGCCGTCGCCACAGACCGCGAGCACCCCGAGGTCGTCGCCGGCCCTCAGTGCGTCGAGCAGCCGGATGGCCGGGCTGTCACTGTGTGATTCCCCGTCCTCACGAGCGACTCGTCGTGCCACGTCATTCGTCTCTTCCCACGACGCTTTGAGCGCGCGTTCCCCCATGTCACTTCCCCCCGTTTCGCATCCCCCTGCGAAAGTACCCCCGCCAAGAGTGACGGGAGGTCGCTTTCATGACAACGACCAACTCGTCGCTCTGATCACGTCTGGGACCAGAGTGACAGGTGGTGAGCAAAATCCGATCCAGCACCCCATCAGGCGCCCCGAACGGCCCCGGAACACAGGGTGCCTCGCGGTGCCGCCCGAGCCCAGGGCCCTTGGTCCCGGGCTGGCGCCAGGAGGTCTCCCGGTGTCCGAGGGGGGACTTGAACCCCCACGCCCTAATACGGGCACTAGCACCTCAAGCTAGCGCGTCTGCCAATTCCGCCACCCGGACGAGTGCGGAGGGAACTCTAGCAACCGAGAGCCCCGAGACTCACATCGGCAACCAGGCCGCGGCTCCTCGTCACGAGGGCCCGTCGGAGGGTCGTCCACGGGTCCTCGCGGGGGGCGACGGACCCGCTGCTGATGCCAGGATGGAGGCATGGCCGACGACATGGCGCAGACCCCGACCGGTACGGCGTACGAGCCCTCCTACGACCCGGCGGCTGAGGTCGTGGACCTGTGCCGCGACCTGATCCGGATCGACACGAGCAACTACGGCGACGGGTCCGGGCCGGGCGAGCGCAAGGCGGCCGAGCACGTGGCCGGCCTGCTCGGTGAGGTCGGGATCGAGTCGGAGCTGTTCGAGCGCGAGTCCGGCCGGACGTCGCTCGTCGCGCAGTGGGGAGGGACGCCGGGTGGACAGGGAGCCCTGTTGCTGCACGGTCATCTGGACGTCGTCCCCGCGGAGGCCGACGACTGGCAGGTCGACCCGTTCTCGGGAGAGATCCAGGACGGCTACGTGTGGGGGCGTGGTGCGGTCGACATGAAGGACTTCGACGCGATGCTGCTCTCGGTGGTCCGGGCACGCACCCGGGCGGGTGCCGTGCCCGAGCGTCCCGTCGTCCTGTGCTTCACCGCCGACGAGGAGGCCGGCGGCCGGAACGGCGCGCAGGTGCTGGTCGAGGAGCACCGCGAGCACCTGGCGCACTGCTCCGAGGCGGTCGGCGAGGTGGGCGGCTTCAGCACCACGATCCGCGGGCATCGGCTCTACCTGATCGAGGCGGCCGAGAAGGGCATGGCCTGGATGCGGCTGACCGCGCGCGGACGGGCCGGTCACGGCTCGATGATGAACGACCACAACGCCGTCACCCGGCTCACGGCCGCGGTGGCGCGCATCGGGGCGTACGAGTGGCCGGTGCGGCTGACCCCGACGATGGAGACCTTGCTGGCCGTGGTCGGCGAGATCGCCGGGACCGAGGCGACGCCGGACAACGCCGAGGCGCTCGTGGAGGAGTTCGGTGGTGCGGCGCGGATGATGGGCGCGGCGATCCGGAACACCGCCAACCCCACGATGCTCGCGGCCGGCTACAAGGTGAACGTCATCCCGACCGAGGCGACGGCCCATGTCGACGGCCGGTTCCTGCCGGGCTACGAGGACGAGTTCTTCGACACGATCGCCGCGCTGTGCGGCGAGGGCGTCGAGCGCAGCCACGTCTCGCACCAGCAGACCTGGGAGACGCCGTACGACGGCGACCTGGTCGGTGCGATGACCCGCTGCCTGCTGGCCGAGGATGCGGGCGCCCGGGTCGCGCCGTACCTGATGAGCGGTGGGACCGACGCCAAGCACTTCAATGCGCTCGGGCTGCGCAGCTACGGGTTCACGCCGTTGCGGCTGCCGGCCGACCTGGACTTCACCGCGCTGTTCCACGGCGTCGACGAGCGGGTGCCGGTCGACGCCCTGGAGTTCGGGGCGCGGGTCCTCGACCGGTTCCTCGGGGAGGTCTGAGCCGGCGGACGGGAGGGCCCGGACTCAGGTGAGGGTGGGCCGCATCCGGATGATCTTGCGGCGCAGGACGACCCGACGCGTGCCGTCGGGGCCGATGCGCACCCGGTCGAGCTCCCAACCACCGTGCTCGGCTCGTTCGGCGAGCATCGTGGTCACGACGTGGCGCGAGAAGTCGCGGGCGATGGTGAGCCGCTCGAACTCCCACTCCACCACCCGAGACGGCTGACGACGCCCGCTCCAGCCGGAGATCAGGGCGGCGGTCACCGCTCAGTCCTCCGAGACGTCGTCGAGCGCGGCGACGATCTCCGGGGGCAGGGTCAGCTCCTCGGTGCCGAGGGCGGCGAGCAGCTGCTTGGCGGTGCGGGCGCCGACGATCGGGGCGACGACGCCGGGACGGTCGCGGACCCAGGTCAGCGCCACCTCGGTCATGGACCAGCCGAGGCCGTCGGCGGCCTTGGCGACCGCCTCGATCACCGATTGGCAGCGGGCGTCGAGGTAGCGCTCGATGATCCGGCCGAAGGACTCCGACGCGCCACGCGAGTCCGACGGGATGCCGTTGCGGTACTTGCCGGTCAGGACCCCGTGACCGAGCGGCGACCACGGCAGGATCCCGATCCCGAGGGCCGCGGCCGCGGGGACGACGTCCGCCTCGATGGCACGGTTGACCAGGGAGTACTCCATCTGCGTCGACGCCAGCACGGCTCGCCCCGGCACCGCGCGCTGCCAGGTCCCTGCCTGTGCGGTCTGCCATCCGGTGTAGTTCGAGATGCCGACGTACGCCGCGCGGCCGGTCGCGACCGCGTGGTCGAGCACGGTCAGGGTCTCCTCGATCGGGACTCCGTCGACCCAGGTGTGGACCTGCCAGAGATCGACGTGGTCGACGCCGAGCCGGCGTAGAGATGCGTCGAGGTCGGCCAGCAGCCGACCTCGGGAGGCGTACGTCTCGCGCTCGCCCCGGCGGCGCGAGATGCCCCCCTTGGTCGCGATCACCACGTCGTCACGCGCGACGACGTCTCCGATCAGCCGGCCGATCAGCTCCTCCGACGCACCGTCGACGTACGCCGCGGCGGTGTCGACCAGGGTGCCGCCGGCCTCGGTGAAGGCGGCCAGCTGGTCGCGGGCCTCGTGCTCATCGGTCTCGCGCCCCCACGACATCGTGCCCAGGCCGAGCCGCGAGACCGTCAGGCCCGTGGCGCCGACCGACCGCTGGTGCATGCGGACAAACGTAGCCGGTCGGGACGGATCAGGGGGTGCTACCACCCGGGTCGGGCCACAGGGGCGGGCGCACGACACTAGTGTCGGGCCCGCGCCCGGATCCCGACTGACGAAAGCAGCCGATGAACTACTTCGACGCGATCATCCTGGGGATCGTGGAGGGGCTCACCGAGTTCCTCCCCGTCTCGAGCACGGGCCACCTGACGATCACCGAGAAGATCCTCGGCCTCCAGGTCGACGATCCCGCGGTGACCGGCTTCACCGCCGTCATCCAGATGGGGGCGATCCTGGCCGTGATCGTCTACTTCGCCCGCGACATCTGGAGCATCGTCCGCACCTGGACCCTGGGCCTGGTCAAGCCCGAGTACCGCGGTCATCGCGACTTCCGCATGGGCTGGTACGTCATCCTCGGCACCATCCCCGTGGGGATCGTCGGGCTGCTGGCGCGGAACGTCATCAAGAACGACCTGCGATCGCTGTGGGTCGTGGCGATCGCGCTGATCGGGTGGAGCGCGGTGATGTGGGCCGCGGAGCGCGCGGCCAGTCAGGCCCGCTCCGAGAAGGCCCTGAACCTGACCGATGCGATCGTGGTCGGCGTCGTGCAGTGCATCTCGTTGATCCCGGGTGTCTCGCGCTCGGGTGCCACGATCTCGGCGGGTCTCTTCCGCGGGCTCGACCGGGTGGCGGCCACCCGCCTGTCGTTCTTCCTGTCCATCCCCGCCCTGCTGGCCGCCGGGGTCTTCGAGCTCAAGGACGCCTTGGGCGGCGAGATCGGTGTCGGCGAGACGCTGGTCGGGACCGTGGTCGCGTTCGTCGTCGCGTACGCCTCGGTCGCGTGGCTGCTGCGGTTCGTGGCCCACCACCCGATCACGTGGTTCGTGCCCTACCGCATCGCGCTCGGCGCCGTACTCCTGGTGCTGCTGGCCGGCGGGGTCATGTCGGCGACCTGAGGTGAGCCGGGACCCGTTCCTGCCCGGCAAATCGATCCTCACCCACCGGTCCCTGCGTCGACCCGGACTGGCGGTGAGCCGGGACCCGTTCCCGCCCCTCAAACCGATCCCTACCCACCGCTCCGCATCACAGCCAGCCGGAGCGCTTGAACCACACCCAGAGGACGATGCCCAGGCCCGCCATCAGGGCGATGGCGTAGGGGTAGCCGTAGGTCCACGACAGCTCGGGCATGTGCTGGAAGTTCATCCCGTAGATCCCGGCGATCAGGGTCGGCACGACCACGATCGCCGCGCCCGCCGAGATCTTGCGCATGTCCTCGTTCTGCTGCACCGAGATCTGGGCCAGATGGGCGTCGAACGCGGTGGACAGGAGCTGGTCGAGCCCGTCGACGGTCTCGGCGACGCGGTTGAGGTGGTCGAGCACGTCGCGGAAGAAGGGCGCCGACGCCTCGTCGATCCCCGGCACGGCGCCGGTCGCGAACCGGCGCATGGGCTCGCGCAGCGGCAGCACCGCCCGACGTGCCTCCGCGATCTCCCGCTTCAGGGTGTAGATGCGGGCCGAGTCGTTGGTGCGCTCGGTGGAGAAGACGGAGGTCTCGACCTCGTCCACGTCCTCCTCCAGGGACGACATGACCGACAGGTAGCCGTCCACGATCCGGTCGCAGACCGCGTACACGACCGCCGAGGGCCCGTGTGTGAGCACGGAGGACTTGGCCTCGAGGTCGCGGCGCGCGCTGTGCAGCTCGGAGCCGGCCCCGTGCCGGACGCTGATCACGAAGTCCTGGCCGACGAACATGTTGATCTCGCCGGTCTCGACCGCGTCGTCCGCGTCGACGTACCACAGCGACTTCACAGTGAGGAAGATCGTGCCCTCATAGCGCTCGAGCTTGGGCCGCTGGTGCGCCCGGAACGCGTCCTCGACGGCGAGCGGGTGGAGTCCGAACTCCTTCTCGACGGTGGCCAGCTCGTCCTCATTGGGCTCGTGGAGGCCGACCCACACGAAGTCGCCCGGCTCCGTCGCGAGCTTGCGGACGCGACCGAGCTCGCTGGGCGGCAGGTCGTCGACGATCCGCTTGCCCTGCCGGTAGACGGCGCTGTCGACGATCACACCGCCACGCTAGACCCGGCCGAACGCCGTGAGGGGAGCCGCGCAGGGGCCGTCGCCGACGCCCTACCCTCGGGGCATGGCCACGGTGATCCTGCTCCGGCACGGGCGTACGTCCGCCAACGCCTCCGGAACCCTCGCCGGCCGCACCCCGGGCGTGCACCTCGACGAGCTCGGCCGTACCCAGGCGGAGCATGCCGGCGACCGGCTCGCGGTCGTCCCTCTCGTCGAGCTGGTGTCCAGCCCGCTGGAGCGCTGCAAGGAGACCGCGCGTGCCGTCGCCCTCCGCCAGGCCGTGAAGGCCCGGGTGCGGCTCGACACGGGGATCACCGAGTGCGACTACGGCGAGTGGCAGGGCCGCCGGCTGCGTGACCTGGCCAGGCTCGCGCTGTGGAGGACCGTGCAGACCAACCCGTCCGCGGCGACGTTCCCCGGTGGTGAGTCCCTGCTCCGCATGCAGGCCCGGGCGGTCGACGCCGTACGCCGTCGCGACGCCGCGGTCACGACCGCCCACGGAGCCGGCGCGGTGTGGCTCGCGGTCAGCCACGGCGACGTCATCAAGTCGATCCTCGCCGACGCGCTGGGCATGCACCTGGACCTGTTCCAGCGCATCCAGGTGGACCCCTCCTCCATCTCGGTGATCCGCTACACGGAGGCGCGTCCCTACGTCCTGTCGTCCAACACCCACGAGGGCGACCTGTCGTGGCTGGTCCCGAAGCCGGCGACCAAAGGCGGCCGGAGAAAGGCCGACCACGGGGCGGCCGTGGGGGGCGGTGCCGGCCCCGGGCGGCCGGTCTGAACCGGCCCCTCTCACCGTCGGCCGTGCCCCATCGGCGCCTGCATAAGGTGGAGCCATGCCGGTGACCCACGAGTTCGACCCGCCCGAGCGCTTCGTAGCCGGGACCGTCGGCGAGCCGGGTGCACGCACGTTCTTCCTCCAGGCCCGCTCGGGTCCCCGTCTGGTCAGCGTGGCCCTGGAGAAGCAACAGGTCGCCGTGCTCGCCGAGCGCATCGACGAGCTTCTCGACGAGGTGATGGCCAGCGCCGGCAACGACACGCTGATCCCGGCCGTGGCGCCGGTCGGTCTCGACGACGCGGGCCCGCTGGAACAGCCCATCGACGAGCAGTTCCGTGCCGGCACCATGACGCTGTCCTGGGACCCCGCCATCGCCCGGGTCGTGATCGAGGTGTTCCCGCTGACCGAGCCCGCCGACGACGCGGCGCTGGGTGGGGAGGCGGAGGCAGGCGAGGAGAGCGAGCCCGACGAGATCTTCCTGGTGCGGCTCGAGGCCGGTCCGGCGCGGGCGTTCGTCAAGCGGGCGACCCTCGTGCTCGAGGCCGGTCGCCCCGACTGCCCGTTCTGTGGCAGCCCGATCGACCCCGACGGCCACCTGTGCGTGCGCGCCAACGGGTTCCGCCGCCGCGATCCGTCCTGAGGGTCCTGCAGTGATCCAGGAGCGGCTGCTGGACGGCGAGCTCACCCTGCACGGTCGGGTGATGCCGGCGTCCAACGCCACGTTCGTGGGTGAGATCGACGGCCGGCGCGTCGTCTACAAGCCGGTAGCGGGGGAGCGGCCCCTGTGGGACTTCCCCGACGGCACCCTCGCCGAGCGCGAGGAGGCGGCGTACGTCGTCTCCGAGGCGCTGGGCTGGGACATCGTGCCCTTCACGTTCCGCCGCGGCGGACCGCACGGGCTCGGGATGGTGCAGCTGTGGCAGGAGCCCGACCCGGTGCAGGAGGCGGTGACCCTGGTGCGTGACACCGACGTGCCCGACGGCTACCTCTACGTCTTCGAGGGGCTCGACGACCGCGACCAGGTCGTCTCGCTCGTGCACGAGGACACCGCGGAGCTGCGCCGGATGGCGGTCTTCGACGTCGTCGTCAACAACGCCGATCGCAAAGGCGGGCACGTCCTGGCGATGACCGATGGTCACCGGTACGGCGTCGACCACGGCCTGACCTTCCACGTCGAGCACAAGCTGCGCACCGTGCTCTGGGGGTGGGCCGGTGAGCGGCTCACCGACCAGGACCTGGCCGCGCTCGACCGGCTCTCCGACCGGCTCGAGGACGACCTCGGCGAGAGGCTCGTGCACCTGGTCACCCCACACGAGGTCGAGGCGACCAGGCGTCGGGTCGAGCGTCTGCTCCGGGTGGGCACGTTGCCGGAGCCGGGTCAGGGCTGGCGGGCGATCCCGTGGCCACCCTTCTGACACCCGGTCGCGACGTGCCGCGGCTGCCGTAGTCTCCGGCTATGCGCGCCTGGCCTGCCCCGGACCTGCCCGCCCTCGCCGTGACGGCACCCCCGGTCCGCGTGCACGACACCTCCACCGGTGGCCTCGTGGAGACCCGTCCCGACGGGCCGGCCCGGCTGTACGTCTGCGGGATCACGCCGTACGACGCCACGCACATGGGCCACGCGGCGACCTTCGTCGCCTTCGACCTGCTCAACCGGGCGTGGCGCAATGCCGGGCACGAGGTCGTCTACGTGCAGAACGTGACCGACGTCGACGACCCGTTGTTCGAGCGTGCCGCGAAGGTGGGCGTCGACTGGCGAGACCTGGCCGCGCGCGAGACCGAGCGGCTGCGGCAGGACATGACCGCCCTGCGCATCGTGCCGCCGGACCACTTCCCGGGTGCCGAGGAGTCCCTGGACCTGATCGTCGACCTGATCCGACGGCTCCAGGAGGCCGGCACGGTCTATGCCGTGGACGACGACCTCTACTTCTCGGTCGCGGCCGACCCGGCCTTCGGTGACGAGTCGGGCTGGACCCGTGACGAGATGCTCGCCGTCTTCCCCGACCGTGGGGGGGACCCCGACCGGCCGGGCAAGAAGGACCCGCTCGACTGCCTGGTCTGGCGGGCCGAGCGGCCCGGCGAGCCGGCGCTGGACAGCGTGCTGGGTCGCGGTCGGCCGGGATGGCACGTCGAGTGCACGGCGATGGCGCTGGAGTTCCTCGGCGAGCGGTTCGACGTACAGGGTGGAGGCATCGACCTGGTCTTCCCCCACCACGAGATGTGTGCGTCGGAGGCCCAGGCACTGACCGGCACGCCGTACGCCCAGGCCTACGTGCACGCCGGCATGGTCGCCTACGACGGCGAGAAGATGTCGAAGTCCAAGGGCAACCTGGTGTTCGTCTCCACGCTGCGCAACAGCGAGGTCGACCCGATGGCGATCCGGCTGGCCCTGCTGCGCCACCACTACCGCAGCGACTGGGAGTGGACCGACGACCAGCTGTGGACCGCGGTCGACACCCTCGACCGGTGGCGCCGGGCCCTGGCGGTCGGCGCCGGCGCACCGGCTGCTCCGGTCGTGGACGCCGTCCTCTTGGCGCTGGCCACCGATCTCGACGCCCCGACGGCGGTGGTCGCGATCGAGGGATGGGTCGAGACGACCCTCGGCACGTCGGGGCCGCCCGACACCAGCGACCCCCAGGCCGGCTCGACCGTCCGCTCGCTGCTCGACGCCGCCCTCGGCCTGGCCCTCTGACCGCCGAGTCGGCGTCTCAGCCGTCGTCGGTCCGGCGCTTGAGGTAGCGCTCGAACTCCCGGGCGATCGCCTCGCCGCTCGCCTCGGGCAGGTCGGTGGTGTCGCGGGTCTCCTCGAGGGCCCGGACGTAGTCGGCGACGTCCTCGTCCTCCTCCGCCAGCTCGTCGACGCCGCGCTCCCAGGCGCGCGAGTCCTCCGGGAGCTCGCCGAGCGGGATGGTGCACCCGAGCAGCTCCTCCAGCTGTCCGATCAGGGCCAGGGTCGCCTTCGGGCAGGGCGGGGCGGCGACGTAGTGGGGGACCGCGGCCCAGTACGAGACGGCCGGGACGTCCAGGCGGACGCAGGCATCCTGGAAGACGCCGACGATCCCGGTCGGGCCCTCGTACGTCGACTGCTCGAGCTGGAGCCGATCGACCAGGTCGGGCTCCGTGGCGGTGCCCGTGACCGGGATCGGCCGGGTGTGGGGCGTGTCGGCCAGGAGGGCGCCCAGCGTGACCACGAGCTCGCCGCCGAGATCGTCGCAGGCGGCCAGCAGCTCGGCGCAGAACTGGCGCCAGCGCATGTTCGGCTCGATCCCCCGGATCAGGATCACGTCGCGGTCGAGATCGGGTGGCGAGGCGACGGCGATCTGGCTGCTCGGCCAGGTGAGCCGGCGGTGCCCGAGCTCGTCGCTGCTGACGACAGGGCGGTTCACCTGGAAGTCGTAGAACTCCTCGGGGTCGATCGCACCGATGATGCGGGCGTCCCAGACCTTGAGCAGGTGGTCGATGACCGACGAGGCGGCGTCGGCCGCGTCGTTCCAGCCTTCGAAGGCGGCGATCACCACCGGCTCGACCAGGTCGTCGATCTCCTCGATCTCGATCACTCGCCAACAGTAGTCATCTCGGGGTGAGGCCCGTGGTGGCTCGGCCGACGCCCCCGGTGTAGACCCGGAATTTCGTGGGGCGCCTGCCGAGTGTCACGATGCGGGATCAGGAGCCACCATTCGGGACGACGTTCCTAGGCTGGTGGCCCACCGAGAGCTCGATCGTCCGCGTGACCCCGATCGCTTGGGAAGTAGGGAGAGAGCCGTGCGGCAACCCGACCTGCAGGAGGTGGCGCACCGTCCCGACGCCGGGGCGGAGCTCGGCGAGGTGCTGCGCGAGCGGATCCTGGTCCTCGACGGAGCGATGGGCACGATGATCCAGGGACACCGTCTCGACGAGGCGGCCTACCGCGGCGAGCGCTTCGCCGCGTCCGAGGAGTATCCGGGAGACCTGGCCGGCGACAACGACCTGCTCTCGCTGAGCAACCCCGACGTGATCCGCGCCATCCACCGCGCCTATCTCGACGCCGGCGCCGACATCATCTGCACCAACACGTTCAACGGCACCCGCATCTCGCAGGCCGACTACGGCCTCGAGGACCTCGCCTACGAGCTGAACGTGGCAGCGGCGCGGCTGGCCCGCGAGGCGGCCGACGCCGCCACCACCGACCAGCGGTCGCGCTACGTCGCCGGCTCGCTGGGCCCGACGTCCAAGACCGCCTCCATCTCGCCCGACGTCAACGATCCCGGCGCCCGCAACATCACCTTCGACCAACTGGTCGCGGCGTACCTGGAGGAGGCGCAGGGCCTGGTCGACGGCGGAGCCGACATCCTTCTGATCGAGACGATCTTCGACACCCTCAACGCCAAGGCCGCGATCGTCGCGGTCGAGACCCTCTTCGAGGAGTACGGCCGTCGGTGGCCGGTGATGGTCTCCGGCACGATCACCGACGCCAGCGGGCGCACGCTGTCGGGTCAGGTGACCGAGGCGTTCTGGAACTCCGTGCGACACGTCCGGCCGCTGGCCGTGGGCCTGAACTGCGCGCTCGGTGCCGACGACCTGCGACCGTACGTCGCGGAGCTCTCGCGGGTTGCGGACTGCTTCGTCTCGGCTCATCCGAACGCCGGGCTGCCCAACGCGTTCGGTGAGTACGACCAGACGCCCGACCACATGGCCGAGGTGCTCGGCGAGTTCGCCACCAGCGGCCTGCTCAACATCGTCGGCGGCTGCTGCGGCACCACCCCCGACCACATCGCCGCGATCGCCGACGCCGCGAAGGGAGTCGCGCCCCGTGTGCTGCCGACCATCGCCCCGGCGATGCGCCTGTCCGGCCTCGAGCCGGTGACCGTCACCGAGGACAGCCTCTTCGTCAACATCGGCGAGCGCACCAACATCACCGGCTCGGCCCGCTTCCGCAAGCTGATCAAGGACGGCGACTACGACACCGCCTTGTCGGTCGCCGCCCAGCAGGTGGAGGCCGGGGCCCAGGTGATCGACGTCAACATGGACGAAGGGATGATCGACGGCGTCGCCGCGATGGACCGCTTCTTGAAGCTGATCGCCTCCGAGCCGGACATCTCGCGCGTGCCGGTGATGGTCGACTCGTCGAAGTGGGAGGTCATCGAGGCCGGCCTGAAGTGCGTTCAGGGCAAGGCCATCGTGAACTCCATCTCG
>JAICHQ010000012.1 GCA_025924815.1 Nocardioides sp.
ATGAGCAACGCCCCCGACATCCCCGACGAGCGGTTCTCCGCGCTGACCCGGCTCGACCACAACCGCGCCATCTCCCAGCTCGCCCGGAAGACCGGCTCGGCCGTCACCGACGTCCGCCGGATGACGATCTGGGGCAACCACTCGGCCACGCAGTACCCCGACCTCTTCCACGCCGAGGTCAAGGGCGCCAACGCCGCCGAGACCGTCGACGACCAGGACTGGCTGGAGAACACCTTCATCCCGACCGTCGCCAAGCGCGGAGCCGCGATCATCGAGGCGCGGGGCTCGTCGTCGGCGGCGTCGGCCGCGTCCGCGACCATCGACGCCGCGCGCGACTGGCTCTTCGGCTCCCCCGAGGGTGACTGGCTGTCGATGGCGGTGCGCTCCGACGGGTCGTACGGCGTGCCCGAGGGCCTGATCTCGTCGTTCCCGGTGACCACCTCGAACGGCGACTGGTCGATCGTTCAGGGCCTGGAGATCGATCCCTTCTCCCGCGGACGGATCGACGCCACCGTCGCCGAGCTCGCCGATGAGAAGGACGCCGTCACCCAGCTCGGCCTGATCTGACCCCGGCCTGATCCGACCCGGCCACGCTAGAGGGGCGGCTGGTTCGGGATGCTGCCGGCGAGGAACCAGAGAGCGGCGCCGGCGAGCACCAGGATCACGACGTCGACGGCCCGGCGGCGCACCGCGAGCATGCCGGCGTGCTGCGCGGGGATCACCAGCCGGGCCACCGCGGCCACCAGCAGCGAGGCCGCGATCCACCTCACCCCGAGGCGCCAGTGGTCCTGGGTGATGATGACCAGACCCACGACCGACGCGCCGAGCACGAGGAGATAGAGGGCGCCGCCGATCGTCGACGGGTAGCGCCGGCCCCCAGGCTCGGCCGACTCCGGAGGTACGTCGTCGGGGCGCGGGCTGATCCTGGGCTCGGCCGGGTCCTCCGGCTCGGGCTCGCGGGACTCCACGGGGTTCAGCCTGCCGCCTCTTCCGCGATCTGGACGACGTTGCTCAGCAGCATGGCGCGGGTCATCGGGCCCACGCCGCCCGGGTTCGGCGAGACCCAGCCGGCGACCTCGGCGACGTCTGCCGCAACGTCGCCGGCGATCTTGCCGTCGACCCGCGAGACGCCCACGTCGAGGACCGCCGCGCCGGGCTTGATCATGTCGGCGGTGATCAGCCCGGGTACGCCGGCCGCGGCCACGACGACGTCGGCCCAGCGCGTGTAGTCGGTCAGGTCGCGGGTGCCCGTGTGGCACAGCGAGACCGTGGAGTTCTCGGTGCGCCGGGTCAGGATCAGCCCCAGCGGGCGGCCCACGGTGATGCCGCGGCCCACCACGACGACGTTGGCGCCGTTGAGCTCCACGCCGTGGCGTCGCAGCAGCTCGATGCACCCGACCGGCGTGCACGGGAGCGGGCCCGACTCCATCAGCACCAGCTTGCCGAGGTTCACCGGGTGCAGGCCGTCGACGTCCTTGCCCGGGTCGACCCGCGACAGGAGGGCGAACTCGTCGAGCCCGGTCGGCTGCTGGACGATGAAGCCGGTGCACGCGGGGTCGGCGTTCAGCTCGTCGATCACGGCCTCGACCTCGGCCTGGGTCGCCGTCGCCGGCAGGTCGCGGCGGATCGAGGTGATGCCGATCGAGGCGCAGTCCTTGTGCTTGGCGCCGACATACCAGTGCGAGCCCGGGTCGTCCCCGACCAGGACCGTGCCGAGCCCCGGCGTGGCGCCGCGGGCCGTGAGCGCAGCCACACGCTCGGCGAGCTCGGCCTTGATCGTGCGCAGCGTCGCGGTTCCGTCGAGGATCCGTGCGGTCATGTGGTCATCCTGTCAGTCCGTAGGGGTCGGTCCGGGGGCGGTCGGCTAGTGCGCGAAGTGCCGGGTGCCGGTGAGGTACATCGCGACTCCTGCATCCTGGCAGGCCGCGACGGTGAGCTCGTCACGGACCGACCCACCGGGCTGGACGATCGCGCGGACCCCGGCATCCAGCAGGATCTGCGGACCGTCCTCGAACGGGAAGAACGCGTCGGAGGCCGCCACCGAGCCGGCGGCCCGCTCGCCTGCGCGCGAGACCGCGAGCCGGCACGAGTCGACCCGGTTGACCTGACCCATCCCGATGCCCACCGAGGCGCCCTCGTGGGCGAGCAGGATCGCGTTGGACTTCACCGAGCGGCAGGCCCTCCAGGCGAAGGCCAGGTCTGCGAGCACGTCGTCGGGCACGGCCTCGCCGGCCGCCAGCGTCCAGGTGGCCGGGTCGTCGCCGGGGGCGTCGACGTGATCGACGTGCTGCATGAGCACGCCGCCGGAGATGCCGCGGAACTCCACCGGGTCCGGATGCTCCTCGACCGGGCACCGCAGGATCCGCAGGCTCTTCTTGGCCGCCAGCACCTCGACGGCGGCGTCCTCGTAGTCGGGCGCCACGATCACCTCGGTGAACACCTCGGCGACCTGCTCGGCCAGCGCCACCGACACCGGCCGGTTCACCGCGATCACACCGCCGAACGCCGACACCGGGTCGCAGGCGTGGGCGAGGCGGTGGGCCTGCGCCACGTCGGCAGCAATGGCGATGCCGCAGGGGTTGGCGTGCTTGATGATCGCCACCGCCGGCTCGGCGAAGTCGTTCGCTGCGCGCCGCGCGGCGTCGGTGTCGACGTAGTTGTTGTAGGACATCTCCTTGCCGTGCAGCTGCTCGGCCGCGGCGAGTCCGCCACGCCAGTGGACGTACAGCGCGGCCGGCTGGTGCGGGTTCTCGCCGTAGCGCAGCACCGACCTCTTCTGCCAGGTGGCGCCTGAGAACGCCGGAAAGCCGCCCTTCTCGCCGGGCGCAGCGTCGCTGGTGTCGGTCAGGACGCTGCCCATCCACGACGCCACGGCCACCTCGTACGCCGCGGTGTGGGCGAACGCCTCGGCCGCGAGCCGCCGGCGCTGGTCGAGGGTGAAGCCCCCATCGGCCAGGGCGGCCAGCACGTCGTCGTAGCGGTCGGGGGAGGTGACGATGGCGACCGACGGGTGGTTCTTGGCAGCCGCACGCACCATCGACGGGCCGCCGATGTCGATCTGCTCCACGCACTCGTCGGGCGAGGCGCCGGAGGCCACGGTCCGGACGAACGGGTAGAGGTTGGAGATCACGAGGTCGAACGGCTCGATGCCGAGGTCGGCCAGCTGCGCGACGTGGGACTCCAGGCGGCGGTCGGCGAGGATCCCGGCGTGCACCCGGGGGTGCAGCGTCTTGACGCGCCCGTCCAGGCACTCGGGAAAGCCGGTGAGGTCCTCGACCCTGGTCACCGGCAGGCCCAGCGACTCGATGCGGGCGGCCGAGCCGCCGGTCGAGACCAGCTCGACGCCGGCGGCGGAGAGGCCGCCGACGAGCTCGTCGAGGTCGGTCTTGTCGTAGACGGAGACCCGGGCGCGCCTGATCGGGATGCGGTCGTTCACCAGATCACTCCTGCGGTCGCTCGGGCACCCAGGCGGTCGATGCTCGGTGACGTCACTCCCCGGTGGTTGCCCACCCGCGCCAGTCGTGTGCGCTCACCCTAGCCGAATCGCACGACCCGGCCGTCGACGGTGAAGCCCTCGCGCGCGATCCGGCCGATCGCGTCGACCAGCATCCTGCGCTCCTCGGTCTTGATCCGCTCGTGCAGGGTCTCGACGGTGTCGTCGTCCCGCACCGGGACGGCCGCCTGCGCCACGATCGGGCCGGTGTCGACGCCGCGGTCGACCACGAACAGCGTGCAGCCGGTCAGCTTCACGCCGTGGGCCAGCGCGTCGGCGGGCCCGTGCATCCCCGGGAACGCCGGGGACAGTGCCGGATGGGTGTTGAGGAAGCGCCCGGCGTACGCCGCCAGGAACTCATCGCCGACCAGCTTCATGAAGCCCGCCGAGACCACCAGGTCCGGCTCGTGCGCGGCCACCGATGCGGCCAGGACCGCGTCCCACGCCTCCCGCGTCGGATGGTCCGAGACCCGGTGCACGAACGTCGGGAGACCCGCCCGCTGGGCGCGCGCCAGGCCCTCGATCCCGTCCCGGTCGGCGCCCACGGCGACCACCACGGCGCCGTACGCCGGGTCCGCGGCCGCGTCGAGGAGAGCCTGGAGGTTGGTGCCGGCGCCGGACACGAGGACGACGACGCGCATCGGTTTCGCGGGCACCACCGGAGTCTAGGGATCCGGCCGATCGGTCAGCTCAGGTAGTACGACGAGGGCAGGCGCGACCCACCCGGATCGGCTACGCGGCATCACCCGGATCGGTCATTCCCGGTCATTCGCGCTCGCGGAGCGACCGGGCGGTGTTTCGCTACTCAGACGCGTCACGGCCACCTCCATGACGCGACCGGGGGGGAGCTCCACTCGACCCGGGGGGAAACGCCAGAGAAAGGCCCACCCCCGTGACCCTCCCCCCAGGCACGAGGACCTCGGCATCGCCGGCCGCTCCCCGTCCCCCGCGTCCTACTCGCTACCGAGCCCGCGCCCGTCGCTGGTGGGCGTCCTTCGCCGCAGCCACCCTCCTGACCGGGCTGCTCGCCACGACCGCCGGCCCCGCGGCCGTGGCCCACGAGAGCCGGACGACCTCCCACGACTCGGCCCACCGCGCGACGCACCGGGCTGATCACCACCGGGGGATCCGCGTCCGGCGCGCGTTCTTCGGGCTCCACGACGGCTCAGGCCAGGCCTACGGGCGCCTGCCGTTCGGCTCGTTGCGCCTGTGGGACGCGGGCGTCACCTGGAAGGACGTCGAGACGGCACCCGGGGTCTACGACTGGACGCGTCTGGACTCGCTGGTCTCCGCCGCACAGGCCCACCACGTGCAGGTCACGCTGGTGCTGGGCATGACGCCGTCGTTCTACGCCGCCACTCCCTCGACCGCTCCGGCACGTCTCCACGACTACGCCCGCTACGTGCGCGCGGTGATGACCCGCTACCGGAGCTTCCACGGCCACCGCGGCGTCAAGGCGTACCAGGTGTGGAACGAGGGCAACATCTCCTACTTCTGGAGCGGGACGCCGCACGAGCTGGCCCTGCTCACCCGGATCGTCGACCACGTGCGCAACCAGGTCGACCCGCACGCGACCGTCGTCGCACCGTCGTTCGCGGTCCGTCTGCGCTACCAGCGGCAGTGGATGGCGCGCTACCAGCACCAGCGGATCGGCGGACACGGGATCTGGCGTCACTACGACGTCAACGCGCTCAGCCTCTATCCGAAGGCCAGCTACCACCACCGCATCGGCGGCCCCGAGGACGCCATCGGCCTGCTCACCCGGGCGCGCCGTCAGCTGACCGAGGCAGGGGTACCAGGGGACAAGCGGATCTGGGCGACGGAGGTCAACTACGGCGTGAACGGCGGCGGGCTGGCCGTCAGCTCGGCCCGTCCGATCTCGCAGCGCCGCCAGGTCGCCAACGTGCTGCGCACCTATCTGCTGGGAGCGGCGCACGGGCTCTCGCGGGTCTTCTGGTATCGCTACGACTGGGGCCTCGTCGCCGACGGCGGCACCTTGGGCAACACCCTGATGACCGTGCCCGGGCACTACGACGAGCTCACGGCCGCGGGCCGGGCGCTGCGGACGGCTCGCGCGTGGCTGCGTGGCCGGCTGGTGGGCACGCACGACGACGGCCCGTGTGCCCGAGGCCGACGCGGCACCTACACCTGCCGCGTTCGCTTCCACGGAGGCGTCCGCACGATCTACTGGAACCCCCACCGCGAGGTGCGGGTCCAGGTGCCACGCAGCGCCGGGCGCGTGATGGTCACCGCCGACGGTCGGACCCGGGCCGCGACGAGCACCATGAGGGTGGGCTTCCGGCCCGTGATGGTGCGCACGCGCCGCTGACCCGACCAGCGAGGGACGCCCCTCGACCCACGCGGGTGGTCAGGCTGTGCGGCGCCGGTGGAGCGCCGTGGCGGCGAGGGCGCCGACCAGCCCGCCGAGGCCGAAGGTCGCGATGCCGTGCAGCAGCACCTGGAAGACGAAGGGGCCGACGTCGCCCATCCGGCCGGGGCCGACGGCACCGCCCGAGAGCGCCGCCAGGACGGCGAACCCGACCGCGCACAGGAGACCCGCACCCACCCCCCGCAGCGCGGCGTCGTCCCAGCGGGACGTCGGGTAGCGGCGCAACGTCCGGAAGACCGCCACCGTCGCGACGACGGGCGGCACCGTGAGCAGCGCCGCAGTCCAGCCCGGGGTCGGCCCGTTGTCGGGCAGGGCCGCGAGCAGCGGGAACATCGGCAGGGGACCGAGCACGACCGCGGTCGGGGTGACCAGGGTGTGGGAGCCGACGGCGAAGCCCGGACCGAGCAGGTAGGAGCCGGTGAACAGCGTCGCGTTCGGCGTGAGCAGGACGCACAGGCCGACCAGCAGCGTGGCCGCGCCGGGGCTGGTGTGAAGCTGCGACATCACGTTGACCGCGCCGTCCCAGTCGACGACGAGCGCGACGGCCAGCACGGCGGCCGACGCTACGGCGTACCAGAGCAGGACCCGGCGGGCGGCGGCTGCCGCGGCGCGCAGGGAGATCGGGAGGAACGATGTCCAGATGGCCGCGCGACCGGACCCGACGGCAACGGCGGAGCCGGCGACCACGGCGCACAGCAGGACCGTCCAGGTCAGGGTCCGGGCCACGGAGGGAGCCGACCCGGTGGTCGCGGCCAGGTGGTGGGTCACCACCGCGACGGCGGCATAGCCGAGGGTGAACACGCCCGTGGCCGAGGGGACCGTCCAGTCGCGCACCCCGTCGGCGATCGCGTCGGCATCGGGACCGTGACCCGACACCGAGTCGCCGAGCCGGACCCCCACTCGCCACACGACCACCACGGCCAGGAGACTGAGCCCGAGCGGCACCGCGCTGATCGTCGTGCCCTCGACGTGGACCCCGGACCCGTGCGCCATCAGCCAGCCCAGCGCACCCACCCGCAGGCCGTCGCGGGGGGCGCCGTGCGCTCCGGCATCGGTGAGGAACCACCCGATGACGCCGCCGGCCAGGCACACCACCAGCGTGGCGGCCGCCGCACCGGAGCCCGCCAGGGCGGCGAGCAGGACCAGAGGCCGCCGGTGGGCGGCGTCCGGCCGGCCGGGCCCCGCAGCGGTACGCCGCGGGGCCGGGAGCAGGGAGGTCATGGTCCACCCATCTTCGCCCGAGGTGCGCACCCGATCCGCGCTGCCACGCCGGGGACCGGTCCCGCTCCTCCCGCGGCCCTTGCGGCCCGATTGGCGGCGTGCACACGCGGCTCGTACCGTGGTCGGCGTCATGTCCGATGCCGAGCGGTTCGACGCCTTCTACGCCGACAGCCGCGACCGGCTGCTCGTGCTGGCGTTCGCGCTGACCGGCGACCTGCCCGCCTCGCGGGGTGCGGTGCGCGACTCGTTCATCGCCTCCTGGCACCACTGGGGCAAGATCAAGCGTCTCGAGGACCCCGGCACCTGGGTCCGCCCGCACGTCTGGACCCACGCCCAGCGCCGCCACACCGCGCGCATCTGGCACCGTGACCGCAAGCTCGATCCGGAGCTGCGGGCCACCCTCGAGGCCCTGGCCAAGCTCTCGGTCGTCCCCCGCAAGGCCCTGCTCCTCACCGAGCTCACCAGCGCGTCACGCGCGGAGACGGCGCACGAGCTCGGACTGCCCTTGGAGGTGGCCGAGAAGCGGATCGTGGAGGCGACGGCCCAGTTCGCGCGCCATCGCGAGGTGGCCGCGGCCGAGGTCCGGCCGCTGCTGGAACAGCTGACAGCCCACTGCGCCGGGCAGCGGTGGCCACGGGCGACGATCATCCGCCGCGCCGGCACCGCGCGCCGGCGTACCTATGCCCTGACCGGGTCGGCGCTCGTGGTCGCCACCCTGGTGGTCAGTGGCTTCGCGGTGGCCGACCACCACGGCGTCCACCCGACCCTGGCCGCAGCCGGAGACCGTCTGCAGTCGGTGCCGGCCGAGGGGACGGGCGAAACCGGTGACCAGTCGGGGAGCCCGCAGATCACCCCCGCGTCGCTGATCTCGGTGTCCCAGCTCGGCCGGGCGGTGCACGGGCGCACCTGGCGGGTCACCGGCACCGACCCCAAGCAGGGCACGACGTTCCCGTGCCAGCGGCGGGCGTACGCCGACCCCCGGGCGTCCACCGCCCTGGTCCGCAACTTCACGGCGCGCCACGAGCAGGGCAAGCCACGGCTCGCCGTGGTCGAGGCCATGGAGCTGTCCGCGACCGAGCAGGCCGCCAAGGTCGGCTATGCGACCGCCAACCGGTGGTTCGCCGCGTGCTCGATGCCGCAGATGCAGCTGGTCGGCGTGCGCCGGATCCAGCATCTCGGCGACGACGCCCAGCAGTACGTGCTGCGCAGCTGGAGTCGCCCGGCGTCGACGTACGTGCTCGGCGTGGCCCGCACCGGCCGGATCACCACCCTGACGCTGACCCGGACATCGGGCACCGCCGCCCCCGACCTGGCGGGCAACGTCCGGCTGCTCGTCAGCGCCGTCGACGACCTGTGCTCGAGCACGATGGGCGGCCGCTGCTCCGCCATGCCGCGTGCGGTCGACATCCCGGCGCCGAGGGCCGGCGCGCTCCCGATGATGCTCAGCGAGTTCGACCTGCCGCCCGTGGCGGGCGTCACCCAGCCGTGGGTGGGCACCACCCCGAGGCGGGCGCTCCAGAACGTCGCGGCCACCGGCTGCGACCGCAGCAGCTTCCACGGCGGCCACTGGCAACGCGCGGCCACCCGCTCCTTCCTCGTGCCCGACGGCCATCTGGCGGCGCCGTTCGGCATCACCGAGACGGTCGGCCGACTGCCGGAGCCTGCGGCGAAGTCGTTCGTCGAGGGGGTGCGCGCCAAGCTCGGATCCTGCTCCGACCGCGAGCTGGGCACCAAGGCGCTCCGCCTTGCCGGCGGGCCGACCTGGACCGCATGGCGCGTGCGCACCGAGGTCACCGACAAGGAGACCGTCACGTTCTTCATGGGGATCGTGCGCTCCGGGGGCGCCGTCGCCCAGGTCGGCTTCGTCCCCGATGGCATCCACACGATGACCACGGCCCAGTTCGTCGCACTGCTCCGTCGTGCCGGAGAGCGCCTGACCGCCATGCCGGCTCAGCCGAACGGCAGGTAGGCCGGACCTTCATCGGCGCCCTTCCGGGCGCGGGCTGAGGGCGTCAGCCCCCGAGGATCTTGCGCATCAGGTCGGCGGTCTCCGACGGCGTCTTGCCGACCTTGACGCCGACGGCCTCGAGGGCCTCCTTCTTGGCCGCGGCGGTGCCCGACGAGCCGGAGACGATGGCGCCGGCGTGGCCCATCGTCTTGCCCTCGGGCGCGGTGAAGCCGGCGACGTAGCCGACGACCGGCTTGGTCACGTGGTCCTTGATGTACGCCGCGGCGCGCTCCTCGGCGTCGCCGCCGATCTCACCGATCATCACGATCGCCTCGGTGTCGGAGTCGGCCTCGAACGCCTCGAGCGCGTCGATGTGCGTCGTACCGACGATCGGGTCGCCGCCGATGCCGATGGCGGTCGAGAAACCGAAGTCCTTCAGCTCGTACATCATCTGGTAGGTCAGGGTTCCCGACTTGGAGACCAGCCCGATCGGGCCCTTGCCGGCGATGGTGTGCGGCGTGATGCCGGCCAGTGACTCACCGGGCGTGATGACGCCGGGGCAGTTCGGGCCGATCATCCGCGTCTGCTTGCCCGACAGGTAGGACCAGACCTCCGCGGTGTCCTGCACCGGCACGCCCTCGGTGATCACCACGAGCAGGCCGATGCCGGCGTCGATGGCCTCCAGGCAGGCGTCCTTGGTGAACGCCGGCGGCACGAAGACCACAGAGACGTCGGCGCCGGTCTCGGTCATCGCCTCCTTGACGCTGCCGAAGACGGGCAGGTCCTGCCCACCCAGCTCGATGCTGGTGCCGGCCTTGCGGGCGTTGACGCCGCCGACGATGTTCGAGCCGGCGTCGAGCATCAGGGTGGTGTGCTTGGAGCCCATCCCGCCCGTCATGCCCTGGACGATGATCTTGGAGACCTTGTTCAAGTAGATCGACATCGGTGTCTCGTCTCTCTTCGTCTACGTCGGGCTCAGGCGCCGGCCAGCTCGGCGGCCTTGTCGGCCGCGCCGTCCATCGTGTCGACCTGGGTGACCAGGGGGTGGTTCAGCTCGTCGAGGATCGCGCGTCCCTTCTCGACGTTGTTCCCGTCGAGGCGCACCACGAGGGGCTTGGTGGCCTGGTCACCGAGGATCTCGAGCGCGCCCTTGATCCCGTTGGCGACCTCGTCGCAGGACGTGATGCCGCCGAAGACGTTGACGAACACCGCTTTGACCTGCTGGTCGCCGAGGATCACGTCGAGGCCGTCGGCCATCACCTGGGCGTTGGCGCCGCCGCCGATGTCGAGGAAGTTCGCCGGCTTGACGCCGCCGTGACGCTCCCCGGCGTACGCGACGACGTCGAGGGTGGACATCACCAGCCCCGCGCCGTTGCCGATGATGCCCACCTGCCCGTCGAGCTTGACGTAGTTCAGGCCCTTCGCCTTGGCCTCGGCCTCCAGCGGGTCGGTCTCCTCGGTCACCTCGAACGCCGCACGGTCGGCGTGCCGGAACTCGGCGTTCGCGTCGAGCGAGACCTTGCCGTCGAGCGCCTCCAGGACGTCGCCCTCGAGCCGTGCGAGCGGGTTGACCTCGACGAGGGTGGCGTCCTCCTCGACGAAGACCGCCCACAGCGCCTGCACCATCGCCACGGCCTGGTCGGCGAGCTCGGCGGGGAACGCCGCCTCGGCGACGATCGCGCGCGCCTTGTCCGCGTCGACTCCCGTGCCGGGGTCGACCGGGATCTGCTTGACGGCGTCCGGGTTGGTCTTGGCGACCTCCTCGATCTCGACTCCGCCCTCGACGCTGGCGATACAGAGGTACTGCCGGTTGGCCCGGTCGAGCAGGAAGGAGAAGTAGTACTCCTCCACCGGCGGCGTCGCCGGCGTGACGAGAACCCGGTTGACGCGCAGCCCCTTGATCTCCATGCCGAGGATGTTGCCGGCATGCTCGAAGGCCTCCTCGGGGGTCTTGGCCAGCTTGACGCCGCCGGCCTTGCCACGCCCGCCCGCCTTCACCTGGGCCTTGACGACGCAGGGGCCGATCCGCTCGGCGGCGTCCCTCGCCTCCTCCGGTGTGGTGACGACGACGCCGAGCGTGGTCTTCACCCCGTGCTTGGCGAAGAGCTCCTTCGCCTGGAACTCCATCAGATCCACGTTCCACCAACTCCTGTGAGACCGAGACACCGCCGCCGACAGCGCGGCCGGAAGGCCTCCAGCACCCTAGCCGGGGGCAAGCGCGGTCAAGCCACCGGTCCGGGACACCAACGAGCGTCGGTACGACCGTCAGGCCGGCTCGGCGAAGGCGCCGGCGACCCAGCCGGTGATCTCTCCGGTCGTCGCACCCGGCGTGAACACCTTCGCGACCCCGAGCTCCTCGAGCACCGGGATGTCCTCGTGGGGGATGATCCCGCCCCCGAAGACCCGGATGTCGGCGGCGTCGCGCTCGCCCAGAAGCTCGATCAACCGCTTGAACAGCGTCATGTGGGCACCGGACAGGACCGAGAGCCCGATCAGGTCGGCATCCTCCTGGATGGCCGTCTCGACGATCTGCTCGGGGGTCTGGTGCAGGCCGGTGTAGATCACCTCGTGGCCGGCGTCGCGCAGGGCCCGGGCCACGATCTTGGCCCCGCGGTCGTGCCCGTCGAGGCCGGGCTTGGCCACGACGATCCGGAGACGCGAGCTGGGTGGGGCCATGGGCGCAGGGTAACCGACCGAGGTTCGCGCCGGGACGGGGTGGCGGACCCCGTGGGGGCGACGGCCGCCCGTAGGTACCCCGGATCGTCCACCGCGAAACAGGGGGGGATTTCAACCGCTGTGACCTTTCCGTTACTGTCGTGCCTCGCCTCCCGAATCCCCGACCCTTCTGGAGTCATGCACATGGGTGACCACCGCGCCGGCTCGTCCGGCACGACGGCCACCGCAGACGCCTCCACCGCCCCGGCTCACCCCGGTGGGAGGAGGGTCGCTCGGCACGCAGCGGAGCGGCGCACCTCGCAGCCGTACGCCGGCCGTCGCATCGCCCAGGTCGTCCCGGCGCCCGTGGCCGCGCCGTCGCCGATCCTCACCGGACCCACAGGGGAGTCCCTGTCCTACCCCGGTCGTCGCGTCGCCGGGCGTCGACCGGTCGCTCGTCGCGTCGCCTTCGACTCCGAGCTGATGGGCGAGCTGACCGACGATCTCGACGTCTCCGGTCACCTGCTCGAGTCCCCCACCGCAACGAGCCTCGCACCGACCCTCGCGCCGTACGTCGGCCGTCGCGCCTCGCTGCCGACGATCATCGTCGACCCGGTCGTCGGTCTGGCCGTGGACCCGGTCGTCCCGCCGCCGGTGGAACTCGTCAAGGAGTCCCTCACCACGGCTCCGGCGGTCACCACCCCGCTCGTGATCGAGGCCCCGGTGCTCGACCTGCCGACGGTGCTGGGGCCCGCGAGCGAGGTCGAGCCGGCCGTGGCGGAGCCGGCCGGCACCCGTGCCGCCAAGCAAGGCCGCACGACCGGCCGCCGCGTCGCGAGCCGGCGTACTCGCATCCCCAGCCTGCCGCTGCTGGCCGGCGTCGCCGTCCTCGCCATCTCGACCTGCGGCGCCCTGCAGGCGGTGAACCCCGGGCTGGGCGGCGCGGGTGTCGACGGCCACCTCTCCCCCGCCAGCGCCCTGTCCGGCAGCAGCGCGGTCGGCTCGTCCAGCCTGCTCGGTGGTCGCGGCACGGTGGTCAGCCGCTCCTCGGGGCGCACCGACGGCCTCCAGGCGGCCGCCGACGCGCAGGCCAAGGAGCGCGACGCGGCTCTCTCGGCGTTCGCCAACCAGGCCCAGAAGCGCGCGGCCCAGATCAAGCTCCACCAGTGGGTGCTCCCGGTGGCGGCGGGCGTCTACCACCTGACGGCGCGCTTCGGCGACTACAGCTCGCTGTGGGCCCATTTCCACACCGGCCTCGACTTCGCCGCTCCGACCGGTACTCCGATCGTGGCGATCGCCGGCGGAACGATCACCGACGTCGGCTACTCGGGCGCCTACGGCAACCGCACGATCGAGACACTGCCCGACGGCACCGAGCTGTGGTACTGCCACCAGAACGAGTTCGGCACCTCCGTGGGCGCCACCGTCAAGCCCGGCCAGGTGATCGGGTACGTCGGCTCGACGGGGAACGTGACCGGCCCCCACCTCCACCTCGAGGTCCACCCCGGCGGCGGCGACCCGGTCGACCCCTACACCGCGCTGGTCGTGCACGGCCTCCAGCCCTGATCACCAGTCAGAGCTTCTCCACCGGCGCGTACCGCAACAGCAGCCGCTTGACACCCTCGGTGCCGAAGTCGATCGAGGCCACGGACTTCTCCGCGACACCCTCGACCGTGACGACCGTCCCGAGCCCGAACGTGTCGTGGGTGACCCGGTCGCCGGGCGCGAGGGAGGGCACCGGACGGGCCGGCTGCGACTTCGCGGCGGCGTCGGCACGCGCGGCCGCAGCACTGAAGTTTCGGCGGCCGGCCGAGGTCGGCTGCCCCAGCCCGACGCCGCCTCCGGGGACCTGTCTCGTGGTCAGTGACAGGTCGGGGCGCTGCCAGTGCACCTGGTCGGCCTCGGTACGTCGCCAGTCGACCAGGTCGTCGGGCACCTCGCCGAGGAACCGGGACGCCGGGTTGTGGGCGGGTGCTCCCCAGGCGGAGCGGACCAGCGCCCGCGACAGGTACAGGCGCTCGCGGGCCCGGGTGAGGCCGACATAGGCCAGCCGCCGCTCCTCCTCCAGCTCGCCGCCGTCGTCGAGGCTGCGCGAGTGGGGGAACACGCCGTCCTCGAGGCCGGTCAGGAAGACGGTCGGGAACTCGAGCCCCTTGGCGGTGTGCAGGGTCATCAGGGTGACCATGCCGCCGTCGTCGGTGTCGTCGGGGTCTGGCGCATCGGGGATCTGGTCGGTGTCGGCCACCAGCGCCACCCGCTCCAGGAAGTCCGACAGTCCGGGCGTCACGACGCCCGCGTCGACGTCGGCCGGGTCGGCGGACGGCCCGGCCTGCGGGTCCTCGGAGAACTCGCGGGCGACGGCGACGAGCTCCGCGAGGTTCTCCAGGCGGGTGCCGTCCTGGGGGTCGTCGGAGGCCTCGAGCTCGTCGAGGTAGCCCGATCGGGCCAGCACCGACTCGAGGATCACGTCGGCGCGCTCGCCGGCGTCGACCATCGACTGGAGCTCCTCGACCAGGGCCACGAAGCCCTGGATGGCCGTCAGGGAGCGGGTGACCAGGCCGGGCGCCTCGTCGGCGCGGCGCAGCGCCTCCCAGAAGGTGAGGCGCTCGCGCTGGGCGAACGACGTCACGCACTCCAGGGCGCGGTCGCCGATGCCTCGCTTGGGGGTGTTCACGATGCGACGCAGCGAGACCTCGTCGTCGGCGTTGACCAGCATCCGCAGGTAGGCGAGGGCGTCGCGCACCTCGCGCCGCTCGTAGAAGCGCACGCCGCCGACGACGCGGTAGGGCATGCCGAGCCGGATGAACACCTCCTCGAAGACCCGCGACTGGGCGTTGGTGCGGTAGAACACCGCGACGTCGCCGGGCCGGGAGCCGTCGTCGGCGAGGGTGTCGATCTCACCGGAGACGAACCTCGCCTCGTCGCGCTCGTCGTCGGCGACGTAGCCGACGACCTGGGCGCCCATGCCGGCGTCGGACCAGAGATTCTTCGGCTTGCGACCGCGGTTGTGGCCGATCACCGCGTTGGCGGCGTTGAGGATCGTCTGGGTCGAGCGGTAGTTCTGCTCGAGCAGGATGGTGGTCGCGTCGGGGAAGTCCTGCTCGAAGTCGAGGATGTTGCGGATGTTGGCCCCGCGGAACGCGTAGATCGACTGGTCGGCGTCGCCGACCACCATCAGCTCGGCCGGCGACACCCGGTCGGTGGGCTCGACGGGCTCGGTCGACGAGAGGGGGTCCTCCAGCGAGTCCGCGCAGAGCTGGTGGATCAGGGCGTACTGCGCGTGGTTGGTGTCCTGGTACTCGTCGACCAGGACATGGCGGAATCGGCGCCGGTAGGTCTCGCGCACCTCGGGGAACCTGGCCAGCAGGTCGACGGTCAGGGTCAGGATGTCGTCGAAGTCGAGGGCGTTGGCGTCGCGGAGCCGCTGCTGGTAGCGGGTGTACGTCGCGGCGTACGCCTTCTCGAACGAGTTGCGGGTGTCGGCCGCGACCTCCTCGGGCCCGCGCAGCTCGTTCTTGTGGCTCGACACCCAGTGCAGGACCGCCCCCGGCTGGTAGCGCCGGGGGTCGAGGGCGAGATCGTTGATCACCATCGTCATCAGCCGCTTGGAGTCGGCGGCGTCGTAGATGGTGAAGCTCGACTTGTAGCCGAGCTTGTCGATCTCCTTGCGCAGGATGCGCACGCAGGCCGAGTGGAACGTCGAGACCCACATCAGACGCGCCCGCGGACCGACCAGCGCCTCCACCCGCTCCTTCATCTCCGCGGCGGCCTTGTTGGTGAACGTGATGGCCAGGATCGAGCCCGGGTGGGCCTTGCGCTGCGAGACGATCCAGGCGATCCGGCGGGTGAGCACGCGGGTCTTGCCGGATCCAGCCCCGGCGACGACGAGCAGAGGCCCACCGTCGTGGACGACGGCGGCCCGCTGTGGCTCGTTGAGCCCGGCCAGCAGGTCGTCGGCGGAGGGACCCCCCGGCCTCCGCCTCGCCGCCTCGGAGTCGGTCGCGGGCAGGCTCTGGCCGAGGATCGGGAGGGTGTCGCTCATCTCCCGTCCAGCCTACGGCCCGCCACCCCCGGAGCGGCCTCCCGGGACCCCTGCCCCGTTCGGGCCATGACGGACCGGGGGACGGAGCGGTAGACCTGACCCAACCGGGTGCTCTCGGGGTCGGCCGCGCGCTCGTCGTGCGCAGGCCACGCCGCCGGCTACGAGATCACTAGGGGAACCAGATGGGAATCAGATCGCTGTCATCACGTGGTCGGGTCCTCGCGGGAGCGATGGCCCTGCTGACGCCGATGGCACTCGTGTCCGTGGCGGAGTCCGCTCAGGCGGTGCCGACCCCGGTCACTTGGACGGTGCTGGTCGGCAACCAGACCGCCACCATGTCCATCCAGGGCCAGCGCTTCCTGCCAGGGGACATCACGATCGACGCCGGGGACTCCGTCACCTGGAAGGCGAACTCCGCAGAGATCCACACAGTCACCTTCTTCGCCGACGGAGCACCGCAGGCGACGCTCCCGCCGCTGAACCCGACCGATGTCCTCCAGACCACGCGGCAGGGCGGCGACACGATGCAGGCCGGGACGTACTTCAACTCCGGCATCCTCACCACCGAGTCCACCGCGGCCCCACTGCCCGTGCCGGCGTACTCCAGATACACCCTGGCGTTCCCCGACGCCGGTACCTACAACTACTACTGCCTGGTGCACGGCGTGATGATGCGCGGCATCGTCCACGTGCAGGCCGGCGGCGCGCCATACCCGGTGACGCAGGACCAGATCGACGCCGACGCAGCCTGGGAGGCTGGCGCCATCATCGCCGACGGGCGGAGCCACTGGCAGGCGCTGGCGGCTGAGGCCGGCCGGCACAAGGTGTTCATGGGCTTCGACGACGGCGTCTCGATGCTGATGCGCTTCGTGAACCGCCGGGTCGTGATCCACAAGGGTGAGCGGGTCAGGTTCCTCAACACCCGGTCCATGGGCGCGCCGCACACGATCACCTTCGGCCGGGTGCCGACAGGACCGGCGATCTTCACGCCGTCCGGAGACCCGACGAGGTTCCGCGGTGGCAACCTGCACTCGGGCATCATGCCCCCGGGGACGAAGTACGTCGTGACCTTCAACAAGGTGGGCAAGTTCCACTACGTCTGCGCCCTCCACCGGGGCATGGGCATGAAGGGCGTGGTCGTCGTCAAGAGGTAGGAGCTACAGCAGGCGGCGGTCGGAGGCCCACCTGGTCAGCTCGTGGCGCGAGGAGAGCTGGAGCTTGCGCAGCACGCTGGACATGTGGGTCTCCACCGTCTTGATGGAGATGAACAGCTCACGCGCGACCTCCTTGTAGGCGTAGCCGCGCGCGATCAGACGCATCACCTCGCGCTCACGCTCGGTGAGGCGGTCGAGGTCCTCGTCTACGGCGGCGATCTCGATGGTGCCGGCGAAGGCGTCGAGCACGAACCCCGCGAGCCGCGGCGAGAAGACGGCGTCGTTCTCCGACACGCGACGGATGGCGTCGACCAGCTCGGGTCCTGTGATGGTCTTGGTGACGTAGCCGCGGGCGCCGGACCGGATCGTGCCGATCACGTCCTCGGCGGCGTCGGAGACCGACAGCGCGAGGAACTTCGGCGCCTCCGCGGCGGTCATGGACGTCCACAGCCGCCTCATCACCTCGGCGCCACCGCCGCCGGGCAGGTGCACGTCGAGCAGCACGACGTCGGGGCGATGCTCGGCGATCGCGACCACGGCCTCGTCGACGTCGGCGGCCTCGGCGACGATGTCGACCGGATGTCCGGCCGCGCTGCCGAGCTCCGCGCGTACCCCGGCGCGGAACATCGCGTGGTCGTCGACGATCAGGACACGGACGGCGCTGCTGGTCTGGCTCACGGAGTGCTCTCCTGTCGGGCCTGTCCGGGCTGTCGCGGCAGCGTCAGCCGCACCTCGGTTCCCGTCTCGGGCGTGGAGCGGATCTCGGCGGTGCCACCGTGACGGGTCATCCGGTCCAGGATGCTGTTGCGGACACCTTGCCGGTCGGCCGGCACCGTCTGCGGGTCGAAGCCGGTGCCGCGGTCGCGGACGAAGACCTCGACGCGGTCCGGCGCGACCTCCGCATAGAGGTCGACGACGGGGGTGCCGGCGTGCTTCGCGGCGTTGGCCACGGCCTCGCGCGCGGCTGCGACCACTGGCCCCACCCCCTCGTCGAGGTCGGTGTCACCGACGGTCACCAGCTCGACGTCGACCCCGTAGGTGTCCTCGATCTCACGGACCACCTCGCGCAGCGCCCCGACGAGGGTGCCGCCGTCGGGCGTGGCGTCGAAGAGCCACGCCCGCAGGTCGCGCTCCTGCGAGCGCGCGAGCCGGGCGACGGCGGGGCCGTCGGCGGCGTTCTTCTGGATCAGGGCCAGGGTCTGCAGCACGGAGTCGTGGAGGTGGGCGGCCAGATCGGCGCGCTCCTGGGTGCGCACGCGCTCGGCACGCTCGGCGCTGAGGTCGCTGGTCAGCCGCCACACCCAGGGCCCGAGGATGATCGCCAGCCCGATGCCTCCCAGCGCGGCGGAGAACAGGACGTCGGCCACCTGCTGGACCTGGCCGTGGCGTACGGCGAACAACGCCATGGACCCGGCGATCAGGGCGAAGCCCGCCCCGACCCGGAGGTACGCCGCCCAGCCGCCGCCGCCGAACACCGCGCGGACCGGGTTGACCTTCTCGGACTGGTCGAGCCAACGGGATCGCTGAGCCTCGTCGGCCTGGCGCCACAGGAGCCCGAAGCCGAGCACGGCCAGGACGACCGCCCAGAGCAGGATGCCCTGGCCGCCGAAGATCGCCTCGGCCGTGAGCACCAGCCCGAGACCGAGCGCGACCAGGGCGATCGCCGGGCCGGAGTCCGCGAGGCGCCGCATCCGGCCGGGCCGCCGGCCCTGCCGGGCGGCGCTCTCCAGCCCGGGCGCCTCGCGGTCGAACGGCTGCGCCGGCAGCACCAGCCACAACCCGGCGTAGAACAGCACGCCGCTGCCGCCGAGCACCGCCAGCACCAGGAAGGCTGCCCGCACCCAGACCGCGGGCAGCCCGAGGTGACGCGCGAGCCCACCCGCGACACCGCCGATGATGGGCTGGCCGGTATCGCGGTAGGCCTTGCGCGCGGGGCGCTCGGTGACGGGGAGGGTTGTCATGACTCCTCCATCGTCGCAGGTCGGCGGGGCCCCGACCACGAGGACGACCCCCGGTCGTACCCTGAGCCGCTGCCCCGGGGACGCGGGCCTGACCAGGGGTTCCCCCGATGGTGCGCGGCCGGGAGGTGACGCACGGTGGATGACATGAGCACCACACCACCCGACACCTCCTCGCCCCCGAGCCCCGACCCCGTCCCACACCCGGGCGACTCCGGCCCGCGCGTGGGATGGGACGACCTGCGCGACCTCGCGCGCATCCGGCGCAGCCGCACCGACCGCAAGGTCGCCGGCGTCGCCGGCGGGCTCGGTCGCCACCTCGACATCGACCCGGTGATCCTGCGGGTGGCGTTCGTGGTGCTGACCTTCTTCGGCGGCGTCGGCCTGCTGGTCTACGTCGCGCTGTGGCTCCTGCTGCCCGAGGACGGCAGCGACTGGGCGAAGATCAAGCTCGACCGGCGCAGCCGCGCCGCCGCGCTGATGATCGTCGGCGTCCTGGCCCTGCTCCTGCTGTTCTCCCAGGGCTGGTGGGGTGACAGCGGCTTCCTGTTCATCAGCCTCGTGATCGTCCTGGGCGCGGTGGTGCTGTCCACCCAGCTGCCCAAGCGCGGCGACCGGCCGACGCCGCCGCCGGCCGTGTCGGCGTCGCCGTACCTCCCGCCGTCGTACGCCGTGCCGGAGCAGCCGCGTCCGGTCAACCCGCGGAAGAGGGGGCCGGTCCTCTTCTGGTTCGCCCTGGCCGTGATGGCCGTCGCCCTCGGAGGACTCGGCATCGCCGATCTGGCCGGCGCCGACGTCGCCCCCTCGGCGTACCCCGCGACGGCGCTGGGTCTCAGCGCCGCCTTCCTCCTGCTCGGCTCGTTCTTCGGGCGGGCCGGCGGGCTGATCCTGGTGGGTCTGGTGGCGACGTTCGCCACCGTCGGCAGCACGGTCGCCGACCGGTGGGACCCGCACACCACCACGGAGGTGCCGGTCAGCGCGTCGCAGGTGCGGGCGGAGTACACGATGGACGTCGGCGAGCTGGTCCTCGACCTCACCGACGTCGCGGACCCCCAGGCCCTGGACGGGCGCACGATCCACGTCACCGGCAACGTCGGACACCTCGACATCCGGGTCCCCGCGGGGATGTCCGTCGTCGCGAACACCGACGTGACCGGGATCGGCGGGATCAACGCCCTCGGCCGTGACGGAGGCGGCATCGACACCTCCCTGACCGCCGTGCACCACGCCGGTCCCGGCGCACCACAGCTGACCATCGACGCCGACCTCCACCTGGGCGGCATCGACGTGCACACCGTGGCCGACCAGTGACCTCCACCCACCCGACATCCACCAGCGACGGAGCAGACCATGAGTGACCACCCCACCGACACCACCCGGCCCCTCGCAGAGCCCGGACGACGCAGATTCGCCGCGGGACTCCACCCCATCAACATCGGCCACCTGGTGATGGGGGTCGCCTTCCTGGGGATGCTGGTGATCTGGGTCCTGATCGAGTCCGGCGCGGCGGAGTCCTCCGACCTGCGTTGGCTGCTGCCCATCCCCTGGGTCGCGGCCGGAGCCGCCGGGCTGGTCGCGACGGCGCCCCGGCTGCGCGGCACCCGGGACTGAGCTACAGCCGCTCGTCCGGCAGCCGGATCTCTCCGGTGTCGGGGTCGCGGAAGGTGACCTCGATCGAGCCGATCGACTTGTGCTGCTGGGAGCGGGCGTAGCCGGCATAGGCCCGGAGGTCGGCGTCGGTCAGGTCGGTGTTGTCGGTGAAGAGGCTGGCCAGCGAGCGTGGCCACAGTCGGCGCGCCAGCACGACATTGACCTCGATGCCCAGCACGCCCATCACCGACGCCAGGTAGATGATCCCGATCAGACCGAGCACCAGCGCGAACGTGCCGTTCATGCCGCTGGTCTCCCTGATCACGCGGTCGGTGTACACGGTCCCGGCGTACTGCAGGGCCTGCCACAGCACCGCCGTGGTGAAGGCACCGGGGGCGGAGCGGACGAGGTGGTCGCGGCGAGCCGTGGAGATCCGGAAGATCACCGTCAGCACGGTGCCGAGCACCAGCACTGTGAGCAGCCGGACCAGCCAGCCGAGCGTGTCGTTGGCCCGGGTGCCGAACGTCTCGGTGTCGGTCCCGAGGGTGGACACCGTCGTGATCCCGATGATCGCCGCACCGGTCGTCACCAGCAGCAGGAGGCTGCGCAGGCGCAGCGTGATCGGGTTGGGACGGCGGTTGCGGGGCACGGCCCACGCGACGTTGTTGGCGTTCTGCAGGGCCTGGCCGAGTCCGAGCGAGCCGTAGAGCGCGGCGACCGAGCCGATCACCACCCCCGGCACGGAGCCCTTCAGCCCACCCGGGCGGCCGAGCTGGTCGCCGACGATCGGGAAGTTCGCCAGCGCCGAGTCGAGGATCCGGCTCGCCAGCCCCGGGTCGCTCTGGAGGACGAAGCCGAGGATCGAGCTGCCGAGCAGCAGCAGGGGGAAGATCGCGATGAACGCGTAGTAGGTGATCGTCGCGGCCAGGTAGTTCCCCTGGTCGTCGACGAACTTGTACCAGATCGCGAGCGGGACGCCCAGCACCGCGAACCGCCGCTGGCTGCGGTCGAGCCCGGAGACGAGTCCCACGCACGCACCGTAGCCGCGACCCGACGTGTCACAGTGACGGCATGCCGCTGCCGCGCCTGGGCTCGCTGGAGTCGCTCCCCGTCCTCTCCCACCCCGACCTGAGGGCCGCCCCGGTCTTCGCGGCCCTGCGCGACTGGCCGGCCGCGCCGGACGTGGCCGTCGTCGAGATCGACCCGGCCCTGGCCGACACCGCCGCGATGTCCGAGGCCTACGACGTCCCGATGGCTTGGGGCGCCAACTGCGTGGTCGTGATGGGCAGGCGGGAAGGCCAGGAGCGCCTGGCCGCCTGCGTCGTGCGCGCCGACACCCGGGCCGACGTCAACAACCTGGTCAAGCGCACGCTCGACGTACGCAAGTGCTCGTTCCTCTCGATGGACCGGGCCGTCGCGGAGTCCGGGATGGAGTACGGCGGGATCACGCCCCTCGGGCTGCCCGCCGGCTGGCGGGTGCTGGTCGACGAGGCGTGCCTGTCGATCGAGACCGCCGTGATCGGCTCCGGCGTACGCCGCTCCAAGCTGCTGGTCCCGGGCCGCCTGCTGGGCGAGCTCCCGGGCGCGGAGGTGCTGGCGGGCCTCGGCCGCTGACCTTCGGCCGATCCCGTGACAACCTGAGCCCGCCCCCACCCGCTCTTGACTGGTGGAGGACCCATGAGCGAGGTGGCGGTGGCTGCGGAGCCGAGCGGCGCGGAGCGGTTCGACGCGTTCGTCGCCGCGCGTGGCTCAGCCCTGTGGCGCAGCGCCTGGCTGCTGACCGGTGACCGGCACCTGGCCGAGGACCTCGTGCAGTCGGCGTTGGCCAAGGCCTGGCCGAAGTGGAAGGGCATCGAGGACGAGGGCCGGTTCGAGGCATACGTCCGACGCACCCTCTTCACGACGTACGTCGCCTGGTGGCGCCGGAAGTGGAACGGTGAGCGACCCACGGAGCGCCTGCCCGAGCGCGCCGCGGCGGCACCCGACTCCGACCTGGGTCGTGACCTGATGACGGCGATGGCCGGGCTGCCCCGGATGCAGCGGGCGGTCGTCGTCTGCCGTTGGTTCGAGGACCTGTCCGAGGCCGAGACCGCCGAGCGACTCGGCATCGCGGTCGGCACGGTCAAGAGCCACTGCTCGCGGGCCCTGGCCGCCCTGCGGACCTCGCCACACCTGAGGGAGCAGCTCGATGACTGACCAGTCGCACCTCCGGGACGCCCTGCAGGCTGCCGTCCCCGAGCCACCGGACGAGCTCGGGCGGGGGCCGGCGGCACGGACCCGCTCGGCCCGGCAGCGCCGCGGACGACGGGTCGTGGCCGGAGGGGTCGCCGCTGCCGTCCTCGTCGGAGGTGCCGGGATCTGGGTGATGCAGCGAGGCGAGTCCGGACCGACCGTGGCCGGCACCGGGGCCGCGGCCTGTCGCGCACTCGTCCACCAGGTCGAGGCGGGCACCCTCGCGGACAGCCGCGTCGTCGACGGAGCGACTGCCGCCCGGTGGCTCGGTGAGATCCCCACACAGGCCACCCCGACGGACTACCGGGACGACCGTCAGGTCACGGTGTGCGTCACCTCGCACAGGACGACGTGGGCGACGTACGTCGTCGGGAGAGGCCAGGCGGAGCAGGTGACCGCCGGCGGGTACAACCAGGGGCCGGGCAGCGTGGTCTCGGTGATGTCCGAACTCGACAGGCTGCGCACCGGAGGAGCTCCCGTCACCGACGCGGCGTTCAGCTGCTCGGGGCCGCCGACCGAGCGGTACCCCGACGTGACCCGCGACCTTCCGGAGGGCGCGACTGCCGCGAAGATCTGCTTCGACAGCCCGTTCTACACGCCGAAGCTGGTGCTGACCCAGCACGTCGACCAGGTGGTGGCCGCGGTGAACGCGACCCGCATCGGCTACTCCAGCCCGGACGTCAACTGTTCCCCGGGGGACGGCGACTACGGCTACAGCCTCGTCCTGCGATACCCCGACGGCACGAGGAGGGCGACAGCCGAGACCTGTCGCGGCCTGATCGTCGGCCAGGTGACTCGCGCCGGCGACGAGCTCGACCACACGTTCACGCGCCTGCTCGAGCACCAGGCACTGGACACGCAGACGTTCCATCCCGCTCCCGCGTGCACGGCCGCGCCACAGTCGCGTCCGACTGGCGTCGGCGACGTGCGCCACCTGGTCGGCTTCCGCTACTGCGCCCCCCACACGTCCGGGACCGGGACGTCTCCGGGCGGACCCGGGATGCAGCGCATGCAGCTGTGGGGATCGGGGTTCCTCGGCGCGACCACCCAGCCAGAGGGACTCTGTTCCCGTCCGGGCGATGGACTGCCCTACCTGAGCCTCAGTGACGTCTGGGGCAACGTCTTCACCATGACCATCGAATCCTGCGGACGCCGGGAGTACCCCGCGATCCTCGCCCCCGACGGCCGGCACGTCATCCATCCCCTCGGCGAGGGCGGCCCGTCGATCGACGGACTGCTCCGGCAGTTGGCCGCCGAGTCGCACTGAGGAGCCGCCCGATCTTGCGACCGTGACAGCGGTTCTGTCAGAGTCGGGAGCGTGAAGCTCTCCACCCAGCTGATGTACGCCGGTAACCCGCGCGACGCGGCCGACCAGGTGAAGGCCCTCGAGGACGCCGGGCTCGACACCGTGTGGGTGGCCGAGGCCTACGGCTTCGACTCCCCCACGCTGATGGGATATCTGGCGGCGAGGACCGACCGGATCGAGATCGGCAGCGCGATCCTCAACGTCTACTCGCGCACGCCCAGCGCCCTGCTCCAGACGGCCGCGGGTCTCGACAACGTCAGCCAGGGCCGGGCGATCATCGGGCTCGGCGCGAGTGGGCCGCAGGTGATCGAGGGCTTCCACGGGGTGCCCTACGACAAGCCGCTGGGTCGCACCAAGGAGATCATCGAGCTGATCCGCAGCGGCCTCCGGCGCGAGACCCTGGTGCACGACGGCATCTTCACCCTCCCCCTCCCCGAGGGGCAGGGCACCGGGCTGGGCAAGCCGCTGAAGCTGATGAACCGGCCCGAGCGCCCGAGCATCCCGCTCTACATCGCGGCACTCGGCCCCAAGAGCGTCCAGGGGGCCGCGGAGTACGCCGACGGCTGGCTGCCGTTCCTCTTCGTGCCCGAGCGGTCCGGCCAGGTCTGGGGCGACGCGCTCGCCGTCGGAGGGGCCAAGCGCCCGGAGAGCCTGGCCCCCTTGGAGATCTGTGCCGGCGGCATGGTCGCCATCGGCGAGGGTCCCGAGACCAAGGCCCTGCTCGACCTCGCCCGTCCGATGGTGGCGCTGTACGTCGGCGGCATGGGCGCCCGTGGCAAGAACTTCTACAACGACCTGATGTGCCACTACGGCTACGAGGCCGAGGCGAAGAAGATCCAGGACCTCTACCTCGGTGGCAACAAGCGCGACGCCGAGGCGGTCGTGCCCGCCGAGCTGCTCGAGTGGGGCAACCTGGTCGGCCCGGCGTCGTACGTCAAGGAGCGCGTCGCGGCCTTCGCCGAGGCCGGCGTGACCAACCTCCAGGTGATGCCGGCGTCGGACGACCCGGCCGCCACGATCCGTCAGCTGCGCGAGCTGGTCGACTGACTCTCGTCGCCGAGCTGCACCAACCGGTCCATCACGTCGCGCCACCCCTGCTCGGCGCCACCATCGGGCACGTGCGCGCTCGACGTGTGCGCCACGGTCACGACCGTTCCGTCACCGTCCGCCTCGAACGTCACGACCACCGTGTCCTCGACGACGGCGTCGGGCTCGCCGTCGTCCTCCCAGCTCCAGGTGAAGACAAGGCGTCGCGGGCGGTCGACCTCGGTGAAGACGCCCGAGACGGTAGCCCGGATGGAGCGGTTGGAGATCCGGTAGCGCCCGCCCGGCCGCGCGTCGACGTCGTAGCTCGTGCCGCCGAGCTGCGGCCACCACCACGCTGCCAGCTGGGCGACGTCCGTCCAGGCGTCGAAGACGCGATCTGGCGATGCCGCCACACTGCGGGTGATGGTGATCGTGCTGTCGGTCATCGGCTCTCCTCCGTGTCGTCGGTCGCTACGTCGGTGAGGTGCTGCTCGAGGCGGTCGAGGGCGTGCGACCACATCAGGCGCGTGCTCATGGCCCAGTTCGCCAGCTCGTCGAGACTCCCCGGCACCAGGTGCACCGAGGTCGTGCGGCCGGCCTTGTGCTTGGTCACGACGCCGGCGTCCAGGAGGACCCGCAGGTGCTTGTCGACGGCCGGCAGCGTGACGTCGAGCCGGGAGGCCAGGTCGCTCATCGACGCATCACCCTCCGCGAGCCGCTCGAGGATCGAGCGACGCGGCGCGGACGCCACCGCCGTCGCTACCGCATCCAAACGCTTCACCATATGGTGAAATATTGAGGACGGCCGGCCGGACGTCAATCCCAGCGCATTGTCGGGGCTCCGCGCTCGGTGTTGACTGCCTCCCATGACGGCGCTTCCCACGGTCCCGACCCCGCGCGTCCCCGTGACGACGACGTACCACGGGGTCGAGGTGACCGAGGACTATCGCTGGCTCGAGGACGCCTCGTCCGCGGAGGCGAAGGCGTGGACCGATGCCCAGCAGGCGCGCACCCGGAGCTACCTGGACGCGATCCCCTGGCGGCCGGCCCTCCGGGCGCGGGTCGAGGACCTGCTGCGCGACGACTCGACGACGTACTCCTCGCTCGCCGGCGGGGGCGAGCGGATCTTCGCCCTCAAGGAGCAGCGTCCACGACAGCGACCGATGCTGGTGTCGGTGACCGATCCCGATGACCTCGGCACCGAGCGGGTGGTGCTCGACCCGGTGGAGGTCGACCCCTCGGGTGAGACGAACATCGACTGGTTCGTCCCCTCCCCGGACGGGAGCCGGGTCGCGGTCTCCCTGTCCGAGCACGGCAACGAGGACGGCACGCTGCACCTGTACGACGTGGCGAGCGGTGAGCACGTCGGCGAGCCGATCCCCCACGTGAACGTGATGGGCGGCTCCATGACCTGGCGCCACGACAGCGCCGCCCTCTGGTTCACGCTGCCCGCCGATCCAGCCGGCTTCCAGCAGCAGGTCTGGTTCCGCGACCTCGAGACCGGCACCGACGCGGTCGATCTCACCGGCCCCTTCGCCGAGCCGACGATCTCGGAGAACTTCCTGTCCTCCTCACCCGACGGCCGCTGGGTGATGGACCGTGTGCAGAAGGGTGACGGCGGCGAGTGGCAGATCTTCGTGCGCTCGCAGGACGGCACGGTCGACTGGTGGCAGGTCGCCGACATCCCCGATCGCTGCATCCACGCGGTCGTCGAGGACGACGCCCTCTACCTGCTGTCCCGCGACGGTGCCCCACGCGGTCAGGTGCTCAGGCTGCCACTGACCGAGGGCGTCACGGTCGACGAGGCGGAGACGCTCGTCCCGGCGGGTGAGCGAGCCATCGACGACGTCGCCGTGACCGCCGGGACGGTGTGGGTGGTCGACCTGGACGGTGGGCCTCAGCAGGTCCGCCGGTTCGATCTCGGAGGGAACGAGCTCGCGTCCGTCGAGATCCCGCCGGTCAGCTCCGTCTCGTACTACTTCGCCCGCCTGGCGCGCCTCCGCTCGGACCTGGTCGCGTGGATGGCCACCTCCTTCACCGACCCCGGCACGTGGTGGGTCACCGCCGACGGCGGCGAGCCGACCCCGACCGGCCTGCGCACCACGACCTCAGTCGACCTCTCGCGCTACCGCGTGACGCGCGAGATGGCCACGTCGAAGGACGGCACGCTGGTGCCGATCTCGATCATCTCCGCGCCCGAGACCCCCCGCGACGGCTCCGCGCCGGCTCTCCTCGTCGCCTACGGCGGCTACGGCATCTCGCTGGTCCCGACGTTCAACGCCGAGCGGCTGCTGTGGCTGGAGCAGGGCGGCGTCTACGCCGTCGCCAACATTCGCGGCGGCGGTGAGTACGGCGAGGAGTGGCACCAGGGCGGCCGACTGACCACGAAGCAGAACTGCTTCGACGACTTCATCGCGTGCGCCGAGCACCTGTCCTCGGCCGGATACACCAGCCAGGAGCGGCTCGCGATCATGGGCGGCTCGAACGGCGGCCTGCTGATGGGCGCCGTGCTCACGCAGCGGCCCGACATCGCGCGGGCCGTCGTGGCCGCGGTGCCCGTGCTGGACTCGCTGCGCTCGGAGACGAGCACGAACGGCGTCTACAACGTCACCGAGTTCGGCACCGTCTCGGACCCCGAGCAGTTCGCGGCGCTGATGGCCTACTCGCCGTACCACCACGTGCAGGACCAGACCAGCTATCCCGCCGTGCTGCTCACGGCCGGCGAGCACGACACCCGCGTGGACGCCTGGCACGCCAAGAAGATGGCGGCACGGCTGCAGGCCGCCACTCGTTCCGAGCGTCCGGTGCTGCTGCGGATGGAGGCGGGCGGCCATCTCGACGGATCGCTCGACCAGATGGTCGAGGAGTCCACGGACGTCTACTCGTTCCTGTTCGACCAGCTGGGGATCACCCCGCGTAGCGCGGTGCCATCGCCTCCCGCTGGTCGATCACCAGCTTGATCGCCTCGACCTGGGCCAAGCACGTCCTCGCCCTGGAGCTCCGATGCCGACTCGTTGGCACCGCCGAGACGGCAGTCCCTACGCGGCGGAGTGGGGGAGCGCCAGGTCGAGGTGTGGGATCGCTCCCGGTGGCCCATGAACCGGGCCCGGCCGCGGTGGGGCCTCGGAGCGGTGGACCCGGCCGGCGGGGGTGCGGATCTAGGCGGTGTGCGGCCGGTCGTGGAGGACCTCGACGGACCAGCCGACGGCCTGCTTGGCGTAGTTGCAGTCCTCGCACAGGCCCTGGCCGTTGCGGGCGCTCGTCTCGCCGTCGTCGGCGACCGGCTCGGGATGGTCGATGTGCCGGATGGGGGTGTCACACCACGGCGTACGACACACCTGGTCGCGCAGCCGGATGAACCGGGCGAGGCCGCCCTCGAAGCGTCGACTCCGGGAGTCCATAGCGACCAGCTGACCGTCGTCCGGACTGCGGTAGAGGTGGCGCAGCTGCGCCAGCCCGGCCGCGCCGGCACGCTTCGCGAGCTCGTGCGCCGGCTGCCAATCATACAGGTATGGGCACCTCATGACAGGAACTCGTGCGCCGCCCATGAGGAGAACCTTGCACTGTGACAGTTCCACTGTCACTGTTGGACGCATGACGCGCACCCTCTTCGAGCCCGAGCACGAGGCCTTTCGCGAGGCGGTCGGGACGTTCCTCGACAAGGAGGCCGTCCCGTACCACGAGCAGTGGGAGCAGGACGGGATGGTCGACCGGGAGGTGTGGGCGAAGGCCGGCGCCCAGGGTCTGCTCGGTCTGCAGCTCCCCGAGGAGTACGGCGGCGGCGGTACGCCGGACTTCCGGTTCAACGCGGTCATCGGCGAGGAGATGACCAGCCGCGGGATCTACGGCTGCGCGTTCCCGTTGTTCAACGACATGATCGCGCCGTACCTCGTGGCCGGTGCCTCCCCGGAGCAGGCGACGCGCTGGTTCCCCGGGCTCTGCGCCGGGACCACGATCGCGGCGATCGCGATGACCGAGCCGGGCGCCGGCTCCGACCTGCAGGGCATCCGTACCACGGCGGTCGACGCCGGAGACCACTACGTGCTGACGGGGCAGAAGACGTTCATCTCCAACGGGATCCTCGCCGACCTCGTGGTCGTGGTCGCCCGCACCGACCCCGAGGCGGGGCACCAGGGCATCTCGCTGCTGGTGGTCGAGCGCGGCATGGAGGGCTTCGAGCGCGGCCGCAACCTCGACAAGATCGGTCAGCACGCCCAGGACACCGCCGAGCTCTTCTTCGACCACGTGGCCGTCCCGAAGGAGAACCTGCTCGGCCGCGAGGGCTCCGGCTTCGTCCAGCTGATGACCAACCTCGCCCAGGAGCGGCTCTCGATCGCGGTCAGTGCCGCGGCGGCCTGCGAGTCGCTGGTCGAGATGTCGCTGGCCTACGTCAAGGAGCGCTCCGCGTTCGGCCGCCCGATCGGGACGTTCCAGCACACCCGCTTCACCGTCGCCGAGATGGCGACGGAGGCCCACATCGCGCGGGTGTTCATCGACGACTGCGTGGCGCGTCACGTGCGCGGCGAGCTCGACGCCTCGACCGCGTCGATGGCGAAGTGGTGGACCACCGAGCTGCAGAACCGGATCGCCGACCGCGCCGTCCAGCTGTTCGGCGGCTACGGCTACATGTCCGAGTACCCCGTCGCCCGGGCGTTCGTGAACTCCCGGGTGCAGACCATCTACGGCGGCACGACCGAGATCCAGAAGGAGATCATCGGGCGGTCGCTGGGCCTGTGATGTCCGTCTCCCGGGTGTCACCATGAGCCATGGACGTCGCGGACGAACGCCGGGAGATCGCACAGGCCGTCGGAGGGCGGACGGTCCTCGACTCGATGGCGCGCTCGGTCGCCGCCTTCGGCGACCACCCGGCGTACAGCGACCGGGCCTTCGAGACGGGTCCGCGCACCCTGACGTGGGCCCAGCTCCACGAGGCCGGGGTCCAGGTCGCGGCGGCCCTCGTCGCGCGCGGGGTCGAGGCCGGTAGCACGGTGGCGATCATGGCCGGCAACCGGGTCGAGCACGTCGTCGCCGACCATGCCGCCCTGCTCGCCGGCGCGGTCCCGATGTCGATCTACACCACGTTCGCGCCCGAGCAGGTCTCCTACATCGCCGGGCACGCCGAGCCGCAGGCGGTGTTCCTGGAGTCGGCCGACCACCTCGACCGCTGGCGGCCCGCCCTCACGGAGGTCCCCTCGATCAAGGTCGTCGTCGGCCTCGGCGAGGCCGTCGGTGACGGGTACGACGACGAGCGGTTCGTCACCTGGGACGACCTGGTGGCCGACGGCGCCACCCGGCCCCGGGACGAGGTGGACGCCCGTGCGGCGGCCGTGCGTCCGGAGGACCCGGCGACGATCCTCTACACCTCGGGCACGACCGGTGACCCCAAGGGTGTCGTCCTCACCCACGCCAACGTCGTCTACGAGTGCGAGTCGACGCTGCGACGCAACGGCGCCCAGCCCGACAACGTCACGATGTCCTACCTGCCCTACGCTCACATCGCCGAGCGGGTCCTGAGCATGTACCTCCCGCCGCACGTCGGCGACTGGCACGTCCACCTCGTCGCCGACCCGACCCTCCTCGTCCCGGCGCTGGTCGAGGTCCGCCCGATCCAGTTCTTCGGCGTCCCCCGGGTGTGGGAGAAGATCCGCGCCGGCCTGTCGGCGATGCTCGCGCAGGAGCCCGACGAGGGCCGCCGGGCCGCGATCGAGGGCGCGATGACCGTCGGCACGGAGTACGTCGAGTCGCTGCAGGCCGGTCGCACCACGACCCCCGAGCTCGCGCAGCGGTACGACGCCGCGAGCGCGGCAGTGATCACGCCGATCAAGGCACGGCTCGGTCTCGACCGGGTGACCTGGGCTGGCTGCGCCTCGGCCCCGATGCCGCTCGAGGTCGCCCGCTTCTTCGCCGGCCTCGGCCTCGCCGTCTACGACATCTACGGCATGACCGAGACCTGCGGCGCCGCGTCCGCGTGCGGTCCGGAGCTCTTCCGGCTCGGCACCGTCGGCACCGCGCTGCCCGGCGTCGAGCTGCGGATCGCCGACGACGGCGAGGTGCTGATACGCGGCCCGATCACCACGCCCGGCTACCACCGCCGCTCCGACGCGACGGACGCGCTGCTCGACGAGGACGGGTGGGTGCACAGCGGCGACATCGGCGCCATGGACGACGACGGCTACCTTGCGATCGTCGAGCGCAAGAAGGAGCTGATCATCACCTCCGCGGGCAAGAACGTCGCCCCCTCCAACATCGAGAGCCTCCTGAAGGAGTCGCCGATCATCGGGCACGCACTCGCCTACGGCGACAACCGGCCGTACGTCGTCGCGGTGCTCACCCTCGACGGGGAGGTCGCGCCGGTCCTGGCGAAGGCGCGCGGCATCGCGTTCACCGACCTCGCCGACCTCGCGGCGAAGCCGGAGATCCTCGAGCTGGCGCAGGCGGCCGTCGACGCCGCCAACGCCCGGCTCTCACGACCCGAGCAGGTGAAGTCCTTCGAGCTGCTCCCCGCCGAGTGGACCGCGGAGTCGGAGGAGCTCACGCCGACCCTGAAGCTCAAGCGGCGCATCGTCCACACCAAGTACGCCGACGTCATCGACCGCCTGTACGGCTGAGGTATCTCGACCAGCCGACCGCCACTCCTCCCCCACAGGAGCGCGGGCACGGGGCCCGGACGCCCACACACGCGGGAGACCCCATGAACCTGGAGAAGAGCTTCGCCTTCGAACCGCTGCCGCCCCTCGAGGAGCCGGACCTCCAGCCCTTCGCCGACATCGCCGACCCCCTGGGCCCGCTGGCGCCCCTCGCCGGCACCTGGAAGGGCACCGGCTTCAACACCATCTGGCGTCCGCACTTCAAGGTGCAGGACCGGTTCCTGGAGCTGAACCTGACCCGGGAGACCCTCGAGTTCGAGGAGATCGCCGGCGAGATCCCCAACCGCGGGTTCGCGCAGAAGGACATCAACATGTTCGGGCTGCACTACCTCCAGCAGATCTCCGACAGCACCCTGAACGCCGGCATCCACATCGAGCCGGGCATCTGGGCCACCGTGCCGGGGACCAGGGTCCCCACCAAGCCGCCCACCGTCGTGCGGATGGCCTCGATCCCGCACGGCACCGTCGTCCTCGCCCAGGGCGAGGCGTCGGTGATCGCCGGCCCGCCGGTCATCAAGCCGGTCGACATCATCCCGTTCGCCATCGGCGCTCCCGAGACCGCCGGCAGCTTCAAGGACGCGCAGCTGGGCTTCCCGGAGCTGAAGCTGTCGCGCACGACCGCGTTCCGGCAGCCGTCCGACGCCGGCACCGTCCCGGGGATCACCCAGGGGATGGTCAAGGACCCCAACCGCGTGCTGGTCCGAGCGATCTCCGGCCAGGAGATCGTCAACACCGTCGTGCTCCGGGTGAAGGCGACCAACACCAAGCCCAGGAGCATCGGCACGGCCAACACGTTCTTCCTCACCGACAACGCCTCGGCCGACATCGTGACCTCGACCTTCTGGATCGAGACGGTCAAGAAGCCCGGCGGCGGGCACTCCCTGCAGCTGCAGTACACCCAGACGGTGATGCTCGACTTCAACGGCCTGAGCTGGCCGCACGTCTCGGTGGCGACGCTGCGCAAGAAGGCGACCACCACGAGCATGTCGCGAGACGCCGCCAGGATCTCGGTGCCCGGCGCCAGGAGGACCCGGGAGACCGAGCTGACGTGAGGTACCTCAGATCCGGTCACGATCCGGCAACGCGGCGAGAACTCGGGGTAAACCCCGATGACGGGCCTTGGTCCCGTCTGCTGGACTACTGCCATGCATAGACAGATTGCGGGCAGGCTGACCGGACGCGTGACCAAGTGGATCGTCCTGGCGGCCTGGGTGATCGTGGTGATCGCGGCCGGGTCGGTCGCCGGGAAGCTCAGCGGTGTCCAGGACAACCAGGCCTCCTCGTGGCTGCCGGCCAGCGCCGAGTCCACCAAGGCCCTCGACAAGCTCGCGCCCTTCCAGGACCAGAACGAGATCCCGACGGTGCTGGTGTTCTCCAAGGACTCCGGCCTCACCGAGGCCGATCTCACCGCGATCGGGCAGAAGCTCGACCGGGTGCAGCAGATCGACGGTGCCATCCCCGCCAAGGGTCTCGACGGCACGCCGACGCAGCCGAGCAAGCTGATGCAGGTCTCCCCCGACGGCCAGGTGGCCCAGGGACAGGTGACGTTCAACTTCGGCAAGGACGGCTGGAACAAGCTGCCCGACGTCAAGGACGAGATCGAGAAGATCGCCACCGTCCCGGGCACCACGCTGTACGTCGCGGGGCCGGGCGGGCAGGCGGCTGACTCCGCCGCCGCGTTCGCCGGGATCGACGGCAAGCTGCTCTACAGCACGATCATCGTGGTCATCGTCATCCTGCTGCTCACCTACCGCAGCCCGCTGCTGTGGCTGCTCCCGGTGATCTCGGCAGGAGTCGCGCTCACCTGCGCGCAGGCTGTGATCTACCTCCTGGCCAAGCACGCCGACCTGACCGTCAACGGGCAGAGTGCGGGCATCCTCACGGTGCTGGTCTTCGGCGCCGGCACCGACTACGCGTTGCTGCTCGTCGCGCGCTACCGAGAAGAGCTGCATCGCCACGAGGACCGGCACGAGGCCATGGCCTTCGCCCTCCACCGGGCCACCCCGGCCATCATCGCCAGTGCGCTGACCGTCGTGCTGGGGATGCTGTGCCTGATCTTCGCCGACATGAACTCCACGGCCGGGCTCGGCCCCGTCGCGGCGATCGGCATCGGCGTGGGGCTGCTGGTGATGATCACGCTGCTGCCGGCCCTGCTGGTGATCTTCGGCCGGTGGATCTTCTGGCCGCGCCGGCCGGCGTACGACACCCTCGAGCCCAGCGCGACCGGCTTCTGGGCGCGGATCGGCGCCCGGATCGCCCCGCGCCCGCGTCTGGTGTGGGTCGTCACCGCGGTGATCCTCGGGGTGTGCAGCCTCGGCATCGTGCAGCTCAACGCGCACGGCCTGGCGACCAAGGACGCCTACACCAAGGACTTCGACTCCGTGCTCGGACAGCAGGTGCTGATCGACCACCGGTTGGCCGACACCTCGTCACCGGTGCAGATCGTGGCGAACGCCGATCAGGCCGCAGCGGTCGGCCAGGCGCTGAGGGGCGTCGACGGGATCGGCGAGGCGTCCGCGCCGATCGTCAAGGGCGGCGTGGCTCTGATCCAGGCTCCCCTCGAGTCCGATCCGACCTCGAAGACGGCGTTCGCCACGGTCGACGACGTCCGAGCGGCCGTGCACCAGGTGCAGGGTGCCGACGCGCTGGTCGGTGGCGGTTCCGCCATCAGTGCCGACATCGAGCAGGCCTCGGCGCACGACAACAAGGTGATCATCCCGTTGGTGCTGGTCGTGGTCATGATCGTGCTGATGGTGCTGCTGCGAGCGCTGCTCTCGCCGCTGCTCCTCGTCGCGACGGTCGTGCTGTCCTTCGGTGCGTCCCTCGGTCTGAGCTCCCTGGTCTTCCGGCACGTGTTCGGGTTCGCGGGGGCCGATGCCTCGCTGCCGCTGTTCGTGTTCGTGTTCCTGGTCGCCCTGGGCATCGACTACAACATCTTCTTGATGACCCGGGTGCGGGAGGAGACTCCTCAGCACGGCACCAGGCGGGCCTCGCTGATCGCCCTCGGCTCCACGGGCGGAGTCATCACCTCGGCCGGGCTCGTGCTGGCGGCGACGTTCTCGGTGCTGGCGACGCTGCCACTGGTGGCGTTCGCCGAGATCGGGTTCGCCGTGGCCCTCGGCGTGCTGCTCGACACGATGATCGTGCGGTCGGTGCTGGTCACCGCGATCAACCTCGACGTCGGGAGCAGGATCTGGTGGCCGAGCAGGCTCGACCGGGCCGGCGCGGAGCCGACGCCGGTGGAGGCGGCCGAGCAGGTCGACGCGCTGGAGCCCTGACCGGCGCGTCCGCCGCGGGCTCAGCCGGGGGCTCAGCCGCGGGCTCAGCCGTGGAGGCGGACCGGGACGGACTCCACGCCGTACACGATGGACTTGGCGTGGTAGGCGAGCTCCTCGGCGGGGACGGCGAGGGCCAGGTCGGGGAAGCGCCGGGCCAAGGCGGGGTAGGCCGCACGCAGCTCCATCTTGGCCAGCTCGGCACCGACGCAGCGGTGGAAGCCGTAGCCGAACGCCAGGTGCGACCCCGTGGCACGCGCGGGGTCGATGGCATCGCCCGCGGGATAGGTGCGGGGGTCGCGGTTGGCGGCGGGCAGGTGGACCATCACGCACGAGCCCTTGCGGATCCGGTGACCGCCGACCATCACCTCGTCCTTGGCGAACCGCGGGAACGCCACCTGCACCACCGAGAGGAAGCGGAGCATCTCCTCCACGGTGGGCGCCACCGAGGCGGGGTCGCTCGCCATCCCGGCGTACAGCTCCGGGCGGTCGAGCAGGACGACGGTGCCGAGTGCCAGCATCGAGGCCGAGGTCTCGAGCCCACCGGTGAAGGCGCCGTCGGCGAGGCCGCCGAGGTCGAAGTCGTTGATCTCGTCGCCGTGCTCGCGGATGATCTGGCCGATCAGACCGGGCCCGGGGTCCGTGCGCTGGCGCTCGCACTCGGCGAACAGGAACCCTCGTGAGGCCCCGACGGCGCCCATGATCGCGCCACCGCCGAAGCTGACGTCGAAGCGCGCCGAGCCGAGCCTACGGAACGTCTCGCGGTCCTCGTCGCGCAGGCCGAGCAGCTCGCAGATCACCAGGAACGGGATCGGGAACGCGAAGGTCTTGACCAGGTCGACGACGCCGTCGTTGGCGGCGGCGACCCGCTCGGTCTCGTCGAGCTGCTGGTCGATGATCTGGTCGATCGCGGGCCGGAGCCGCGCGAGCCGGCGCATCGTGAACTCCGGCGTCAGGAGCTTGCGCAGCCGCGTGTGCTCGGGCGGGTCGGTGAAGCCGAGGCCGCCGATGTCGCCGTTCTCGGCGCCGGACTTGCCGTAGTAGGGCCGCACGTCGGTGGAGTACGACGTGAGGTCACCGAGCACCTCGCGCCCCTCGGCGTCACCGGTGACGATCCAGACGTCCATCCCGAGGAAGGTGACCAGCTTCGAGACCGGGTCCTTGGTCCGCAGCTCGCCCAGGCGGGGGTGCGGGTCGACCTGCTGCCGGTCGAGCGGCCAGCTCAGCCGGTCGGGCACCCGGTGGACCTGGGTCAGGTCGATGCCACCGGCCCGCGCCACGAGGCGGCGGCGGACGGCTCCCTTGACGGCTTCCAGCAGCGGCACGGCCACCAGCGTACGGGTGCTGACCGTGAGAACGCTGAGAGGCTCACCCACCCGATCGGTCAGGCGAGTCCCCGCAGGATCTCGGCGACCGGCGCGCGTCGCGCGGCGCGGAAGCCCGTCCCGGCCCAGAGGTTGACCCGCTCGACGTCGCCCGCGGCGGCCGCCGCCCGGCGGATGGGCCGGGTGAGATGGTGCAGGGCGGGATAGCCGCTCGGTGCGGACGCGTCGTACGCATCGGAGAACGCGTTGCGCAGGCCCCGTGCCGGGCGCCCGGTCCACGCTCGCATCACGGCCGTCTCGCGGGTGTGGTCGAGGAGGCCGGCCCGGTGGGTCTCCGACGTCCCGGCCTCGTCGGCCAGGAGGAGCAGGGTCCCCACGACGGCGCCCTCGGCTCCGGCCGCGACGACCGCGTGTACGTCGTCGCGCGAGCCGATGCCGCCGGCGCCCAGCACCGGCAGGTCGACGGCCGCCCGCACCCCTGCCACCAGGTCGGACAGTGGTCGGTCGGCCGGGATCGCGCTCGGGGTGAGGGTCCCGGAGTGGCCGCCCGCGGCGCTCGCCTGGACCACCAGCCCGTCGAAGCCTGCCTCGCTCGCCTCGCGCGCCTCCTCGACCGAGGTGACCGTCTGCACCAGCAGGCAGCCGGCGCTGCGGAGCGCGGCCCGGGCCGGCGCCCCCGGGATCCCGAACGTGAACGACACCACCGGTGCCGGATGCTCGAGCAGGACATCGACCTTGTCCTGCCAGGCGTCGTCGTCCGCGACGGGCTCGAGCGGCAGCGAGACGTCGTACCGCTCCGCCTCGGCGCGGATCAGCTCGCGGTACGCCGCGTAGGCGACCGGCTCGAGCGGCACCGGGTTCGGCGCGAACAGGTTCACGCCGTACGGCCCCGTGACGACACCGACGGATGCGAGCTGCTCCCCCAGCGCCTCGGCCGACAGGTAGCCGCCGGCGAGGAAGGCCAGCGACCCCGCGCCCGCGGCGCCGCGCACCAACGCCGGCGTCGTCGGCCCTCCCGCCATCGGTGCGGCCACGACCGGGCTCGTGGCGCCGAGATCGCTCAGCCAGGTCATGCCACCGACGCTAGCCCCTTCCGTCCGGGTCGAGGACGCCGCGCACCTCGCGGGCGACCTCGAGGTCCTCCCGCGCGGTGACCACGACGGTGCGGACGCGGGCTCCTTCCGCCGAGAGGTCGGCGTCGGCCGTGGCGAGGTTGGCGGCAGCGCCGAGCTCGACGCCCAGGTAGGACAGCCGCTCCGCGGCCTCGCCGCGCAGCTCGGGAGAGTGCTCCCCCATCCCGCCGGTGAACACGAGCAGGTCGAGTCCGCCCGCGCTCGCGGCCATGGCGCCGATCTCGCGGACCAGGCGATGCACGTAGACGCCGAGGGAGAGCGCGGCGTCCGCGTCTCCGGCGTCCCGCGCGGCCAGCACGTCGCGCAGGTCACCCGAGGTGCCCGAGAGTCCCTTGAGGCCGGACTGGTTCTCCAGGATCTGGCTCAGGGTGGCGGTGTCGGCACGGGTCTCCTGCAGCAGCCACAGCAGCAGGCCGGGATCCACCGAGCCGACCCGCGTCTGCATGACCAGGCCCGCCAAGGGGGTGAAGCCCATGGTGGTGTCGATCGAGCGTCCGTCGCGTACCGCGCAGAGAGAGGCGCCGGCGCCCAGGTGGCACGACACCACCCGCAGCTCCTCGAGGGGCCGGCCGGTGATCCCGGCGGCCCGGCGTACGGCGTACGCGTGCGAGAGCCCGTGGAAGCCGTAGCGCCGCAGCTGGTAGCGGTGGTTCCACTCCCGGGGCAGGGCGTAAGTCGCGGCGTCGTCGGGGATCGTGGCGTGGAACGACGTGTCGAACGCCGCCACGGCGGGCAGGTCCGGCAGGAGCTCGCCGACCGCGCGGATCGCCGCCACCGCACGCGGGTTGTGCAGCGGCGCGAGGTCGGCGATCGAGTCGAGGTAGCCGACGACCTCGTCGTCGACCCGGACCGACGCCCGGTGACGGGGCCCACCGTGGACGACCCGGTGCCCGACGGCGTCCGCAGACGGTGCCTGGTCCAGGAAGTCCCGCACGGGCTCCAGGTGGTCGGCCCCGTCCCACCGGTCCACGGTCGTCCCGTGCAACGGCTCCGTGTCCTCCCCCGCCTCGTCGTCGACCACGGCGAGCTTCAGGCTGCTGGACCCGGCGTTGACGACGAGGACGCGCACCTCAGGCCTCGGGGGTGTTGCGGGCCGGGTGCGCGGTCTTCAGCTGCGGGCCGCCCCCGGCGCCCCACTGCCAGTCGCGCACCTCGGGGAGGTCCTCCCCGTGGGAGCGGATGTAGTGGGCGTGCTCGATCAACCGGTTCCGCAGCCACTCGCGGGCATGGGCGCCGCGATCACGCAGCCGGGGCACCCGGTCGATGACGTCGGCCGCGAGGTCGAAGCGGTCGATCTGGTTGAGCACGGTCATGTCGAACGGCGTCGTGGTCGTGCCCTCCTCGATGTAGCCGCGGACGTGGAGGTTGTCGTGGTTGGCACGACGGTAGGTCAGTCGGTGGATCAACCACGGATAGCCGTGGTAGGCGAAGATCACCGGCTTGTCGCGGGTGAACAACGCGTCGAAGTCGGCGTCGGGCAGGCCGTGTGGGTGCTCTCGGTGGTCCTGGAGCCGCATCAGGTCCACGACGTTGACGAAGCGGATCTTCAGGTCGGGGAAGAAGCCACGGAGAAGGCCCACCGCAGCCAGCGACTCCATCGTCGGTACGTCGCCGGCGCAGCCCATCACCACGTCCGGCTCATCGCCGCCGTCCGTGCTCGCCCACTCCCAGATCCCGATGCCCTTGGTGCAGTGGACGACGGCCTGGTCCATGTCGAGGTACTGCAGCGCCGGCTGTTTGCCGGCCACGATCGCATTGACGTACTGCTTGCTGCGCAGGCAGTGGTCGGCCACCGACAGCAGGCAGTTGGCGTCAGGGGGAAGGTAGACGCGGATGACGCCGGCCTTCTTGTTGACCATGTGGTCGATGAACCCCGGGTCCTGGTGGGAGAACCCGTTGTGGTCCTGTCGCCACACGTGCGAGGTGAGCAGGTAGTTCAGGGATGCGACCGGCCGACGCCAGGGGATGCGGTCGGTGGTCTCGAGCCATTTTGCGTGCTGGTTGAACATCGAGTCGACGACGTGGATGAAGGCCTCGTAGCAGGAGAAGAAGCCGTGCCGGCCGGTGAGCAGGTAGCCCTCGAGCCAGCCCTGGCAGGTGTGCTCGGACAGGATCTCCATCACCCGTCCGTCGACCGCGAGGTGGTCGTCGTAGGGGAAGGTCTCGGCGTTCCAGGTGCGGTCGGTGACCTGGAGGACGTCCTGGAGACGGTTGGAGTTGTTCTCGTCGGGTGAGAACATCCGGAACCGGTCGTCGTTGCGCGCCATCACGTCGCGCAGGAAGGTGCCGAGCACCCGCGTCGCCTCGACGGCGCCGGTGCCCGGCTCGGTGACCGGCACGGCGTACTCCCGGAAGTCGGGCAGGCTGAGGTCCTCGAGCAGGAGGCCTCCGTTGGCGTGCGGGTTGGCGCTCATCCGTCGCGGGCCGGCGGGGTGGAGGTCGCGGATCTCCGCCGCCGGCGCACCGCTCGCGTCGAACAGCTCCTCGGGACGGTAGCTGCGCAGCCAGTCCTCGAGGATCTGCCGATGACCCTCGTCGTGCCGAGCGTCGGCGAAGGGGACCTGGTGGGAGTGCCAGTAGCCCTCCACGCGCTGGCCGTCGACCTCCTTCGGGCCGGTCCAGCCCTTCGGCGTGCGGAGCACGATCATCGGCCACGAAGGACGCTCGACGGCCGCACCGGACCGGGCGCGACCCTGGATGTCGCGGATCTCGTCGAGCGCCCGGTCGAGGGTCGCGGCGAAGGCGTGGTGCATCGTGTCCGGGTCGTCGCCGGAGACGAAGTGAGGGGTGTGGCCGTAGCCGCGCAGGAGCAGGTCGAGCTCCTCCTCGGGGATCCTGGCCAGTACCGTCGGGTTGGCGATCTTGTAGCCGTTGAGGTGCAGGATCGGCAGCACCGCACCGTCGCGGGCAGGGTCGACGAACTTGGTGCTGTGCCAGCTCGTCGCCAGCGGGCCCGTCTCCGCCTCGCCGTCACCGACGATCGCGGCGACGACGAGATCCGGGTTGTCGAACGCCGCGCCGTACGCGTGGGACAGCGAGTACCCGAGCTCGCCCCCCTCGTGGATCGACCCCGGCGTCTCCGGCGCGACGTGGCTCGGGATCCCGCCGGGGACGGAGAACTGCTTGAACAGTCGAGCCATCCCGTCCTCGTCGAGGGTGATCTCGGAGTAGGTCTCGGTGTAGGTGCCGTCGAGGTACGCCGCCGCCACCAGACCCGGCCCCCCGTGACCAGGACCGATGATGTACATCGCGTCGAGGTCCCGCTCCGCGATCGCGCGGTTGAGGTGGGCGTAGACGAAGTTCAGCCCCGGGGTGGTGCCCCAGTGCCCGAGCAGCCGTGGCTTCACGTGCTCGGGCCGGAGCGGCTCCCGCAGCAGTGGGTTCGCCATCAGGTAGATCTGACCGACCGACAGGTAGTTCGCCGCTCGCCACCACGCGTCGATGCGGTGGAGGTCGTCATCGGCGAGGTACGCCGGCGGGGTCGTGCTCGGGGTGGTCATGTCGGCCCGTACCCCTTCTCCTCGCTCATTCCCACTCGATGGTGCCGGGCGGCTTCGAGGTGAGGTCCAGGGTGACCCGGTTGACCTCGGCGACCTCGTTGGTGATGCGGGTGGAGATCCGCTCGAGCAGGTCGTAGGGCAGGCGCGCCCAGTCGGCGGTCATCGCGTCCTCGGAGGTGACCGGACGGAGGACGACGGGGTGGCCGTAGGTGCGGCCGTCGCCCTGGACGCCGACCGAGCGGACGTCGGCCAGGAGGACGACGGGGAACTGCCAGATGTCGCGGTCGAGCCCGGCGGCGGTGAGCTCCTCGCGGGCGATCAGGTCGGCGGCTCGCAGGATGTCGAGGCGCTCGCGGGTCACCTCGCCGATGATCCGGATGCCCAGGCCCGGCCCGGGGAACGGCTGGCGCCACACCATGGTCGGCGGCAGCCCGAGCTGCTCGCCGACCTGGCGCACCTCGTCCTTGAACAGGGTGCGCAGCGGCTCGACGAGCTCGAAGTCCAGGTCGTCGGGAAGCCCGCCGACGTTGTGGTGCGACTTGATGGTGGAGGTGCCCGCTCCCCCGCCGGACTCGACGACGTCGGGGTAGAGCGTGCCCTGCACGAGGTACGCCGTACCGCCGGCGCCGACGTCTCCGAACACCCGGGCCTCGGCCGCTTCGAAGGTGCGGATGAACTCGCGGCCGATGATCTTCCGCTTCTCCTCGGGGTCGTGGATACCCTCCAGCGCACCGAGGAACTGGTCGGCCGCGTCGACCACGTCGAGGGTGTCGAAGACGGCCTCGAAGTCGCGGCGCACCTGCTCGGTCTCGCCGAGGCGCATCATCCCGTGGTCGACGTAGACGCACGTGAGCCGGTCGCCGACGGCGCGCTGCACGATCGCCGCCGCGACGGCGGAGTCGACCCCGCCCGACAGCGCGCAGATCGCGCGGCCCTCGCCGATCTGCTCGCGGATGTGCTCGACCTGCTCGTCGACGATGTTGACCATCGTCCAGGTCGGACGGCAGCCCGCGATCTCGGTCAGGAAGTGCTCGAGCACCTGTTGGCCGTGCTCGGTGTGCAGCACCTCGGGGTGCCACTGGACGCCGGCCAGGCGCCGCCGGGTGTCCTCGAACGCCGCCACCGGGGTGACCCCGGTCGAGGCCAGCACGTCGAACCCCGGCGGGGCCGCGACGACCGAGTCGCCGTGGGACATCCACACCGAGTGGGTGGCCGGGACGTCGGCGAGCAGGACGCCGGGCCGGTCCAGCGTGACCGGCGTGCGGCCGTACTCCCGGGCTCCGGTCGGCGACACGGCGCCGCCGAGGCCCTGGGCCATCAGCTGGAACCCGTAGCACATGCCGAAGACCGGCACCCCCGAGGTGAAGACCGCGTCGTCGATGCCGGGGGCGTCGTCGGCGTACACCGAGGACGGGCCGCCGGAGAGGATGATCGCGGCCGGCTCCCGCGCGAGCATCTCGGCGACCGGCATCGTGTGCGGCACGATCTCGGAGTAGACCCGCGCCTCGCGCACCCGCCGCGCGATCAGCTGGGCGTACTGCGCACCGAAGTCGACGACGAGGACCAGGTCGTGGGTGTCGTGCTCCGACATGACCGCAGCCTAGCCGCGGTCCCGGACGCGCCAGAGCCCGGCCGATCAGGGAGCGAGGCCGGGCTCTGGTCCGCCTCCTGCGAGAGCAGCAGACGGGTCGGGCCACCACCAAGGGAGGGAGTTCGACGGTGGGGACCCGACCCGCTCAACGACAGCCCACACCCGGGGGTTACGCGCGTGAGCCGACGTTCCGGAGAAGCCGGGCGGGTCAGGTGACGGCGACGACCGGCAGCCGGAGCGCTGCCGGGGCGGAGTCCGGCACCGCCGGGTGGGTGGGCGCCACCGGCGTGACGGGTCGGTACGCCGTGCCGAGCGGTGGACGCGGATCATCTTGGTCGGCATTGGGCCAGAGGGCCATCGCGCGCTCGGCCTGTGCGGTGATCGTCAGCGACGGGTTGACGCCCAGGTTGGCCGAGATCGCCGACCCGTCGGCGATGTGCAGGCCGGGATGGCCGTAGACGCGCTGGTAGGCGTCGACGACGCCGGTCTCGGCCGAGTCGCCGATCGTGCAGCCGCCGATGAAGTGGGCGGTCAGCGGCCTGTTGAACGGCTCGCCGATGGAGCCGCCCGGCGTCCCGCCCATGATCTCCGCCATCCGCCGGACCACCTGGTTGGCCACCGGGATCCAGGTCGGGTTCGGCTCGCCGTGGCCCTGCCGCGACGTGAGCACGCGACGCCCCAGGCGACCCGTCCCGGTGAACACGGTGATCGAGTTGTCGCGGCTCTGCATGACCAGCGCGATCACGGCGCGCTCCGACCAGTGCCGCATGTCGTAGAGGTCGAGCACGCGGAGCTTCTGCCGCCACATCTCCTTCAGCCAGGTGCGCCACCGGGGCCCGAGGTCGCCGTCGGTGAGCACGGTCTGCAGCAGGGACATCGCGTTGCTTCCCCTGCCGTAGCGCACCGGCTCGATGTGGGTGTGCTCGTCGGGGTGGAACGACGAGGTGATGGCCACGCCCTGGGTGTAGTCGACGGTCGTGTCCGGGGCGATGGCGCCGAGAATCGACTCGGAGTTGGTGCGCGACAGGTGGCCGAGCCGGTCCGACAGCCCGGGCAGTTGACCCTCGTCCTTCATCCGGTGCAGCAGGCGCTGCGTCCCGAGCGCGGAGGCCGCGAGCACCACCTGGTCGGCGGTGATCACCCTGGTCGAGCCGGGCCGCCTGAGCTTTGCCTTGGTGTAGCGGACGTGGACGGCGTACCCGCCGCCCTCGGCGTCGGAGCGCGACTCGATCCGGGTGACCGTCGTCAGCGGCAGCACGCGGGCGCCGTTCTGCTCGGCGAGGTGGAGGTAGTTCTTCACCAGGGTGTTCTTGGCGTTGTGCCGGCAGCCGGTCATGCACTCGCCGCAGTGGCGACAGGGGTTGCGGTCGGGTCCGACGCCGCCGAAGTAGGGGTCGGGAACCTTCTCCGAAGGCTCCTGCGCGGGCCCCCCGAAGAACACTCCGACGGGGGTCGGGTGGAACGTCTCACCGACGCCGAGACCGTCCGCGACCTTCTTCATCACCTCGTCGGACGGCGTCATCCGCGGGTAGTCCGCCACGCCGAGCATCCGCTTGGCCTGGTCGTAGTACGGCGCGAGCTCGGCGCGCCAGTCGGTGATGTCCTTCCACGAGGGGTCGTCGTAGAACTGCGCCGGCGGCTCGTAGAGCGTGTTCGCATAGACCAGGGACCCGCCGCCGACGCCCGCTCCGGAGAGGATCAGGCAGTCTCTGAGGGCGTCGATGCGCTGGATGCCGTAGCACCCGATCTCGGGGCGGAACAGGAAGCGCCGGGCGTCGAACGACGTCGCCGCGAAGTCGGCGTCCGCGAAGCGCGCACCGGCCTCGAGCACGGCGACCCGGTAGCCCTTCTCGGTGAGCCGGAGGGCCGCGACCGACCCGCCGAACCCCGAGCCGACGACGAGCACGTCGTAGTCGGAGTCGCCCCGTCCGCCGGGCGGGACCATCACGCGCGCCCCAGCTTCTTCAGGACTCGCAGGCTCGCCGTCATCACCGTGCCGAACCGCTCGTCGGAGAGTCCGAAGCTCGGCGCGATCCGGGTCACCCGCTGCGTCGCGACCGACTGCGTCTCGGTGAAGCGGAGCACGCCCTCCGCGCCCTGCCGTCGTCCGAGACCCGACGAGCGCATCCCGCCCATCGGCGCCTCGACGCTGCCGAACGACGCGGCGAAGCCCTCGTTGACGTTGACGGTGCCACAGCGGATCCGGCGGGCCAGGGCGCGCGCCCGGGGGCCGTCCTGGCTGTAGATCGAGCCGTTGAGCCCGTACTCCCCGTCGTTGGCCCGAGCGACCGCCTCGGACTCGTCGTGGAAGCGGTACGCCGCCACCACGGGCCCGAAGGTCTCGTGACCGAAGCAGGTCATCTCCGGCGTCACACCCTCGAGGATCGTCGGCTCGTAGAAGAACGGTCCGAGGTCGGGGCGCGGCCGGCCGCCGGTCAGGACCCGGGCACCCTTCGCGACCGCGTCGTCGACGTGCGCGATCACGGTCTCGAGCTGGCGGGCGCTGGTCAGCGAGCCCATGTCGTTGCCCCAGTCGATGGTCGTCCCGAGCGTCATCGCCTGCGTGCGGGCCACGAACCGCCCCATGAACCGGTCGTAGACCTGGTCGGCGACGAACATCCGCTCCATCGACACGCACAGCTGGCCGGCGTTCGAGAAGGCGGCGCGCACGGCGCCCTCGGCGGCCTTCTCGATGTCGGCGTCGCGGAGCACGAGGATGGGGTTCTTCCCGCCGAGCTCGAGCGAGCAGCCGATCAGCCGCTCGGCGCAGCCGGTCGCCACCGACCTGCCGGTGGCGGTCGAGCCGGTGAAGCAGATGTAGTCGGCGCGCTGGACGAGGGCCGGCCCGATCTCGGCGCCGGGCCCGGCGACCACCTGCCACAGGTCGGGCGGGAAGCCGGCCTCGTCGAGCAGCCGGGCGGCGAGCAGCGCCGACAGCATGGTCTGGGCGTCGGGCTTGGCCACGACCGCGTTGCCGGCGAGCAGGGCCGGGAGGCCGTCGCACAGCGCCATCGTGAACGGGTAGTTCCACGGGGAGATGACCCCGACGACCCCCTTGGGCAGGCGGTGGACGTCGACCCGGGTCAGCAGCGGGAACACGCCACGCACCCGGCGGCTGTCGAGGTGCTCGTGCGCGGTACGCCCGTAATAGCGCGCCGTCAGCGCGATGTGCATCGGCTCGTCGAAGGCGTGCTTGCGGGCCTTTCCGGACTCCAGGCAGATCAGGTCGAGGATCTCGCTCTGACGGTCGAGCACGAGGTCGTGCAGCCGCAGCAACGCGGCGGCGCGGACGTCGATCGGCGAACGCGCCCACGACTCCTGGGCCCGCCTCGCGCGTCGGAACCCCTCCTCGACATCGGTCTCGGAGGACTGCGGGATGTGCGCGAGCGGCTGGTCGCCGATCGGCGACCGCACCTCCACGGTGCGACCCGACGTCGCCACGAGCCGCTCGGTCAGGTCGCGGACGTATCCGCGGTCGAGGGCGTAGGACGCCGTGGGGTCGTGCTCGGGGTCGTGCGGGCCCTCGACGAGGGGGCCGGAGGACGGGTGCCGGTCGCTCATGTACCGAGGGTATGTCAACAGCTTCGCCCGGGCCACGCGTCGGTCGGGCGAGGGGTCAGACGATGTCGGGGGCGCTGACGCGGGCCTCGTCGGCCTCCTGGTCGGTCAGCTTCTCCTGCGACTGTCGCTCGGCCTCGACCCGGCGCAGGTAGTGGTCGACCTCGTCGTCGCGCCTGGACCGGTCCCAGCCGAGCTCGGCGGCCATCAGGTCGGCAGCGGCGGTGACGGCCAGGGTGCCGCGGTCGAAGGTCTCGATGGAGATCCGGGTGCGCCGGGCGAGGACGTCGTCGAGATGGCGGGCCCCCTCGTGGGTGACGGCGTAGACGACCTCGGCGGCCAGGTAGTCCTCGGTCCCGGGTAGCGGCGCCCCCAGCTCGGGGCGCGAGGCGACGAGGTCGAGGAGGTCGTCGACCAGTCCGCCGTACCGCCCCAGCAGGTGGTCGATCCGCCGGACCTCGAGCCCCGAGCGACGGCTCAGGGCCACCCGCTGGTTGGTCCGGGTCAAGAAGCCGTCGGCGCCGAGCAGCGGCACCCGCTCGGTGTGGGACGGGGCGACGCCCGGCCAGTCCCGCACGGCGAGGTCGACGGCGTCGCGCGCCATCACCCGGTACGTCGTGAGCTTGCCGCCGGCGATCAGCACCAGGCCGGGCACAGGGCTGACCACGGTGTGCTCGCGCGAGACCTTGGTGGTCGCCGACCTGGCCTCGCCCTCACCTCCCGAGCCGACCCCGCGACCGGGCTTGCCGGCGAGGAGGGGCCGCAACCCGGCGTACACGCCCTGCACGTCGGTGTGGTCCAGGGGCACCTTCAGCAGCGTGTTGACGTGCCCGAGGAGGTAGTCGATGTCGGTACGCGAGGCCGCGGGGTGTGCCAGGTCGAGGTCCCAGGCGGTGTCGGTGGTGCCGATGATCCAGTGTCGCCCCCACGGGATCACGAACAGCACCGACTTCTCGGTCTTGGTGATGAAGCCGCACTCGGACCGGATCCGGTCCCGCGGCACCACCAGGTGGATCCCCTTGCTGGCCTCGACGTCGAGCGAGGGCGGCCCGCCCAGCAGCCGCTCGACGTCGTCGGTCCAGACTCCGGCGGCGTTCAGGACGACCCGGGCGCGCACCTCGAGCTCGCGGTCCGACTCCAGATCGGTGGCGCGCACCCCGACCACGCGCTCGCCGTCGCGCAGGAAGCCGGTGACGCGGGTGCGGGTGGCGACCAGGGCGCCGTGGTGGGCGGCCGTCCGCGCCAGCGTCACGACCAGCCGCGCGTCGTCCACCTGGCAGTCGTAGTAGCGGACCGCGCCGCTGAGCGCGTCCGTGCGCAGGTCGGGCGCGATCCGGGCGACCTGCCTGCGGAACAGGTGCTTGTGCTTGGGCAGGCCCATCTCGTACTTGCCGACCATGGCCAGCCCGTCGTACAGGGCGAGCCCGGCGCCGACGTAGGGCCGCTCGTAGGTGTGGTGCAGCGGGTAGAGGAACGACACCGGACGCACCAGATGGGGGGCGAGCCGGGTGAGCAGCAGGCCGCGCTCCTCGAGGGCCTCGCGCACGAGCCCGAAGTCGAACATCTCCAGGTAGCGCAGGCCGCCGTGCACGAGCTTGCTCGACCGCGACGACGTGCCGCTGGCGAGGTCCCGCTGCTCGAGGAGCCCGACGCTGAGGCCCCGGGAGACCGCGTCGAGCGCGGCACCGGTGCCCACGACTCCCCCGCCGACCACCAGGACGTCGACCGGATCCGCGGCCGCCGCCGACAGCACGGCCAGCGCGTCGTCTCGCGCAGCGGGACTCAGAGCACTTGACTGGGACGCCACGGCACGATCCTCTCTCACCCGCGCTCCTGACCCGGCAACCCGACCACCCGGCCGGGCGTCACAGTCCCGAGCTTGAGCGCCGAACCGACAGACACCAGCAGAACCAGCACCGGCGAGCGACCAGACGGAGGATGCGTGCGGACCCTGGCCAGGATCGGCGCCCTCGGCGTGTTCGTGACCCTTGCCCTGGCGGCGACCCTCCTGGCCGGCTCGGGCCCGCTGCGCGACGGCGACACCGCCGCCGCGGCGGGGCCACCCACGCCCTCGGCCCCGCCGACGGCTCCAGCGCCCACCGAGGCCCCGGTCCTGGTCCCGACCGACGTGCCAACGACCCCCACCCCGTCGGATCCCGGTGGCGACCCGCCGGCGCCACCTCGCACCGTGACGGTGCTGATGAGCGGCGACCTGCTGTGGCACAACACGGTGTGGGAGAGCGCGCACGAGGACGCCGTACGCCGCGGGCTCGGCCGGCGCTTCGACTTCGACCCGATGTTCTCGGCGATGAGGCCCCTCGTGGAGAGCGCCGACCTCGCGATCTGTCACGAGGAGGTGCCGTTCGCCGCCGACGACCGGCATCTGTCGAGCTATCCGGTCTTCGCGGCGCCCCCGGAGATCGCGCGCTGGATCGCCTCGATGGGCTGGGACGCCTGCACCACCGACTCCAACCACAGCATCGACCAGGGCGTCGACGGCCTGGTGCGTACCGCGAACCTGCTGGAGCGGGCCGGCGTCCGTCAGGTCGGCACGTTCCGGAGCGCGGCCGAGCGCCGGCGGCCGGTCGTCCTCACCACGTCCCAGGGCGTGCGGGTCGGCATCGTCGGCGGCACATACTCCCTCAACGGCTTCACCCTCCCGGCCGACCAGCGCTGGGCGGTCTCGATGTGGGACGCCGACAACCTGATCGCACAGGCGCGGGCCGCCAAGGCGGCGGGGGCCGACATCGTGCTGGTGCAGTACCACGGCGGCGACGAGTACTCGCGGCTCCCCAACGCCCAGCAGGTCGCCCTGGTACGCCGCCTCACCGCGAGCCCGTACGTCGACCTGGTCTTCGCCGAGCACGCCCACGTGGTCCAGCCGGTCACGAAGGTCAACGGGAAGTGGGTCGTCTACGGGATGGGCAACATGGTCGGCCAGAGCGACCCCACGTACCCCCGGGCCTATGAGGGGATCAGCGTCCGCTTCACGTTCGCCGAAGGCACGCACGGGTTCGCGGTGACCCGCGCGGCGTACGTCCCGACGTCGTGGAACGTCTACTCCCCCGGACATCCCATCCGCGTCCGGCCGGTGCTGGCCGCGCTCGCGCACGGCGACGGGGACCGCGCGCGGCTCCTGGAGGCCCGCCGGATGACCCGCATCGCGGTCGACGGCCTGAACCCGGACGGCGACACGACTCGCGGGCTTCGGGAGAACTGACGGGGTTTGTGGGGTTTCATAGTCCCGTGGCCGAGGAGGTCGTCGCACTCTACGACGACGGGGGACATCCTCACGGGAGCGCCCCTCGTTCGCAGATGCGCGCCCAGAATCTCCGGCACGCGGCCACCGGCGTGGTCGTCCGCGACCCGTACGGCCGCATCTACGTGCATCGTCGTACGCCGACCAAGGACGTCTATCCCGCCCACTGGGACTACACCGCGGGCGGCGTGCTGCTGGCCGGAGAGGACCCCGTCGAGGGGGCGCGGCGCGAGCTCGCGGAGGAGCTCGGCGTCACCAGCGAGCTCGAGCCGCTCGGCGAGAGCGACTACTCCGACGGCCAGACGTCGTATCACTCCTTCGGCTTCGTCACGACCTGGGACGGGCCGATCACGCCGCAGCCCGAGGAGGTGGCGTACGGCGCGTGGCTGAGCGTCGAACGGCTGCTGGACCGCCTGGCGGACCCCGAGGTCCCCTTCATGCCCGACACCCGGGCACTGTTCGACGACTGGCTGCGCGCACGGGCCGCCGACCGCAGCGAGACCCACCACGGCTGGGACACGACCGCGACGGTGGCCGAGGGCCGCTGGCTCGACCGGGTGCCCGCCTTCCCCGACGCCGAGACCCAGCTGCGCAACGAGGTGCGGCTGATGCCACGGCTCGCGCCGCTGCTGCCCCTCGACGTCCCGGTCCCGATCGTGCTCGACGAGTCACCGCTGCGCGTGCGTCATCGGCTCGTGGCCGGCGAGCTCGCGACCGCCGCGCCCCTCTCGCGCGACGACGGGCGCCGGTTCGGCGAGTTCCTCCGCGCCCTGCACGACATGCCGGTCAACATCTACGTCGAGTCCGGGATCCCGGAGCGGACCGCCGCCCGGGCCGAGCTCCTGGCCACCCTCGAGCGGATGCTCCACCGGGTCGTGCCGTTGGTCCCGCCCGAGCACCAGGACGCCGCGCAGAGCCTCCTGCGCCGGGTCGCCCTGCCGACCCCGGCGACCCTCGTCCATGGAGACCTGGCCGCCCACCATGTGACCACGGACGCCGGCGGGATCGTCGGCGTCCTGGACTGGAAGGACGCCCGCGTCGCCGACCCCGCGGTCGATCTGGCGTGGCCGCTGTACGGCGCCCCCGAGCCGTTCTCCGAGGCCGTGGCGACGGCCTACCACGTCGATGACGACGAGCTGGGGCGGGCGCTGGACTGGCACCGCCTCGGCCCCTGGTACGAGGTCATGTGGGGCCAGGGCCCCGGCGGCCCCGAGCTGGTCGAGAGCGGCCTGCGCAGCCTCTGCGCCCTCCTCGACGTGAGGCTCAGCGCGGGATGACCAGCCGCGACTCATAGGCGAAGACCACGGCCTGCACGCGGTCGCGGAGGCCGAGCTTGGCCAGGACCCGCGCGACGTGGGTCTTGACGGTGGCGACCGACACGAACAGCTCGGCGGCGATCTCGGCGTTGGTGGCGCCGGTGGCCATCGCCCGCAGGACGGTCAGCTCCCGATCGGTGAGCCGGGTCAGCTCGTCGGGCAGGGCCCGGGGACCGGACCCGTCCGGTCGGCGTCCGAGCGCCGACATCAGCTTCTCGACGGCCAGATCGTCGAGGTGCAGCGTGAGCGGTGTACGGCGGCCCCAACGGTCCTCGCCGGCCTCCCGCATCGTGGCCGCAATCGTCATGTCTCTCCCCCCTGGTCGACCACTGCGCCCCGCATGTCCTCCCCCCGGACGGACAGACTGCGGTGCAACGCAGGGTGAGCCAGATCGGCGTCCGGCACAACCCCCAGGAGGGTGCAACTTGTGGTCACGGACACCAACGAGCCAGATTCTCGACGTCTTGCGAGCCTCGACGGCACCGGCTCGGGTGGCACGGTCAGGAGACGACGATCTCGATCCGCTGGAACTCCTTGAGCTCGGTGTAGCCGGTGGTCGCCATCGCGCGCTTGAGGGCACCGACCAGGTTCATCGTCCCGTCGGCGACGCGCGAGGGGCCGAACAGGATCTCCTCGAGCGTGCCGACCGTGCCGATCGCCACCCGCTCTCCGCGCGGAAGGGCGGCGTGGACCGCCTCACCGCCCCAGTGGAAGCCCTGACCCGGTGCGTCGCTGGCGCGGGCGAACGGCGAGCCGATCATCACCGCGTCGGCGCCGCATGCGATCGCCTTGGCGAGGTCGCCGCTGCGGCCGATCGAGCCGTCGGCGATGACGTGCACGTAGCGTCCGCCGGACTCGTCCATGTAGTCGCGACGCGCTCCGGCGACATCGGCCACCGCGCTGGCCATCGGGACGGCCACTCCGAGGACGGTTCGGGTCGTGTGCGCCGCGCCACCGCCGAAGCCGACGAGCACGCCGGCCGCGCCGGTGCGCATCAGGTGGAGCGCCGCCTGGTACGTCGCGCATCCGCCGACGATCACCGGGACGTCGAGCTCGTAGATGAACTCCTTGAGGTTCAACGGCTCCGCCTGGCCGCTGACGTGCTCGGCGCTCACGGTCGTGCCGCGGATGACGAACATGTCGACGCCGGCGTCGACCACGACCTTG